>JAJDVC010000088.1 GCA_022826305.1 Gammaproteobacteria bacterium | reverse complement strand
CATGGCTACCGCCACCCAGGGCGCCTCGGGGGTCGAATGACGCCGCACCGCCTCCATGCACTCCGCCATCAGCGCCGACTTGCCGGCCCCCGGCGCGCCCTGGAAGATCATCGTGCCGCCGCCGACCATTCCCGCATTGAGGCTGCCCGCCGCCCGGCGGAAGACATCGAATTCCGCGTCCCGCCCGCGGAAGAACGGCTCGCGGCCCACTTCGGCGCGGTCGGGCCGGTCCAGCCAGGTTTCCAGCGGCAACGGATCGACTGGTGGCGGCTTCGGAAAGGGTATCTCGCTCATGGGGAATATCTTGCCCCAACACGGACAGCTCCTGTAGACTGGAGCGTGTTAACACAATCTGACAAATGGAACATGCTCATTATCTGTTGAATTCATTGAGGAACAAAGAGGGCAGGCAGCAATGGAACTCACATCTGACCATCTTCATCCCCTGACAAGAAACAACCCGAAGCACGGAAAAGCGAGCACCCTCAGGGGATTCATGGGAAAATGGAGGTTCCCGAAAACTCACCCTGTGGGTGAAGATGAGCAAGCGACGGAACCGGGGCCGGAAGAACCCGGGGAAGCACCCAGGTGATCCAGATACCAGTGCTTGAACCGGATGTTCCGCGCTTCCCGGGATGAATAGGGGCCGGGCCGGTACGCGCTCGACAGCACTCCCAGCTGGTTGTTTTCGGTAATGGTCTTGTCCTGTTCCGTCGTGACATGCCATAACCGGGTAAGGTGGGCCACTTCGTAGTCCTTTTCCGCTTCGGCGTCCGGATGCACAAGCCAGGTCAGCTCGATATCCGTATTCAGGGGATCACGCGGCGTGAAACGGAAAACCACTGCGTAATCGTTGCTTGCCAGGACATAGCTGAACGGATTGAAGGAAACTGCCGTCTGACCACCGTCGTGCTCCTGAAACGCCCCCATGAGCCTGTTGCAGGCCGCTGTCCCGTCGATGGTCTCCGACAGCCATCCGTTTTCGTTGATCGGAAAGCGGGCCGCCTGGTGCATGGCAAAGGCATCGTGTTCCGGTTCGAGAATTCCGACAAAATTACCGGATTCCCTGGTCCGCTGCTCCCACGCTTCCTGGACGACCTGAAACCGGTCGACATCTTCCTGTGAACCGGATCCCGGGCCAGCGCCGAACGCCTTGAGCTTTTCTTCGGAATGAACCGATGTGTACTCCGGATGGGCGGCGGCGCAGTGATAGCACTCGATGAAATTCTCCACCACGAGCTTCCAGTTCGCCGCATTGGGATAATCCGTTCTTGCCGCGGTCTTCGCTTCGGCTATCCCCTGCTGCGCCAGGTAGGGCACCGTCTCCCCGTACAGGCTGTCAAAATCGGGAGCCTGACCCGATCCGAGATACAGGAAGATCAGTCCATGATGGACCCTGACCTGGCATGGGGTCAGTGCATACTGCGACGGATCGAAACCTTCGGGCATGGTCCGGGCAACCTTCAAGGCCCCGTCCAGGCCATAGGTCCATGAATGGTAGGGGCAGGTCAGCATTCTGCGCCGACCTTCCGGCTGGAGACATATCCTCGATCCGCGATGACGACATACATTGTAGAACGCGCTGACGACGGACTCGCTCTGGCGGATGACGATGATGGACTCGTTCGCGATCTCGAGCAGAAAGTACTGACCCGTCCCGGCAATGCGTGATACATGGCCGACAAGAATCCACTGCTGCCGGAATATCCGCTCGACATCACGCTCAAAGACCCGGGAACTGACGTAAAACGCCTGGTCGAGGGTCATGCCGGGATTCTCTCTCTGACCGGCTATCAACCTGTCCATGCATTCCGTGCCGTTCATGGCCAGCTCCCGGGGAATACCAGCCATCAGGAGCGGACCCGGGTTCGCTCGGGATCGTATACCGGCGTTGAGACAACCGTTGCGGGTTGGTCAAGCCCCTCCAGTTCAAGGATCGTGCCGGGCGCCAGGCAGTCCCGTCCGACGCGCGCCAGGCCCAGAAGCCGCCCGCCCAGGCAGGGAGAGGGAACGGCCATCGTGACACGCCCCACGACCGCGCCGTCGCGCGCCAGGGGCCTGCCGTCAAACTCTCCCTCCCCGGGCAGGATGACACTGCAGATACCCACCCGCGGAGAGTCCTTGGCGAGGGCCAGGGCGGACCTGCCCTGGAAATCGTCCTTCGACAGGTCAACTGCCCAACCCATCCTGCATTCATAAGGCGTCATGGTGTGGTCATACTCCAGGTCGGCCATTATCATTCCGGCCTCGATCCGGCACATCATCACCGCCGCGGCTCCGGCAGGGAGCAGCCCGTCGGTTTCTCCCGCCTCGAACAGCGTATCCCAGAACCGCCCGGCCTGCCCCGCTGGCAACAGGATTTCAAAACCCAGTTCCCCGGTGAAACCGATCCTGCTGACCTGAACCGGCATGCCGGCCATCTCCACGTCCTCCAGGAACCGGTAATAGGGCAGGGATTCACTCGAGAGGCTTTGACCGGTCAGCTTCTGGAGGATCCGGCGGCTCTTGGGACCCTGGACGGAGAGTTGTGCGAACGCTTCCCGAACCTGTTCGACACTGACGCCCACAGGACACCGGTTATCCAGGTATTTCTCCACCTCGGGATTGCCGCCGTATATGCGGACATGTTCCGTTCCATGAACGAATACCGTGCAGTCATCAACCATCTTGCCGTATTCATCGGTGACCACGCCGTAAGCTATCCTCCCCGGCGGCACCCGTGACATGTCCCTTGAAAAGATGCTGTCCACGACCTCTTTCGCCGCTGGCCCCCTGACATCCCATTTCAACAGCATGGAAAACTCCATCGCCGCGGCGTGACTGCGCACGGCATCGTACTCCGCGGCCGGGTCTCCCCAGGTAACCGGAACGGCGAATCCCATGACATCCATCCACTCCGCCACGCCGTCCGGGTAGGCCTCGGCAAACGGTGTCGGTTTCAGTTCACCAGTCATTTCCTGTTCCTCCTGTCCTGCCTGTTCCGGAAATTCAGGCGCAGAGCGTCTCGGCCCCGAGCCGATAGTCAGCCTCGGTTGCGTCAACAAGACGCCGCTCCCGTATGAACGGCCTGTGCAGGTCCGGATTCTCCGTATCAAATTCGCGCGCCAGGCGCGTACCGGAAAATGTCGCCTGGGCAACAATCCCCGGGGTATGTGCATCACCGACAAGATGAATCGAACGGATGCCGGCGGATTCCATCTCCCCGGGAGCAGCCTGCAGCCGGTCGTACAACCGGCATTCGGACATCCGGTGCGTAACAAGCATGATGGAATCGTACTCCACTTCCCTCTCCTCTCCCGACCACATGTGCACGAGTTGCGCGGTACCGTCCTGTGCCGCAACCACGAAATGCTGTGCGACCATCCTGCAGCCCAGTTCCTGGAGGGTCATGTACATTCGCTGCTCCTCGAGGGTGAAGCGCAGGTAGGGGCCCACCGTCTCGCCGTACGTGACATAGGTGACCGCATGACCGTTCCGGGCCAGCAGCTGCGCCATTGCGGAACCCATGTAATAGGCGTCATTGTCGATCACCAGCACGTTTTCACCCATCTGCTTCCCGTCATTCACGTACTGTTCCGGTGTGGCCACCTCGGGCAGCGCGGCGTTCACGCCAGCGATGTAGTCATGCAGCGGCGCGGACATGCCCGAACCGTCCCAATGTGAACCCGTGGCAAAAATGACATGCTCCGCGCCACATTCGAGAATATCCTCGAAGGACAGGTGTCGCCCCAGCTCGATCTGGACCTCGGTACGCGTCTTGATCTGTGTCTCACGCCAGTCGGCCACCCGCTTCCATGCACCGAATCCCGGGAGGCCGGACACCCACCTCAGATGTCCGCCGACGGTGTCGGCCGCATCAACCAGGTGGACAGTCGCATATCCCCTGCGTCCGAGCGTCATGGCGCACTCGAGCCCCGCAGGGCCCGCGCCGACGACCATTATGGGTGATTCCGGCCTGCTTGTCGGCGCATATCTTTCCGGATGCCATCCCCGACGATACTCTTCCCCCGAGGTCGGGTTCTGCGTGCACCAGATCGGCGGTCCGCCCTTTTCCCAGCGCGACACGCAGATGTTGCAACCTATGCACTCCCGAATGTCCTCGTATCGGCCTTCCTCGATCTTGACGGGCAGGAAAGGATCCGCAATGGAGGGGCGTGCCGCACCAATGATGTCGCACTGCCCGGAATTGATGACCCTGACCATCAGATCGGGGTCGGTGAACCGACCGACGTTGACCACCGGCTTCCTGGATGCCGCCTTGGCATGGCGTGTATACGGCGCCTCATGGTTTGATTCGAAAAAACGAGAGGATCCCGCATCCTCGCCCCAGTTCAGGGTTCCGATGTTGATATCCCAGTAATCGACGAGATCGTCCAGCCTCTCGATGAAACGCACACCCTCCTCCTCTGCCCGGATTCCGGCCTCGCCATAGCCGAAAGGCGCCTCAAGGGTATCGATCGGAAACCGCATGCCGATCGCGCAGTCATCTATCCTTTCCCGCATCATTTCGAGCAGTTCCACGGTAAACCGGCAACGGTTCTCGAAAGAGCCGCCGTATTCATCGGTACGCTTGTTGTTGAACGGATAAAGGAAGTAGTTCGGCATCGTTGCCAGCCCGGCGAAAACCGTGAGCAGGTCGAATCCGGCTTCCCGGGCACGCAGCGCGCCATCGACATGCTCCTTCTGGGCTTCCCTGATTTCCCCGACCGTCATGGCCCGGCCGCTGGCCATGCCTTCCATTTCGTTGGGCATCTGGCTCGGCGCCCGACCCGGCATGCGGCTCTCCGCATTCAGGCAGAAACTGCTGCCGTGGGTCAGTTCCACGCCCGCCAGGGATCCGTGTTCATGAATGCTGTCACACATGCGCGCCAGATTGCGGACATCCCCCTTGTCTATCAGCCTGCTTCCGACCCAGGGAGTGATATCGCTGTCATGGCTGAAGAAACAGACTTCGGTAAAGACGGCCCCCCATCCCCCCTCGGCCTTCACACCCCGAAAGGCCGCCTGCATGCCCGGCCTATCGGAACCGGCCCCGTTGCAGTGCGGCACCTGCCAGAATCGGTTTCTCAGGGTTTTCGGTCCGAGTTCGACCGATTCGAACAGCACATCGTGACGCTTGTCTCTTGACATATCGCTTGACCCTGCTGGCCGTGTTCAATGAAACCTGATTACAGGCCGTCAGATGACGGCTTTTCGGCAATATACCGTCACTTGACGGGATTGTCAAAAGAAGCTCTAATACGGATTCACATGTCAATCGGATCGAACCGGATGTCCGTATCAGCGCCGCCGCAAACGCAGGACAGGCACTACCCCATGAAACGGGCAGGACACGAAAGGCGCAGAAACGATATCCTTGAAACGGCCCGGGTACTGCTGTCAGAGGAAGGATATGAATCGTTCAGCATGCGCAGGGTGGCGAGTGGGGCGGGGATTCATCTGAAAACGCTACAGCACTATTTTCCCTCCAAGGAGCAACTCATCCAGTCGACGCTGGAATTCACCGATGCGCTGTACACCAGTACGGCAGAGGCCATCAAGTCGAACCGGGGCAGCCCCGTGGAACATTTCGAGGAGTATATCCGCTACCTGTTGGAGGACGACAAGAATCGGCAGACGGCCGGATTCTTCTACCAGCTATGGGCGCAGGCGCATGTCGATGCGAAGACGAACCGGGTCATGGAGAAGATCTACAGGAACCACATCGGGAATCTGGAGCGGCTGATGCAGGCAATCAATCCGGATCTGCCGGATGAAACGCGCAGGCAAAGGGCGGTAATCGTCGCCGCACTGATAGAAGGACTGATGCTGTTCGTCGGTTACGGCAAGAAATCCCCCGCCAACGCGAAGGGCATCGAGGAGCAGACCCTGTCCCTGTGCAGGAATCTCGCCCGGAATGCCGATATCGGCTGAAAGACATGGTGCAAACGCCGGTTCTTCGCATACTGATCGCCTCCACGCTGCTGCTGGTTGCCTCCTGCGTGCTGCATGAGGAACGCGAACCCGGCGGCATCGGGAACAAGGTGGACTGGCAACAGATCGAGGGCTGGCACGAGGATCGCATGTCAGAGACCTGGCCAGCCCTTGTGCATAACTGCAGCAGGCTGGGCACACGAAAGGCATGGAAGCCGATCTGTGATGCTGCAGGATCGCTCCCGGATCCGAGCGATGATCAGGCCCGGGAATTTTATGAAACCTGGTTCGTGGCGCATGAACTGCATGGGCAAAAGAACCGGCACGACGGACTAATGACCGGATATTACGAACCCCTGCTGTTCGGCAGCATGTCCAGGGACCGCCGTTACCGTCATCCCATATATCGTGAACCGGACGATCTGCTCAAGGTGGACCTCGGCAGCCTGTATCCGGATCTGAAGGGGAAGCGCGTGCGGGGCAGGATCCAGGGGAAATCCGTTGTCCCCTACTATTCCCGTGCACAAATTGAATCCGATCTGGAACTGCTCGAAGGCAGCGAACTGCTGTGGCTGGATGACCGGGACGACGTGTTCTTCCTCCATATCCAGGGTTCGGGCCGCGTACAAATGGATGACGGAACAACCGTGGGAGTCGGATATGCCAACCAGAACGGCCATCCGTATGTTGCCATCGGACGCATTCTGCTTGAATGGGGTGAACTGGAACGGGAGGACATCTCCCTGTTCACCATCCGGCAATGGCTGAGGGACCATCCGGAACGGGCCGTGGAACTCCTGAACCGCAATCCGAGCTACGTGTTCTTCAACCTGCGGCCGGACGTCTCGGACGGGCCCATCGGGTCACTGAACGTTCCCCTCACCCCGCAAAGGAGCATTGCAATAGACCCCGCTCTGGTGCCGCTGGGCAGCCCGATGTGGATCCAGACAAACCTGCCTGGACAGCCTGATGTCGCCTATCGCCGGCTGGTGATTGCCCAGGATACGGGCGGAGCCATAAAGGGTCCGTTGCGCGGTGATCTTTTCTGGGGCCATGGACCGGAAGCGGAACAGCAGGCCGGCATCATGAAGGAGCGCGTCAGGATGCTGGTTCTCCTGCCCGCCCGGCCGGAAGAATAGGCGGGTTTTCAGGTGAAGCATTCGAGCAGTTCCCTGCCCAGCAGTTCATAACGCCATCCGGCCAGCACGGCCAGGTCCCTTCTGCCCCGGATCATCTGCTCGATCTCCTTGCGGTTTGCCAGAAGCTGTGCGCTGATCTGTTCCTCGTCCGCGACTTCCCTCAATCGGGCCATGGCCAGCTTGACCCGACCGGGCAAATCGTCCTGCAGGTCGTAGCGACCGCCCCAGACCGGTGTTTCCCGATCCTCGGGAGGATGCTGCTCAAGCAGGGCCAGAATCGCCCCGCCCGACCGATTCACGAACCGTCTGCTGAGAGAACCGATTTTCCGAAGTTCGGCGATGTTGTCCGGGCGCCTGGTGCAAAGCACCGCGAGCGCCTGCGAGGAAAGCACCCATTCCCTCGGCAGGTTGATTCTCCTCGCCAGTTGTTCACGCCATTCTGCCAGCGCGCAGGCCGCACCCTGGTGAACCGGGGGAATTTCTTCCCGGCCCCGGATCTTCATCCATGCCTGCCCGTCCCGGACATCGTGGTCCCGCCTGGCGACGATCTGCTCGCACTCTTCCCTGAACCAGCCCATGCGATGCTTTCCCTCCAGCTGGCAGGCAAGTTCCGAACAAAGCGTATCGAGATATCGGACATCGTCCAGGGCATACCGGATCTGGCTGTCCGCAAGCGGGCGGCGCGACCAGTCCGTCCGGGTCTCGGCCTTGTCCAGTTTCACGCCGCAGAGGTCATTCACCAGCCTGGCGTAACTGACCTGCCCGTCGTAGCCACAGAAGCCGGCTGCAAGCTGCGTATCGAACAGGTTTTCCATCCTGGCATCCATACGCTGTTCAAGCGCCTCGATATCCTGTCTGCACGAATGCATTATCTTGATGCACGAGAGATTCCGAAGCAGGGACTCCAGGCATCCGACATGCTTGATTTTCAGGGGATCAATACCATATGAACCGTAGGGTGAATGGATCTGGATCAGGCATAATACCGGGTAATAGGTGCGCTTGCGCAGGAATTCGGTATCCATTCCGACCCACGGGCAATCCGACAGCTCCCGAACCAGGCCTTCCAAATCCTTTTCATGCGCTATTAGCCGTAATCTGGACATGAAACTAATGATATCATCAGCGGCATGCATCTGACGGCCCAATGACCTCACTGATTCTGACGTTTTTCCGGATGTCCCTGTTTCGGACAAGGCCGCAGGATCTGCCCATGTCCCGGGACCTGCTGATCTTCACGGCCAGTGCGGCGGCGGCTTGTTTCATCCTGCGCAACCTGATGGTAAACAGCGAGGGCAGCGGGATCGGGATCGCGCTGGCCCAGATTGCCATACTGGGCATCATGCTCTACGCGTTGCTCAGACTGTTCTCCAAATCCGAAAGATGGGTACAGTCGGCGACTGCGCTGTACGGCTGCTCCACGGTCATCGTTGCAATCGCCATGCCGTTTCTGGTGTCGGGAGGAATCGAGGCGCTGGAATCGGCAACCTTCAACCTGACCAAGGCGGCCATCCTCATCATCAGCATCTGGAACCTGAGCGTCATCGCTTTCATTCTCAAGGAAACGCTTGAAATCAGGCTGCTGCTGGCAATCGTGATTTCCGTCGTGTTCGAAATCACCCTGGCGGTCATTCTGATCCAGATATTCGGAGTCCAGAAACTGTGAAGCTGTTTATCGCAGGCATCTGCGGTACGTTCATGGCCGGCATAGCGCAGATTGCGCGTGAATCGGGGGACCGGGTTTCGGGTTGCGACGCCAACACCTATCCGCCCATGTCGGACCTGCTGGAACATCAGGGAATTGCCGTACTGCCCGGGTATGATCCGAGACACCTTGATGAAGGAGCCGATCTGGTCGTCATCGGCAATGCGCTGTCACGCGGCAATCCGCTGGTGGAAAGGGTGCTGGATCTCGGCATTCCCCATGTCTCCGGTCCCGCATGGCTGCACGATCACGCCCTGTCTGGCAGGAAAGTCCTCGCGGTAGCCGGAACCCACGGCAAGACCAGCACATCCTGCATGCTGGCGTGGATTTTCCGCGAATCCGGGCTGGATGCCGGTTATCTGATCGGCGGGCAGCCGGGAAACTCCGGCTCATCGGCCGCGCTCGGCTCCGGCGACTGGTTCATCGTCGAAGCCGACGAATACGACAGCGCGTACTTCGACAAGCGCCCCAAGTTCATGCATTACCGTCCCGACATCCTGATTCTCAATAATCTGGAGTTCGATCATGCCGACATCTTCGATGATCTGGAACAGATCAGGAAGCAGTTTCATTACCTGCTTCGCACGGTTCCGCCGCGCGGTACTGTCGTCCACAATCAGGACGACCCCGAGCTTCGTGATGTGCTTGAACGGGGGTGCTGGAGCGAGACCCGCAGCATGTCCCTGACACAAGGAACCGCAGCCTGGCATGCCGTGAACCGGTCAGCGGACGGCTCCCGGTTCGATATCTTCATGGATGGCGGAAAGGTCGGCACGGTGGACTGGCAGTGCATCGGCGACCACAACATCAGGAACGGCCTGGCGGCCGTCTGCGCGGCCCATGCGGCAGGGCTGTCCGCGGAAATATCCTGCAGGCACCTGGGATCCTTCACGCCCCCCCGAAGACGTCTTCAGTTACTGCTCAAGTCCGACGCGGTCCTGCTCTACGATGATTTCGCCCACCACCCAGGCGCCATCTGCTCCACGCTTGACGCAGTCAGGTCCCGGCACGCTGGCCGTGAAACAGTCGTCATACTGGCCCCGCACTCCAATACCATGCGAAGGGGCGCACACGGCCAGGCTCTCGGTGACTCGCTGAACGGTGCCGACAAGGTGTTTCTCTACCTGTCGCGACCCCTGGACTGGGAACCCGGCGACCTGCATGTCCGGGGCGACATGAAAGTATGCACGACCCCTTCGGAAATGATTGAGCAGGTGAAATTGAACCTTTCCGGGAATAGCATTATCATCTGCATGGGGAATTCCGGATTTGACGGCATTCCCGAAAAACTGGGGGAACATCTGGCCAGGCAGTATGCCTGACTGGTTCCCGAACATCCCGACCAACCCTGTCTTGATAGATCCATGCACGCTTCAGTTTTCAGAATGACCCGCCCCGGAATCGCGCTTGTACTGCTGGCCGGACTTGCCCTGTCCTTGTCGACCCGGGCCCAGGAAGAGCCTTTCATCGAAGGAGGGCATTATGAACTGCTGGACGAGGTCCAGGCCGTCCAGACCGGCGACAAGGTGGAAGTCGTCGAGATGTTCTGGTACCGATGTCCGCATTGCTACCGGCTTGAGCCCTATATCATCGACTGGTTGAAAAACATCCCGGAGAATGCCGAATACGTCCCGATGCCTGCATTGCTCAACCCCAGGTGGGAGTTCGATGCCCGGGTCTATTACACGTTCGAGGCCCTTGGGGTGGTTGACCCGCTGCACGCCCTGTACTTCGATGCCATCCACAAGCATCGGCAGAATATGGATACGGTGGAGAAACTGGCTGCGTGGGCCGAAGGGAACGGGGTTGATGGACAGGCCATCCAGAACACCTTCACCTCCTTCGCGGTCGAAAACAGGCTCAATCTTGCCGGTGTCATGAGTCGCAAGTACGGAATTACCGGCGTACCGGCCATCATCATCGATGGACGCTACCGCACCTCGGTTTCCCTTGCAGGTGGACACGACAAGCTGATCGAGGTCATCAATTTCCTGATCGAAAAGGCGACCGTCCTGCGTGCAGGCTGAGCCAGCGCCGGATTCCGTTCCTGCTTCCGGGCCGGACAGGCAACATCCGGCAGGCTGGCATGATGCCGATACCATGCAGCAACCGCCGGGATACCGGCGAAATTCCGCATGCCGGACCGGCAGGGCCACCGACCGCACAACCGCTGGCAGACAAATGTCTATCCTCATGGGTGGTTCCCTGGTCTGAATGTGCACGATGCCTTCCCGGAAACAGCCCGAGATACACGGTCACAGGGGAGCTCGGGGAATGGCGCCGGAAAACACCCTTTCGGCAATACGTGCGGGCATAGAGATCGGATGCAACGGCATCGAGGTCGACCTGTGGGTATCCGCAGACGATCAGCTGGTCGTCCACCACGATCCTGTACTGTCTCCCTCCATCGCCCGAAATCCGGACGGAAGCTGGATAGAGGCAGGCCCGGCCATTCGTGCCACCACCATCGATCAGCTCAGGCAGTTCGATGTCGGCAGAACGAATCCCGATTCCGAAGTCATGCGTCGGCATCCGCATCAGGTTCCCTGCGACGGCAGCAGCATTCCCACGTTGCAGGAATGCATTGAGACCGCGTGGACGCTCAATCCGGATGTTGTCCTGAATCTCGAGTTCAAGAACGCCCCCCATGATCGCTCTCTGGCCCCTGCCCTGACGGATTACATCCGCATCGCGACCGCGGAACTGCGGAAGCTGGATATCGCCGGACGGATATTCATACAGAGTTTCGACTGGCGTATTCCGACCGGAATACGGCAACATCTTCCGGACATCAAGATCGGACTGATATCCGACCAGCAACCTGACGGGAACCCGGTTACGCCTGTCGCAGGAAAGCCCGACCTGTGGACAGGCGGCAGGGACATTCTCGATTTCCCGGATCTGCCGAGCATGGTCGCCGCATGCGGTGCCCAGGCCTGGTCGTGCAACTACCGGGACCTGGACCGGCAGAAGCTGGAAACGGCCCGCAGTCTCGATCTGGAAGTCCATGTCTGGACCGTGAACACGGAACCGGCCATGCGGGAAATGATCGAGCTGGGGGTCGATGCAATAACCAGCGATTATCCGAACCGCCTGGTTCCACTGATTGGTTCCGGATCCTGAATGCCGGCCATCCGTTTCCAGGCAACCGGCATCGCATCAGCAAATTCGAAGCAACCGGAAAGCAGGCCACGCGGGAAATCCGGAGAGGCTGGCATGGATGGTGTGCCGGAAGGATTTTCCGGCACCGGTCAGTGTTCTCCCCCGGCCTTGAAATTGAACACCGCGCCTTCCTTGATTCCCGATGGCCAGCGCGTGGTGATCGTCTTGAGACGCGTGTAGAAACGTATCCCCTCCGGCCCATGCATTGCATGGTCTCCGAACAGGGAGTTCTTCCATCCTCCGAAACTGTGAAATGCCAGCGGAACCGGAATGGGGACATTGACCCCAACCATTCCGATCCTGACACGATCACAGAACTCCCGGGCCGAGTCGCCGTCCCGGGTGAAGATCGCCGTACCATTTCCGTAAGGGTTGTCGCTGATCATCTGTACGGCCTCGTCATAGCTGCGCACGCGCACGATGCCGAGCACCGGGCCGAAGATTTCATCCGTGTAGATACACATGTCCGGTGTGACATGATCGAAAACCGTTGCACCGACGAAACATCCGTTTTCAGAACCCGGCACCCGTATTCCGCGACCGTCGCGCACCAGGATCGCGCCTTCCTCTACCCCCTTGTCGATATACCCTTCAATACGCTCCTTCGCGGCGGGGTTGATCACCGGGCCCATCTCGGTGCCGGGATCCGTATACGGACCTACCCGCAGATTGTCCAGACGGGGAATCAGTTGCTCGATCAGCCGGTCGGCCGGCTCATCGCCCACGGAAACCACCACGGATATCGCCATGCACCGCTCTCCGGCGGACCCATAGGCCGCACCGAGAACAGCGTCCGTCACCTGATCCATATCCGCATCCGGCATGACCACCATGTGATTCTTTGCGCCGCACAGGGCCTGGACCCGCTTGTTATGCGCCGTCCCCCGGTGATAGATGTATTCCCCTACCGGCGTTGATCCCACGAAACTGATCGCCTGGACGCGCTCATCATCAAGCAGCGCATCCACTGCCTCGCGATCCCCGTTGATCACGTTCAGCACTCCGTCAGGCAATCCGGCCTCCTGCATCAGTTCAGCGAGGCGCAGCGGGCAGGAGGGATCCCGTTCCGACGGCTTGAGCACAAAGGTGTTACCGCAGGCGATGGCAAGCGGAAACATCCACATGGGAACCATTGCGGGAAAATTGAAGGGGGTGATGCCGGCACACACACCAAGCGGCTGGCGCATGCCCCATGAATCAACGCCGCTGGCGACGCCTGCGCTGTATTCCCCCTTCAGTAGCTGGGGAATGCCGCAGGCGAACTCCACCACTTCAAGCCCCCGGGTAATCGACCCCTTCGCATCCTCGATCGTCTTGCCGTGTTCGCTGGATACCAGTTCCGCCAGTTCTTCGATGTGAGCGCGGACAAGATCCCTGAAATTGAACATTAGCTGGGCACGCCTGCCAACTGGCGTCGCCATCCATTGCGGGAAAGCTTCCTCGGCAACCGATATGGCCTGCCGGACCTCGTCCGCACCCGCGAGAGGAACCTGCCTGGTGATGACCCCGAACGCAGGGTTGTAGACATCGCCGAAACGATTGCCGGTCCCCGGCACCCGTTGCCCCGATACGAAATGGTGCAGTTTCTGAATTTCAATTGACTCTTGCTTCATGATTTCAATCTCCTGGATAATGCCTGCTCCCATGCGGGCGGGAAAACTTCTCGGGAGTTCAAGCGTAATCCCCCGGAGCGGACATTTCAATTGTTCCGGACTACACCGTCCTCGCTGCCTCGGACAGGTTTTCCAGTTTTTTCATCGCCAGTTCCCGGCCAAGCAGGCCCAGGCCGCAATCCGGAGCGGCAATCAGGCGTTCGCGACCAATGTGCTCAAGGGCGCCGGACAGACGCTTGCGGATTTCCTCGACCGTCTCAACCCGGCTCCTGGCAATCGCCACGACACCGAGGATCACGGTCGTTGTTTCGAAAAACTCCAGCAGAGAGAGGTCATTGTGCCGATGAGCATCCTCGATGGATACCGCCTCGATCGATGAATCCTCGATGGCTTGTGCAATCTGCCGATATGCATCCTGATCGGCCTTGGGATAGTTCGGATGATCCAGACGGTCCGGATAACCGCAGCACATGTGGACGGTACGGACAACGTGATCCGGACAACCGTGAAATGTGCGTTCCAGATTCTCCAGACCATATCGCAGTGCATTCCCCGGCTGACGGGCGAAAACCGGTTCGTCGATCTGGATGTACCGGCAACCCGCCGCCGCCAGGGCCAGCACCTCCTGATTCAGCGCATCGGCAAGATCCGCCCCGAGTTTCGCTGGATCGTCATAGAACAGGTCGGCGTTGGTATCGGCCACGGTCATCGGCCCCGGAAGCGTGATCTTCAGCGGCCTGTCCGTAAATTCCCGGGCGATTTTCCAGTCGTTGACTATATAGGGTTCCCTGAGCGACACCGGACCCGTGATGGAGGGCAGGTTGGCGCAATAGGTTCCACCACGCACTGCCTTGCTGGCAAGTTTCGAAAAATCAAACCCGGCAAGATGCCGGCAATGGTAGTGAATGTAGTTTTCCCGCGGGATTTCCCCGTCGGTCGGAATATCGATGCCGCACCGGACCTGGTCCTCCACGGCCGCCTTCGTACCCTTGCGTATGATTTCCCCGGCATCGGGTCCCAGTTCCTCCAATGCCTTGAGCGACCGCTTCGTCGGGTCGCTGGTATCCGGCCCTTCGGGAATCGTGAACCAGTCCGGCAGAGTTACGAAATCAGGTTTCGGGTATGCCCCGATGCAGGTTGTGAGTATGCTCATGACAGGTCGTGTTGCTTGCTGAATTACCTGAGTCGGGGTTCCGGTCCACCTCCTTGTCTCGGTTCAGGCACGGTCATGCCAGTACATGTTGAAACATGCCTGGATGATCAGGAAAACTGCTCAAGCCGGATTCTGACCACTTTTTCATGGATCGCCTCAAGGCGTTCAACCTGTTCCACGGCACGGGTCACATTGGCTTCGACCGTATTATGGGTAAGCATGATGATGGTGACCCTCTCATCCGGCTGCTGGTGCCCCTTTTGCAAGATGGAGTCTATAC
>JAJDVC010000087.1 GCA_022826305.1 Gammaproteobacteria bacterium | reverse complement strand
CTTGAGGTCAGTACCGGACTGAATATGGCTCCGACACCATACAGGAATATCAGTGAGGCATTGACCTCGACCGCGTTGCCCGGCTCGGTAAAGTCATTGGTATGGGCAGCCGAAACCGAAAAAATCGGGTAGGTCACCATGCCGAACAGGGCGGCACCTGCAAACACGAACCAGACATCAAACACGGAAACCAGCATCATGGAACCGCACACCGCAGCGCTCAGGACGGACAGCCCTATCAGGACCTTGCGTCGATCATACTTGTCGGCTGCCCAGCCTGTCGGGAACTGGGCTACGGCGCCGCCGAGCAACACCGTCGCCAGGAAGTAGCCGGTCTGGACAGCGCTCAGGGATATCTCCTGCGCGTAAATCGGCCCGACCATCCTGAATGATGAGGAGGTCAGCCCGGCAACCATGACCCCGGCCGCACCCAAGGGGGAGATAAGAGCCGTCCTGATGGGATGCAGCCTGGGCGCCGCCGTGGTCCGGGGCTGCTCGCTGGTGGTCAGCAGAAGTGGAAACAGGCATGCACAGCACAGTATGGCGACGATGTTGTAGGACATGTAGGAAGCTGGCTCAAGCACCCCGATCATCAATTGCGCGCCGGATGAAGCGACGACATCCACTGCCCGGTAAACCCCCATCACCCTTCCCCGGGTTGCGTTTGTGACCTTGGCCTGTAGCCAGGCTTCGATAACCGTGTAGCAGCCCGCAACGCACAGGCCTGTCATGATCCTCAGCCCACTCCAGGCCCAGGGATCGACGAATATGGGATGTGCGATGGCTCCGATAGCGCCGCACGCCGCAAACGCGGCAAAGCCGCGCGAATGTCCGACTGATCCGAGCAGCCTGGGCGCCAGCCAGCATCCCACGAAAAACCCGAGAAAATGGGCGGAACCCATGGTGCCTATTTCCGTCGTACTGAACCCGTACTGCCGTCCGGACAGTGCATCCAGGGGGCCAATCGCCCCCGAACTCAGTTGCAGCAGCGTGATGGATACGAATAGGGCTGCAAAAGTGATAAGGAGCCGCATTACCTCTTACGAAGGATTCAGGGCACAGGTCAGCAATTCCGCCTGCCGGGTTGCGTTCTCGGCAGCCTCCCGCCGTCCGTTCTCCTGCAGGGCGCCGCTATACTGAAGCCAGTTCCATCCGGAATGGGGACGCAATGCCACCCGCTCCGCCAGCAAACCCTCCGCCTCGAGGCCGTGACCTCCCCTGCGTGCACAATCAAGCATCAGCAGGGCAAACAGATCCCGCTGCGCATGACTGCCGCCTATCAGGTCTGTCCGGTACCGGGCTGATGACAGCCTGCGATACGCACGATCATACTCTCCCTCCCGCATCAGGCAGACAGCATGCGCGACATCCATTCCGACACTACGCAACACGGTGCTTTGTGTTTCCTCGGCATTCTCCCAATCTTCCAGATTCGCGACCAGGGCCCGCACATCGTCATGCGTTCCGGCTGCAGCCAGGGGCATCAGGTAATGCAAGGAGACAAAAACCAGATCCCGGTCCTGAACATGCCCCCTGGAGACATCCAGCAACGTATGCCAGCGCTCTCCTACGTCGACACCGTACAACTCCAGTCGCCACAGCAATGAAGCGGCATTGCACACATCCAGATAAAATTCGGACCCAAGGTCGGATACCAGCAACCTGTCATAGATATCCAGAATGATCCCGAATTCACCTCTCTCCAGATGGTACAGGCACTGATGCCAGTACAGGTGGAAACGGAAATTGTTGACTGTCGACCAGTCTGCCTCAAGGCCCTTCAGCCAACCTATCCCCGCTTCATGTTGCTGCCGGGTTTCCAGCACATGCGCAACCGCATGAACCGACCAGGAATCTTCCGGGTTGATCTCCACCGCCCGGCGCCCGATCTTCTCGGCCTGATCGAGATCTCCGCATTCCTCCAGCGCGAAACTGTACATCCCGAGCAGATAGCCGTAAAGCGGATGGTCATCTTCCCATCGGGACATCACCCGTGCAACCGTGTCGCGCATACGCCTGCTGTCGCCACTGTAGAAATGGTTGAAATACACCAGGCGCAACGCAACGCAATCCCTGGGGTAATGGACCAGGATCTTCTCCCAGATCAATGCGGCGTCATCAAGCCGTCCCAGGCACCACGCCTCCAATGCGTCCGTATGCCAGGCTTCCCGACAGGTAAGGGCCTGCCCGGTCTTCAGGGGCTGCAACGCGCCAAGCAGTATCCGGGCCCGTTCCGCATTCTTCACGCCCCCCATCATCTTTCCGAAATACCCTTTCATGCACAGTGCCATCGGCATCTGCGGATCCGCCTCAAGCAGGCACTTCAACTCTCCGCCCGTCTGTGGGCGGTATCCCATGAAGGCTTCCACAAGAACCCGATACTGCCGCACGCTGGATTCGGAACTTGCCGAGAAATCCAGCCCATCCTCGTCATGGAAAATGTTCATCCGACTCGCCTGTCCCGGCGTTCAATCCTGTCCGGCCTTGTTGGCGCGAAGGTATCCGTCACGGGTCTGGGGAACTTTCATGCCGAGGATGGATCCTGCAATCTGGGTCTTGAGAATCTGGGCGGTTCCCCCGCCAATCGTGAACATCCTGGCATCCCGGACCATGCGTTCCAGGGGTCGATTGCGGGAGTAGCCTGCCGAACCGAAGATCTGCAGGGCGTCATTGGTCACCCGGATCGCCGTTTCGGAAGCCAGCACCTTCGCCTGGGCCGCCTGCAGCAGGTCGGGAAACCCGGAACCCGCTCCGGCAGCAGCCTTGTAGATCAGGGATCGGGAGGCTTCAAGCCCGATGGACATATCGGCAAGCATCCATTGCAGCCCCTGGAATTCGGCAATCGGCCTGCCGAACTGCTGTCTTGTCCCTGCATGGCGTAGCGCCTCCTCATAGGCGCCCTGCGCAATACCAAGGGCCACCGTCGCAGCGCCGGTTCTCTGTGCGTTGTATGCCCGCATCAGGCTGGCGAACCCCCTTTTCAGACCATCCGGAGTCCGGAGCATCATGCTTTCGGGAACCTCGAGATTGTCCAGCACGATCTCCGTTTCAGGTATACCGCGCAACCCCATGGCGGATTCCCGTCTGCCTGTCTTCAGGCCGGCATCCGTCTCCCCCCTGACCACGATAAATCCGGCAATCCCCCGAAACGCCCCATCGTCCACGACCCGGGCAAAAACCAGATGCAGTCTGGAAACGCCGCCGCCGGTAATCCAGTGCTTCTTGCCGTTGATCACATAGCGATCTCCATGACGAACGGCCGTAGTCGACATCTCGGTTGCCGCACTGCCGGCAGCGGGCTCGGTAATGCATATTGCCGGCTTGTCCCCACCGAGAACCAGACCGGCAGCCAGGGTTTTCTGCTCCTCCGTGCCGTAATTCATGATAGCGCCGATAGCCCCCATGTTCGCCTCCACGACGATACGTGCGGTTACCCCGCAGGCCCTGGCTATCTGTTCAATCACCAGCACGGCATCCAGGTAGCTTGCCCCGCCACCACCGTACTGCTCCGGTATGGTCATCCCCATGAATCCTGCCTGAGTCAACCGTTCAACATTGTCCCAGGGATAAGCTTCCTTCCGGTCAATTTCCGCAGCCCGCTCCCGGAACGTGTTTTCGGCCAGGGTTCTGGCCTGCGAGCGCAGTTCGAGCTGGGCAGGGGAAAGTTGAGTCACGCCGATTCCGCAAGATGCAGTGCTGTATTCGCGGCAAATCCTGTCCGTATGCAATTCAGCACCGTATTGTATTATGCTTGCGGGCAAAGCAACAGGGAATTCCAACCGGGTAGCAGTCTCCTTGACATGAAAACGACCCCTGCTCCATCGGCATATTCCTACCCCCTGCTGATTCGTCATCTGCTCAACGCCTGCAGGCTTGCATCCCCGCAAAACGAAATCATCAGTGCAGATCTTGTCCGCTACACGTACACGGAATTCCTCGAACGCCTGGGGAGGCTGGCTGGCGGACTCACTGCGCTGGGTGTGAAGCCCGGAGATACGGTGGCCGTGATGAACTGGGACTGTCATCGTTACCTTGAATGCTTTTTCGCAATACCGATGATGGGCGCCATCCTGCATACCATCAACATTCGGCTTCCTGCGGAACAGCTGCTCCACACCATCAATCACGCCGAGGACGACATCATTCTGGTCCATGAGGATTTTCTGCCGTTGCTGAACCAGATACGGACAAGAATCGAAAGGCCCGTACGTCTGGCAATGATCCGGGACAGCGCCCATTACGGAAGGGATACGCTGCCTGACGGATTCGATATCGAATACGAAACCCTGCTCGACATGGGGAAAGACGGTTTCGAATTCATCGATTTCGATGAACATCGGACCGCAACAACGTTTTACACCACCGGCACCACCGGCAATCCCAAGGGAGTCTGCTACAGTCACAGGCAACTGGTTCTGCACACCATGGGCGTGATCACCGCGCTATCCCCCGGAGACGAACATGTCCGCCTGCACAGGGGCGATGTATACATGCCCATGACACCGATGTTCCATGTACACGGATGGGGCCTGCCCTATGCGGCAACCATGCTCGGCCTGAAACAGGTATATCCGGGCCGCTACGATCCGGTTTCCCTGCTCTCCCTGATTTCCCGAGAAGGCGTAACCTTCTCCCACTGCGTTCCCACCATCCTGCAGATGTTGCTCGCTGCCGACGAAGTCACTCCAATCGACCTGAACGGCCTGAAAGTCATAGTCGGCGGATCCGCCCTGCCTCATGGACTGGCCCGCGCCGCAGTCACCAAGGGGGTCCAGCTGTTTGCTGCCTACGGCATGTCGGAAACCTGTCCCTTTCTCACTGTCGCTGACACGATGGGGATGAATCACGGCAGCGTGCTGGACAGGGATATCGCCATGCGTCTCAAAACCGGGAAACCAGGCGCGCTGATCGAAATGCGAGTCGTGGATCCCGACATGAACGATATGCCCCGAGGATCCGGACATACTGGTGAAGTCGTTGTCCGCGCGCCCTGGCTGGCGCAGGGATATACCGGAAACATCGGGGACTCCGAAGAATTATGGCGCGGCGGCTACCTGCATACCGGAGACGTCGGATATCTTGACCACGATGGATCGCTGCAGATCACTGACAGGATGAAGGATGTCATCAAGTCCGGTGGCGAATGGCTCTCGTCCATCAAGCTGGAAAATATCGTGTCCCGGTGCAAGGGGGTTGGTGAGGTTGCCGTTATCGCCATTCCTGATGAAAAGTGGGGAGAACGACCCATGGTAATCGTTACACGCTCACCGGATCATGCAGTCACGGCACAGGATATCCGGAATGCCGTTCGCGAACAGGTGGATACCGGGAAACTTCCCGGATGGGCAATCCCCGAACGCGTGGAGTTTGTCACATCAATCGACAAGACCAGCGTGGGGAAGCTCGACAAGAAACTGCTTCGTGCGCATTATGCGGGACCGCCTGGAGAAAACCCGGCTGAAGCCTGAACAACCCTGTCGCCGAGCGGTCGGCAAAACGTGGATATTACCCTGTTCGCATGGGCAGGATTATCGTGTCTATTCGCGTTTGCTGAGGTCAACCGGCACGGCGTTTCTCTGCTCCATAATTGGACGCCCCGGAGCTGACGGTTCAAGAAAAGTCACGCTATCGCAAGAATCATCAAGCGCAAGAAACCTTCCATTCTCTTCCGCCCATTCCCTCATATGACGGCTGCAACCGTGTCGCCAGGACAAAACCCCGATCAGCCAACCGCGCTTGTGCATGCGCTCAAGATCAGCATGAAATCCTGCACCCCGAGAAAACCCCGCACCGTCTCCCGCAAGCAAGGCTACAACTCCCGGGTTTCCGTTGTAGTCAAGGGCATCGCGGAGCATGGCGCTTTGCAACGCCTGATCTACACCTTGTTCTCCGCCTTGTAAAGCCCCTCCTTCATACAACTCCACCACCAATCCCTGGTTTTCCAGCTTATTCCAGACATGCTGCATTTCTGGCGGAATAGAGCCGACAGCAATCGCATGTTCCATGTCCCGACCGCCACGAACAAGCTCAAGAAGGTTTCCAAAATGTATGCGCAAGCGGTAGCGCGAGTATTCTTCAATTTCAATGGCTGCCTGTTGAGCACTAACGAAGATGTTCGAATGGACCTGGGTTGCATGATCGCTACGCCGAAAAATGTGCCAGAAAATACGCCAGCAGGCCAGGATGGACGGATTGTACCGCGCGACGAAGTTCCATTCCCCGTTCATCCGGCTGGGGATGAGCCAGCAGGGCCATCACTGCGTCGTAGGCACGCGATGGGATATCGTTCGTCCGGCGCGGTTCGAGTATGCTGGCAAGCTTGGGTTCCTTGAGCAGCATCCACGCCGGAAACCATGCCGGCGTTATCTCCGGCTCCAGATCCTGATCCCGGACAAGGCGCCACATATCCTTCAGTACCCTGTCCGGAAATCCGGAACACTCAATCAGTTGTTCGAATTCGTCGGGGGCTGTATGACATAGCGTGAACCACGATGCGATGGCCCCGGCACGGTCGCGCAGCCTCCAACAGGCCTCTGCAAGCCGTGCGAGCAGAACCGGTTCCTTCGCATGATCGCCTACTGCAAGAACCGACCGCTTCAGGCCCTCCCAGTCGAGCCCTTCCCGGTACGCCCGGGACGCGTGGCGATCGGGGCGGTCCGGATCGAACTCGGCCGGTTCGAGCGCCTTGCCGATGTCGCGCCACAGCGGTACCAGAAAATCGCGCCGTCGGGCACCGAGCAGTTCCAGGGCAGCGGGAACCCATTCCCGTTCCATTCGTTCAAGGTGCCTGACCCCCTGACTGGTTCCTACGGGAGTCGTCGATTCCAGGGCATCAATCAGCGTCAAGGCGTGGTGCCGATTTCTGTGATCAGGAGCGATTCGCATGAGACGCTCCAGGGATCCGCGCGCCCGGTTGGCGTCACCGGCTGTCAGCGAATCGATCAATTCGCCTGTTGCCACCGTGGGCGCACTGTCGATGAACAGGTCGAGCTGTCGATGCTCTCGGGATCGACGAAACCGGGCACTCAGCAGTGCATTCAGCTTCGGATGGGCCGATGCCGTCAAAACAGTTCCGGCATTGTCCTTCCAGCCATGGTGTACCACCGGTTCTCTGGCCAGGCCGAGTTCCACTGCCCATGAATTCGCCCCGTCAAGCCATGTGCAGATATCCTGCTCTCCATCCGCCAGAACTGCATCCAGATTCTCAAGTCGGCCTTCACGCCAGTCCTGATAGTCTCCATAGTCGAGACGGTTCGTTTCCAGCAGCAACTCAAGCGGCATATACTCGCTGTACTTCGTCAAGAGCCGCTGAACGGCGTCCTGAACTTCCGGGGCAGTCATGCCCGACCCCGGACAGGCATCAGCGAAGGAAAGATCGTGTCTTTCATCATTGGTCGTAATTAGTTGGTCCTGAAAAATTCCTGTTCAGGCAGCCTGACAGGGATTTGCCCGGTCGATTCCACCAGCACCGCTTGGACTCAGGCCCGGAATGCCGGATAACCAACATTTCCGACCCCCAAAGGCGCCCATATCCGGAGCCGAAAAAAGCGCACCAGACGCAAGATCAGGCGCAGATTGTGACCGGCACAG
>JAJDVC010000140.1 GCA_022826305.1 Gammaproteobacteria bacterium | reverse complement strand
CAGACTTGCCTGCATCAGGTCCAGCAACGGCCGAACCAGCAAGGTGTAGGATCCCCGGATCAACGGCCTGACGGCTTCCATGCCGGACAACTGCTCCATCCCCTTGCCCTTCACCAGATTCATCAAGAAGGTTTCGGCCTGGTCATTCGCATGATGCGCTGTCAGCACCATATCGGATTCCCGGGAAATCCTGTCCAGCCAACCGTAACGCATCCGACGTGCCCGGGCTTCCTGATTGCCCGAATCACGGAGAACCGTGCCGGCGCAATCCGTCATGAATCCGGCGCCCAGCATGCGAGCCCATTCGCGGCAACGTTCGGTCCATATTGCCGAGTCGGGGTGTATTCCATGATCATAATGAGCGGCAATCACCTTCATGCCTGGACGGTTCCCAGATAGCCGCGACAGGCAATGCAGCAAGACCTGTGAATCCCTTCCCCCGCTGTATGCAACGATCAGCCGACTCTCTTCCGGAATCCCGAACTTCCGAAACAGTATTGTTCCCAGAATATCAGGGGTGAGTTGTTGTCCGGCCGCGCTCATCGGTCGTGGTTACAGATACGAACTGTCCTGCATGGTGCAATGACTCCACAAGCCCATCGCGGCCCTTATCATTCCCATACGCCAGCACGGGGCGCCTGATCCTGCTCCTCTCAAACATCTTGCCGGAAATCGAACCGGAATTTTCCCTGCCCGGATCAACTCCTTGTCGTTGTGGGAAACGCAGGACCAGCCGGGCCAGTCTCCCGCCGTTCTGGTCCGTCTATTTTCCCCGTTCAAACACCCCGTAACCCATCAGGCGGGCATAACGTTTCTGCGTATAACCTTGTCCATCATCCTGTCGCAAGGAGTCGAGTGCCTTGAGAATCGCGGATTTGAGAGTCTGGGCAATGCTGTCGTAGTCCTGATGAGCCCCTCCAAGCGGTTCCGGGACGATCTCGTCAATCAATCCCAGTTTCATCAGGTCTGAACTCGTGGTATTCATCTGTGCAGCGGCCGATGCGGCCTTTTCCGAACTCTTCCAGAGAATGGAAGCACAGCCTTCCGGAGAGATGACCGAATAGGTAGCATATTCCATCATCAACAGGCGGTCACTGACACCTATTGCCAGAGCTCCTCCTGACCCTCCCTCTCCGATGACTGTCGACACTATGGGCGTCTCAAGCACTGACATGAGTTCTATGGACCGGGCTATGGCCTGACTCTGCCCCCGCTCCTCGGCGCCGACGCCAGGATAGGCCCCTGGAGTATCGATAAAGGTCACGATCGGCAAACCGAAACGTGCCGCCAGTTCCATCACCCGTTGAGCCTTGCGATAGCCCTCAGGACGTGACATCCCGAAGTGCCTGTAAGCCCGTTCCCTTGTGTCCCGGCCCTTCTGATGACCGATGATCGCCACCCGGTACTCTCCCAGAAAGCCCAGACCCGAGACAATCGCCGGGTCATCCGAATACATTCGGTCTCCATGCAGTTCCTGAAAGTCATCCATGATCCGTTCAATATAATCCAGGGTATATGGGCGCATGGGATGACGCGCAAGCTGTGTGATCTGCCATGCATCCAGCCTGGAAAAAATCTCCCGGGTAAGATCCATACTACGCGTCTTGAGCATGTTGATCTCCCTGTCGAATGACAATTCGCCAGACGCACTCACGCGCTGCAACTCTGCAATCTTTTCCTGCAGTTCTGCTATCGGCTTTTCAAATTCAAGAAAATCGCGACTCATGACTGGATAATGCAATCCACGAAATCTTCGATATTATCTCACGAGCAGTCCCGATATGTATCGTTCTCATACCCTGGTCCTGCGATAGTGGCAGGGTAGAAGGAAGGGAGACCTTGCTGTACAATCCCTTCCAGGTCTGATCAATTCCATAGATAGCAGGAAACACGCGATGCCCATTACCGAAGGGCAACCTGCCCCGCCATTCATTCTGCCCGACCAAAATGGGGACCGTGTATCCCTTGAGGACTTCAGGGGGAAACATGTCATCGTCTACTTTTATCCCAGGGATGATACGCCGGGTTGCACAAAGGAAGCATGCGGATTCAGGGACCTGTGGGATGAAATACAACGAACCGGGACAGTCATTCTGGGTGTGTCGCCGGATAATGCGGATGCCCATAACAGGTTCATAGAAAAATACCGCCTCCCCATGACGTTGCTCTGCGACCCGGACAAGGCCATGATGACGGAATATGAGGCATACCGGGAAAAGGTGCTTTACGGCATCAGGAAGCTCGGGGTTGTCCGTTCAACCGTGTGGATCGGTCCGGACGGCAATGTCATCAAGCATTGGAAAAGGGTTCCCCAGGCGGCAGGGCATCCTGCCAGGATACTGAGCCTGCTCCAGGATTCCGTATGATCCCCTGACAGTCAGGCATGCGACTCAAGCAGCTTGAGCAAGCCCGACAACGCATGTTCAACAGACTGTTCCCTGATGCTGTTACGCTCGCCATCAAACAGGCAGGATTCCGCATGAACGGCATTATCCCTTAATGCCCAGCCGAAACAGACCGTTCCCACGGGCTTGTCTGGTGTTCCGCCCGTCGGCCCCGCAACCCCGGTAACCGAAACGGCGCAACCCGCCCTGGAGTGCAACCTTCCTCCCAGTGCCATGGCTCGCGCAACCTCGCAACTGACAGCGCCATACTGCTCAATCAAATCTTCCGGCACCCCAACCATCGCGGATTTTGCCGAATTGCTGTAAGTCACAAATCCGCACTCAAACCATGCGGAGCTTCCCGGCACCATCGTGAACAACCGGGACACGCCACCTCCTGTACAAGATTCTACTGCAGTAACCGTCTGATTACGCGCAACCAGCAATTCCCCGATCCGTGTGACCATGGACTCGACCGGAAGCCCTGCTGCGATGTCCTTCATGCTTCAGATGCGGTCATTCATCTGTTCCACCCTGCCCACCTGCCGGTATCCTGCATCACGGATGGCTCCGCCGAGCACCTGGCCTGCAGACTGTATTGTCAATCTTCTGGGAACCAGCACGACGTTGCGGTCGAAATACCGCTGAATATCCGCCCGCTCCACTCCTTCAAGTATGGAGGCAAATTTTCTTCGGGAATCGAATTGATGCTCCTCGTCATTTATGTCCCACCAGTATCTTCTCGAACGCTCAACCAGACTTCTCGGCTTGCGCAGAACATCATTTATCAGGCCGGATCGGGCATCAGCCAGTTGCTGCTCCGGAAGGTCCTGCAGATACTTCCTGAACTCGCCGATGAATTCGTTCAGGAGGCCATTGACCTGAGCTGGCGTATGGCTCGGACTTTGTGCGGTAAAGTACAGGCCAGGGGTTTTGCCGATGGTCGCTACACCAGAATAAACAAGATACCCAACCTGATTCAATGTTCTGAGATGATAATAGAAGCGGGGCTCCACAAGCTGGGCCAAAAGCGCCATCCTGGCCCTTTCCTCACGGCTGTTGTCCTGCCCCTGGAAGTAGACGGTCAAACCTGAATCCGTACTGTCTGTCTCCAGTGTCCTGAGCTGGCTTTCTCCCTGTCTCAACGGCCTTGCGACCGGCTTTCCGACAGTCTCGATGAAACTGCTGTTCCTGAACAGGGAGAACAGCATGCCGCTTCTTTGCAGGCTGGTTTTCCTGCTTATGTCACCATGAGACAGTGCAACCACCCTGACATTCCGGAAAAACCGGTCCATGAAAGACTCCAGTTTCTCCACCGTTACCTCCCGCAGTACATCCAGCTGTTCCTGTTCGGTCCAGTATGGCTTCATCATCAGCCGGTAGAGTTCATGCATGGTCTGACTGGATGGCGGTTCATGCCTGACATTCTTCAGTTCCCGCTCCATGCGGTCGCGAATCAGGGCCAGACGATCCGGCTCGAACTGCGGTGATTCCAGGGCATCTGTCATCAATTGCAATAATTCGGACTGGCGGTCCTCAAACCCGGATATCCTGACAGAAATGCCCCGGGCATGCCGGTAAAGGCTGAAATCCAGATCAGCCAGATAAGCATCGTAAATGTTCCGGTTCAGCCGGTGATTCACAAACCGGACATACAACTCGGTCAGAACTGCATCCTCGGGACTACCATTGGCGACCGGAGACATGATGTTGACGTAGAAACTGGCCCGGGGACTTCCGAACTCATCGTCCTTCTGGTACCACAACTCAATCCCGTTCCCGGTATCCAGCAATGTCGGAATATTCTGGTTTTCACCAGTATTTCCCAGCAACTCCAGCCGCTCGGGAATAAACCTGTTCGGACCCGACAGGGTTAATCGCCTGTCAGACCGCGGCATTTTCCATGCGCTGACCATTTCGGGGGGAATTTTCTCAAGCCGGTATCCGACATCGTAATACTCTGTCACCCTGTCTGTTGTCAGATCCGGAGCAACAACATGAAGGTTCACATTGTCCGGCGTCAGGTAATCGAGCAATTCCCTGATACGTCGAGGGTCAAAGCGATCAAGAAGAAAAGGGGCATTAAGCACCTTGTCAGCCGGATAACGGTGTAACCTGGATGCCAGAGACCGGGCCAGCCGACCAGGCTCCTCTTCAGGGGCAAAGCGGAATGCGATCTCACCAAGCCTTGACTGCTCCTCGAATCGCCATAGCTCAATACCCTCGTTGCGTACCAGATCAATCATCCGGAACAGCAGGGCCCCGATTTCCTCCACATGGTCAGTACCCGTACTGGTCAACCCGATCCGGATGGAAAACATGCCCTGTACCCGATCCATGTAACCGATCCCGGCGCCAAGGGACTCTGCCCACCCCTCCTCCTTGAGCACATGATGCAGCGAGCCTGGGCCCTCGTGCCCCAGCAGATGAGCAATATAACCAAGCGGCTTGGCGTCATACTCATCAAGGGTTGACGGAATCGGAAAGTTGAAGCTCACGCTGTACTGCTGTTTTTCAGACACGGAATCCAGCCTGGCAGGAACCAGTCCACGCTGGACATAAGGCATGGTGAACATGGGGATTTCCGCCTGCCTGTTCTCGACCTTGCCGAACATTTCCACGACCCATTCTTCCAGCTGGTCAAGTTCCTCCCGTCCGATCACTGCCAAGGTCATGATATTTGCCGAGTAGTGCTGCCGATAAAACCGGATCAACCTGTCCCGTGCCGATTCATCCTCCCTGTCTGCAAGGGTCTTCAGTGTGCCCACGGTAAATCTCGATGCCGGATGTTGTGGATTCAGCCAGCGCTTGCGAGCATCCCACATCCTGCGTCCCTCGTCTTCTTTCCGGGCCTCGAATTCCGAATGCACCACCATCCGCTCCCGGTCCACGAACTGCGGATCAAGAACCGGATCAATGAAAAAGCGGGAAAAACGGTCAAGTGCAGGTTCCAGATATGCTGGCGCGATACTGAAGTGGTAGTTTGTATGATCGAAGGAGGTATAGGCGTTCTGACTACCTCCGTGCGTCTTGATAAACGTCTGGTATTCGTCAGCATCAGGATATTTTCGCGTTCCAAGAAACAGCATGTGTTCAAGAAAATGCGCCAGCCCTGCCCAGTCATCCGGATCTGAACTGTTTCCAACGTGAACATCCAGAGACACTGCCGACTTGTCGGTTCCCGGATCAGACACCAGCAGAACCTTCATTTCGTTGGGCAACTTCAGGTAACGATACGACTTGTTGTCACCGGGGCTCTTGATGATATCGGGCTGCGCCATGGCGCCCAGGCAGAAGAACAGACCAAGAAAGGCAACTATTCCTGACATGTGGTGTTTCATCCCAATCTTCATGATCTCATCTGGTTTCCCTTTGTCGCAGGAATCCTCCTCCGGTCTCAGGCACTCAGGCACACGGAAAGACGTATGCCGCATACGGGTACCGAAGAAGTGCGGAGCATTGTCGGAGCATGAAAGAATCGCAACAGACCGATAAGGCACCATGCAGTGGTTCCACAAACCAGCCTGGAGTATCTGCGCGGATACCCGGTGCCTTTCAACACCGGACATCAGGCCTTGCTGGCGTCCCCAAGGGGATTCGAACCCCTGTTGCCGCCGTGAAAGGGCGGTGTCCTGGGCCAACTAGACGATGGGGACAGAATATGCTTCACCTGATCGCAGGTATCCCGTTTCACCAAAGATAATCTACTGGTGGAGCCAGGCGGGTTCGAACCGCCGACCTCAACACTGCCAGTGTTGCGCTCTCCCAACTGAGCTATGGCCCCTGAAAGGTTGCGTATTGTAAGCACTGGACCACGAGTAATCAAGAGTTCGCTATCGGTTTCTTGCAAAGAACTCGGCAGCCTTGTCTATACGATCCAGCGTATTTTTCCTGCCGACCAGATAGAGAGTCTGATCAATGGAAGGAGTTGCTACCGATCCGGATACTGCTATGCGCAACGGCTGGGCAATTTCCGGAAACCGGACACCTTCATCAGCCACTATCTGCCTGATCACCTGATTGATCTCCTGACTGGTCCAGTCCTCCAGTTGCTGCAGGCCCCGACGCACGACAGCCAGCAGAGAGGACGTGCGGTTATCGACATATCCGGTAATCGCCTCGGAATCGTACTCGTCAACCGAGTTGTAGAGATAGGTAATACTGTCCGCCATTTCGACCAGGGATCGTACCCGTTTTCTCATCACCTCAACCACCTCACTGAGCCTGGGTCCGTTCAGGAGCGTGATACCTCTTGCGTTCATGATCCTGCTGACTTCCCTTGCCAGTCTGGTGGGATCAGAACGGACAATGTAATGCTGATTGATCCACAACAACTTCTCCATGTCGAAATTTGCCGGGGCCGCACTAACCTGATTCAGGTCAAACAGTTCGATCATCTCGTCAATGGAAAAGATTTCCTGATCCCCGTGTGACCACCCCAGCCGGATCAGATGGTTCAGCAAGGCTTCCGGCAATATTCCCATGTCGCGATATTCCAGTACGCTCAGCGCTCCATGGCGCTTCGAGAGACGCTGGCCGTCCGGCCCCTGAATCATCGGCACATGTGCAAAGACAGGCAATTCGTATCCCAGAGCCCTGAAAATGTGAATCTGCCGCGGCGTGTTGCTGACATGATCCTCCCCACGTATGACATGGGAAATCCTCATGTCGGCATCGTCAACAACGACAGTAAGGTTATACGTAGGTGAACCATCTGCCCGGGCAATCACCAGATCATCCAGTTCCTGATTGCTGACCCGAACAGTGCCTCGGACCGAATCCTCGAACATGGTCTCACCTTCAAGCGGGGTACGAAAGCGAACGACTGGGGAGGAAGTATCTGCATCCGACGGCACCCGATCCCGACAGTGCCCGTCATACCTGGGTTTTTCCCCCCTCTCCCGCTGGGCTTCACGCAGTGTGTCGAGCCGTTCACGACTGCAAAAGCAATAATAGGCATCTCCCTGTTCGAGCAGTTTCTCAACCACTGCATGGTACCTCTCCAGGCGCCGTGTCTGGTAGAAGGGACCACTGTCCCAGGCCAGTCCCAGCCACTTCATCGAATCAAGAATGGATTCGATATACTCCTGATCCGACCTTGCCTGGTCCGTATCCTCTATTCGAAGAACCATCTCGCCACCGTTTTTTCTTGCATACAGCCAGTTGAACAGGGCAGTACGTGCACCACCGAGATGAAGGTGGCCCGTGGGACTAGGCGGAAACCGGGTGACAACGGACATTACGCAAATCCATGAGTTCATGAGCGAAATCGGATACGGGGTATTTTACTGAATTCAGCACTGCAAATCCCGCATCCGGATTCCAGGCCTCGGGTTTCCAGGAAAGGCAACAGTCCTGTACAGACAAATCATGGTGCTTGCTGCAGTCAATCAGCGAAATAATACCCGCAACCGTCACATGACATCCCTTGTCAACACAACGGCATGGCAGCGCAACAGACTGAGCACCAGTCCCGCCCTTCATGCGGGCGGAATTCAATACTCCCCATCTCTGATCAGTTCCGTCAGCACTCGGGTTATTTCAAGGGTTCCCATGTTGCCTCCCAGTTCGAATGGCCTGAGACGATCCTCCTGGAAACCCCTGTTCACCGAGTGCTCTATCAACCTTGCAGCATCATTCAGGCTGTCCGCCTGATGCTTTTCGGCCAGGTAATCCAGCATCAGGGCAGCACTCAGCACTGCGGCCAATGGGTTCGCCTTGTTCGTGCCGATAATATCCGGCGCGCTCCCGTGGGCAGGCTGAAACAACCCCGTCTGGTCACCAATCTCGGCACATGCAGCCAGCCCCATGCCACCAACCAGCCCACCAGCCAGGTCTGACAGAATATCCCCGAACATGTTTTCCGTTACCAGCACATCGAATTCCCATGGCCTCCGTATCAGGTCCAGAGCCTGGGCATCAACATAGCTGTAACCTTTTTCAACATCCGGATAGGACAGGGATATCTCATCAAAAATCCGTCGAAAAAAGGCCATGGAGGAAAATACATTGGACTTGTCGACACAGGTTACCAGTCCACGGCTGCCCCCTGCCTTTCGCTTGCGCGCAAGCTGAAAGGCGAAACGATGCAGTTTTTCAGACGTTTCCCTCGTGATCCTCAGTGTGTCCTCGACCCATGAATCATCCGAAATCCGACTGCGCCCATGCACCGCAGCCGAATAGAACAACCCTTCGGTCGACTCCCTGAGAATGATCAGGTCAATGTCCGAAGCCCTGCGATCAGATAGTGGCCGTGGAGTATTGGGATAGGCCTTCACCGGACGGATTCCAGCATAGAGCTGGAATCGGTCCCGAAGGCGCAAATGGGGCGAAATTTCAGTTCCATCGGCGTGGCGGACCGAAGGCAGGCCAATTGCTCCGAGAAAAATCGCCTCGGCATCTCCCGCGCGCACTTCTCCTCCCGGCTCAATATCACATCCGTATTTCGCATAGTACCCTGCTCCGGCAAGTATTTCCTGATAAACCAGTTCGAAGCCATCGATTACCTCACGGGCTGCCTCAAGCACACAAATGGCGGAATCAGTGGTTTCGGGGCCGATTCCATCCCCTCTGATCACGGCAATCGGTATATGCAATCGAGACATCGCAGTCTGGTCTCGATTCTTGCCACGTATCAGTTCCATACGGCAAAACCCATGCGTACTGCGTACCAGAACACCATCCGGGATCGTGTGCTGCCTGCCCCGATGCCCGGATTCCGCTCATGCCGGCACTCGATGGCATTGCCGGGCAACTCGGACATGGCCTCCCGGATCAGGTACTGAACCTGCGGACAGGGGATCAATCCGCAATATCCGGCTAAAACATGCTGTTGCCCCGGGCACAAACGGGGCTTCCATGCACTTGCAGAATGATCCTGCAATCTACAACTGGTCGGGGTGAGAGGATTTGAACCTCCGACCACCGCAACCCCATTGCGGTGCGCTACCAGGCTGCGCCACACCCCGAAAACAATCAAGATCCTGACCTGGAACCGAACACTACCTCAGGATATTCACAAGTTCATCCAGTTCATTAATCAGCCAGGAGCAAAGCTTGCTGGTTTCCAGGCCAGCATTGACCAGTGTATCCGAGTCGCCGTTCTCCGTATCCATCTGATCAAGACGCATCCTGGCGCCGCTGATTGTAAACCCCTCCGTGTACAGCAAGTGACGGATGTATCGAATCAGCTTGACCTCATGGCGCTGATAGTAGCGCCGATTTCCACGACGCTTGACCGGCCTCAGCTGGGGAAACTCATTTTCCCAGTAGCGGAGTACATGAGGCTTCATGTCGCACAGCTTGCTGACTTCCCCGATAGTAAAGTATCGCTTGGAAGGAATCAGAGGTAATTCAAAGCCGCCCGGATCAAGCATTATCGCCTTGCTCATGTTCACGCTTCTGTGCAAGGCTTACCGAATTCCGTATTACCTTTTCCCGAAGCTTCAGGCTGCAACGGAATGTCACAACACGCCGGGCGGATATCGCCACCTCTTCCCCGGTTTTCGGATTTCTTCCCGGACGTGATGTCTTGTCCCGCAGGGTAAAGCTCCCGAAACCGGACAGCTTGACTTCGGTGCCCTGCTCCAGAGATTGCCGAATCCTTTCGAAAAATGCTTCAACAAAATCTTTTGCTTCCCGCTTGTTCAAGCCTACTTCATCAAACAAGGAGTTGCTCAAATCTGCTTTGGTTATAGTCATTTAAAGACCTTTCCTGATTCATAAAGTTAAGATTGCAATCTTGCCACCGAAATCCATTCTTGACAACTATCCTGTCCCCGGTCTCAACCGCGCATTCAATTTCATGCCAAGCGCATCAATTATCTGGAGCATCAACTCATCGACTTCGGCAGACACTAGGTTGCTTGATTCTGACTGGAAGGTCAAGCTGAAAGCCAAACTCTTCGTATTTTCCTCGAGACTCTGTCCACGATAGATATCGAAAAGCTCCAGACCACGCAACAACCCTCCTGCCGAGTCGCGGACAACCTCCAGAACATCGTCCACTGCAACAGACTCCTCCACCACCACTGCCAGATCCCTTTGCATTGACGGAAATCGTGAAAATGCCGAAAATTCCGGCAATCCTGACTTCGCTATCGCCTGCAGCATCAGTTCAAAAACATAGACATCCTGATCAATATCCAGGGACTTCAAGATCCCGGCATCCAGCCTTCCTATTGTACCGAATCTTTCTCCGGACTGGAATATTCCTGCACCTTGTCCGGGCTGAAGGGCCGGATGTGAAGATTTCCGAAAAGAAATTTCTCCCCTGTTTCCAGTCAAGGAAAGCACACGCTCCACATCTCCCTTGATGTCAAAGAAATCCACATTGTTTCCCCTTTCCCCCCACTGACGGGGCAATCGCTTCCCTGAAACCAGACCGGCCATGGCCTGCTCTTCGGCAAATCCCTGCATACCATCTTCCCGCATCCTGAACACCTGTCCAATCTCGAATAGCCGGACCCGGCTTTCCTGTCGATTCAGGTTGGTCATCAGAGCTTCCAGCAAACCAGGCCACAGACTCCGTCTCATGACAGACATATTGCTGGCGATGGGGTTCCTCAAACGGATAAGGATATCCTCCCCGAACATGGCCTGCTGAAGCTCGGGATCAACAAAGCTGTATGTAATGGCCTCATGATATCCCAGGGTCACCATGGTCGACCTGATCCGGGCAACGGATATCTCGTTCTCCAGGTGCTTCCCGAACTCCTGTACGGCAAGCGGCATTCGCGGAGACACCTGATCGAAACCAACGCAACGACCGATCTCCTCGACAAGATCATGCTGCCCCTCCATGTCGAACCGCCAGCTTGGCGGCGTAACCCGCCATACCTTCTCCCGACTGTCCACACTCATGCCCAGCTCCTCAAGAATCCGGCAAGCAGTTTCCGGTGCAACCGAAATCCCCATGACCCGGGCAATTTCCGACAGGTCGAAGCGTATCGGCGTGGGCGCCGGAATGCGGGAATCCTCCACGCCCTGGCTTACCGGTCCCGGCTGCCCGCCGCAAATTTCCAGTACAAGCCCGGTAGCCCTCTCCATTGCCTCGATCTGCAACTGATGATCGACACCGCGCTCGAACCGATGTGAAGCATCAGTATTCATGCCAAGCTCCCTGGCCTTGCCCAGCATCTGGCTGGGGGAGAAAAAAGCGGCCTCAAGGTAAATGTGACGGGTCACTCCCGATATGGCTGAATGTTTTCCGCCCATTATGCCGGCAAGCGCCATGGCGCCTTCATGATCGGCAATGACCAGATTACGAGCATCAAGCCTGACCGTGCTGTCATCCAGCAACACCAGCGACTCTCCCTGATGTGCACGACGTACCCGTATGCCTCCCCTGATCTTCTCCAGATCGAACGCATGCATGGGTTGACCCAGTTCATGCATGACATAGTTTGTAACGTCGACGACTGGATTGATCGGGCGCATGCCCGCGCGCTTCAGTCTTTCCGACATCCAGTCAGGGGTTCGTGCGTTCACATCAATATCTCGCACGATCCGCCCAACATACCTGGGGCAGTCTTCGGGAGCAAGCAGTTGTATCGGAAGCGTATCCCCGGTCTGTGGCGGAACGGTCTTTACCGCAAGGCGATTCAGTGCAGTATTGCTCAATGCCGACACCTCCCGAGCAATGCCGGCAACACTCAGGCAATCCCCCCGGTTAGGGGTCAGTTCGAAGCTGATGACGCATTCATCAAGATTCAGATACTCGCGTACCGACTGCCCGTTCGGGGTTTCCGTATCGAGTTCAATTATGCCGTCCGCATCATCCCCCAATCCAAGCTCGCTTGCAGAACAGAGCATACCTTTGGAAACGACTCCGTGTATTTCCCGTGATTCAACAACCATGGAAGGCAACCATGCCCCCTGAACCGCACATGCCGTCTTCATGCCGATCCTGAGATTGGGCGCGCCGCACACGACATCAAGAATCACCTGCTTTCCGATATCAACCCTGCATGCCTGGAGACCAGCGGTTTCAGAAATCGGGGTGTGTTCCAGTATCTCGCCCACGACAACGCATTCATCACCCAGTTCCGGGCCAGCACGATCAATGGAACTGACTTCCAGCCCTGCCAGGGTCAACTGCTCCGACAGTGTCCTGATGCCTTCATCAGGTGATACCCATTCCCGCAACCAGGACTCACTTACCTGCATGACCGTTAACTCAGAACTGTCTCAGAAAAACAAGATCACTGCTGAAAAACAGTCTCAGGTCGTTTACTCCGTATCTGAGCATCGTCAATCGCTCGATACCGAGTCCGAAGGCATAACCCGTGTAGCGCGTACTGTCGATCCGGCCGTATTCAAGCACTCGAGGATGCACCATACCGCAACCGAGCACCTCTATCCAGCCTGTCTGCTTGCAGACCCGGCATCCTCCTCCATCGCAGAAGACACAACCCATGTCCACCTCAGCCGATGGTTCCGTGAAGGGAAAATAGGAAGAACGAAACCGGACCGGAAGTTCCTTCTCGAAAAACTCCTGGATGAAGAAGATCAGGATACCCTTCAGGTCGGCAAACGTGATGTCGACATCAATGGCAAGTCCTTCCAGCTGATGAAACATGGGCGTATGTGTCAAATCGGAATCGCACCGGAAAACCCGCCCGGGGGCAACGATCCTGATCGGCGGGGCATGACCCTCCATGTACCGCACCTGCACGGGTGAAGTATGTGTGCGCAGCACATGGTGGGCGTCAATATAGAACGTATCGTGCATGGCCCTTGCCGGATGATTGGCCGGGATGTTCAGGGCTTCAAAATTGTAGTAATCGTCTTCTATCTCGGGTCCGGTTACAGCAGAGAAGCCCGCCCTGTCGAAGATGGATACCATGCGGTCCAGGGTCCGGGATACAGGATGAATGGTGCCGTCCGACTGTCTGCGTCCCGGCTGGGTGACATCAATCCCGTCCTGCTGCAGGATCGCATCCCGAGACTTCTCCTGCAAAATCCGCTGATGCCGGGCAATCCTGTCCGTGATGCCGGCCTTCATCCTGTTGACTGCCTGTCCGTACTCCCTGCGCTGGTCCGGCGGCAGGCTGCCGATCCGCTTGAGATGTTCGGTAACGACCCCCTTTTTTCCCAGGAGTCTTACCCGTACCGCCTCCAGATCCGACAGTGACGAAGCGCTGTCGATTTCCTCTTCGGCATCAGACTCAATGACCAGCAGTGTCTCGGATAACTCCTGCATGAGGTCATGCCGACTCCGACACCGGGCACCGTGTACATGAACAACCCAGACGGTCCGCTCGATTGCCCGGATCCTGCACCTTGCCCGAATTGATCAAGATGATTCGGCAAGTCCGGTCTTGGCTCGCTCAACCAGCTGATTGAAAGCGGCCCGGTCATTGACGGCAAGCTCGGCCAGCACCTTCCTGTCAAGTTCGATGCATGACTTCCTGAGTCCGGACATGAAGCGGCTATAGCTGATTCCCTGCGCTCTTGCGGCAGCATTGATCCGCGCCACCCAAAGCGACCGGAACTGGCGTTTTCTTTGCCGTCGGTCCCGGTACGCATACTGTCCGGCCTTGTCGACCGCCTGCCTGGCGACCTTGTAAAGCCGACTTCTTGCTCCCCGGTAGCCCCTGGCCTGATTGAGAACCTTCTTGTGCCTGGCTTTTGCAACAACGCCTCTCTTTACTCTGGGCATGATGAATCCTCGTACCTTAACTGTAAGGGAGCAACTGGCTTACAGCCGCCTGATCCGCAGTATCGACCAGCAGGCCCGCCCTCATGTGGCGCTTGCGTTTGGTGGACTTCTTGGTCAGATAATGGTTGTGGTGCGACTGAGCACGCTTGATTTTTCCGCTCGCGGTCCGCTTGAAGCGCTTTGCTGCACCTCTATTGGTCTTTAACTTCGGCACTTTTCATTACTCCGGCATATGGCGACCTGACCTTGCCATGATTTCCATACAAGTGGCGGCATTGCAGGAATGCACTCCACGTCACCATTTCGTTCAATATCAGCATACGGCACTGTTCCCGAAGCCAGATGCCTCTTGTCGTCTTGTCAGCATGGTGAACCCGTTTCAGAACAACTTGTCCTGGTCACGGGAAGACAGAAGCACACCCCGGAACGGCTTTCCCCGCATCATGCGATGGTATCATATATTCATCCTTGTCATTAAGGGATCCAGCCACCTTTCCGGCACCCTGCCGGACCATGCCGCATACTGCAATCGCAACGCGGTCAACGCTTCGGTGACAACACCATGATCATTTGCCGCCCTTCCATTTGAGCCGCCTGCTCAACTTCCGCGATATCCTTGAGATCATCCCTGACCCGCTCCAATACCTCCATGCCAAGCTCCTTGTGCGCCATTTCCCTGCCCCTGAACCGCATGGTCACCTTGGTCTTGTTCCCGGCGCCCAGAAACTCCGTGAGTTTTCTGACCTTGATGTCATAATCCCCCACATCAGTCCCGGGTCGGAACTTGATTTCCTTCACCACTATCTGTTTCTGCTTCTTCCTGGCATCGTGCCGTCGCTTGCTCTCGTTGTAGAGATACTTCCCGTAATCCATGATCCGGCATACCGGCGGATCGGAGTTCGGTGCTATCTCGACCAGATCAAGATCTGCATCGTCCGCTGCTTCCTGAGCAACTTTCAGCGACACCACACCCAATTGTGTGCTGTCAGGGTTAATGACACGAACCGGGTCACTCTGTATCCGGTCGTTTATATTCAACTGTTTGTGTTTTGCTATGTCCTGATCCTCAGTTCACCAAGAAATACGTCGCAGTCCGAATCAATCGTGTCTTGCAGCCATCAACCCGACAAATGACGCGACACGAATTCATCAATCGACAGGTTTCCCATATCCTTGCCGTCTTGAGACCGAACCGAAACTGATTCCTGATCGACCTCCCGTTCTCCAGCCACCAGCAGGTAAGGGATGCGCTGCAACGTATGTTCGCGGATTTTAAATCCGATTTTTTCATTTCTCAAGTCGGTTTCGACGCGAAAACCCTGCCCCCGCAGAATTCCTGCAACTTTCTGTACATATTCGGACTGCTTGTCCGTGATATTCATGATCATCGCCTGAACCGGCGCGATCCACACGGGGAGTTTCCCTTCCCAATGCTCAATCAGAATCCCGATGAAACGCTCGAATGTCCCGAGCAGGGTCCGATGCAGCATGACAGGGGTACGCCTGACGCCCGACTCGTCAACATAGCGTGCATCCAGTCGCTCCGGCATGGAGAAATCCACCTGCATGGTGCCGCATTGCCATACCCGCCCGATGCTGTCACGCAGGGAAAACTCGATCTTCGGCCCATAAAACGCCCCTTCCCCGGGCAGTTCCTTCCAGACCAGCCCCTTGCTGTCCAGCGCTTCGGCCAGTGCAGCTTCCGCCTTGTCCCAGACCTCATCACTGCCAACCCTGCTCTCCGGACGGGTCGAGAGGCGGTAAATGACATCCTGAAATCCGAACCTGTCATACACGTGATGCAGGAAATCAATGAAATCCGCCACCTCGTCCTGTATCTGGCCCTCAGTACAGAATATGTGACCGTCATCCTGAACAAAGGCCCGGACCCGCATCAATCCATGCAATGCCCCGGACAGTTCGTTGCGATGACATGATCCGAATTCGCTGAACCGCAAGGGCAGATCCCGGTAACTTTTGAGTCCCTGGTTGTAAATCTGGACATGACCGGGGCAATTCATGGGCTTAAGCGCAAAACGGCGCCCCTCGGATTCCACACCGAACATGTCGTCACCGAACTTGTCCGCATGACCGGATCGTTCCCACAGGGAATAATCCACAACCTCCGGGGTGTTCACCTCCAGATAATTCCTGGCTTTCTGTTCGGCCCGCATATACTGCTGCAGTGCTTGATACAGAACCCAGCCCCGCGGATGCCAGAACACCATTCCCGGCGCCTCCTCCTGCATATGGAAGAGATTCAACTGCTTCCCCAGTTTCCGATGATCCCGCTTTTCCGCTTCTTCCAGCTGGTGCAGATGCTGACGCAGCTGTCTTGCGTCTCCCCAGGCCGTACCGTAGATTCTCTGAAGCATTTCGTTGCCCGAGTCTCCGCGCCAGTAGGCTCCCGCAATCTTCATCAGCCTGAACGCCCGGAGATGTCCGGTGCTCGGGACATGGGGGCCCCGGCACAAGTCCGTGAAATCACCCTGCGTATACAGGCTGACCGTTTCATCCCCGGCAATGGACTCGATAATCTCCGCCTTGTACTGCTCCCCCTGGTCGCAGAAGAACCTGACGGCTTCCTCCCGGTTCATGACCGAACGGGTAACCTGCAGGTTTTCCTTCGCCAGTTCATGCATCCTGGATTCGATCGCTTCCAGGTCGGTCTCGGAAAACCCGGGGGAATAGGAAAAGTCATAGTAAAAACCGTTTTCCACCACGGGCCCTATCGTCACCTGCGCCTCGGGGAAAAGCTGTTTCACAGCCTGGGCCAGCAGATGAGCTGTGGAATGACGGATAATCTCCAGCCCGGCTTCGTCGCGCGCGGTGATGACCGACAGTTCGCAGTCGCGGTCGATTTCGGTATCCAGATCGACCACCCTGCCATCAATGGATCCTGCAATGGCCGCCCTGGCCAAACCCGGACCGATTCCCTCAGCTACCTGTGCTATGGTGACTGGTGCGGGAAACTCGCGTACCGCACCACCGGGGAGTGTGATGTTCAACATTGCAGGCCTCATCATCTGCATAATGGCGCTCCCTGCCAGGGAAGCGCATGTTTCGGAAACACGTCGAAATATGAACCGTTTCCAGGTAACCTGATGCCTCCAGACAGGAATCCCCGGTCACGCGAGACATCAACAAGCCGAACCTGCCGAAATCCTGACTGCTAACAAGGCCAGTAGCTGGTAGGCACGAGTGGACTCGAACCACCGACCCCCACCATGTCAAGGTGGTGCTCTAACCAACTGAGCTACGCGCCTGCCGTAACGGTGCGGAGTATACGCATTAGCCCGGGGCAAATCAAATATCCGTTCCGGTCTTCCGCCAGCTCAAATATCCGTTCCGGTCTTCCGCCAGCATGAAAACGGCATCCGGATCCCGGGTATCCGGCAATCCCCTGACAGGCAGAAGCAGCATGTCGGAATCAGCTGACCGGGAGACCAGGAGTCAATGCCTCCGTGGAGCATCAGGTTCTGCCGTCACAAATTGCGGCGCCACAGGACGGGTCATCGGATACGGATGGCGGCGAGAACCGATGAGGCATGCTTCGCATACCACGCAGTACTGCCCCATCTGCGGCAGTGTACCAGGATCCCGTCAGTGTCGCAGACCCGGTCCACCGGCAACACCCCGGCAGACAGGGTTCCAGCCGGGATCATGCCCGCGGTGATGGCCGGTCACCCCGACCTCTCCCAGGAATTGTTCCTCCATGTCAGCAAGTCCCCGAAGTTGTGGCGACAGAACCTAAATCTCTGCAAAACAGCCGACCCGCGAATCATACTCCCAGAGCGATCCCTCACCAATGTCGTGCCATAGGCCATGCAGGGTCAGCTTGCGCCGACCGACCTCGTCCGACACGAACGGGAAAGACATGAGATTGGCCAGCGAAAGCACAACCGCCTCCCGTTCAAGAGCGGTTCTCTGTACAGCGGAATCCGGAATGCTCGCAACATTCTCATAAGCGGGACGCAGGATCTCCAGCCATCTGCCGACGAACTGATAACCTGAAACCGGTGCGTTGTCATGATTCCGACACATGTCGATACAACCCTGCACACCCCCGCAATTCGAATGTCCCAATACCATGATACGCGATACCCCGAGAGCCCTGACCGCATACTCCACTGCTGCGGATGTGCCCATCTGACCACCATCAGGATCATACGGAG
>JAJDVC010000167.1 GCA_022826305.1 Gammaproteobacteria bacterium | reverse complement strand
CCACCGACGACGGCGCGTCCCGGACAGTAAGACTCACCTGCTGCCCGCTCCCGAGCCGAAGGGTGACCGTCTCGTCCGATTCCGCCGTATTGTCCTCGACCATCTCGATCCGGAACGGACTGGTGATGCGGCGGCAGGTATTCCTGCTCTCGTTGCAGGGCATGCGCGCGCCGTGGAAGGTGATCGAAGGGCTGGCCCCGCCAAAGCCGTTGCAGGTCACGGCAGGAATGCCTGCGTCGCAGACCAGACGGTAGTCCGAACGGCCCGCGGTGCCCCCGACCGTCAAAGGCAGCGTCACCGTCTCGCTGGCGGACAGGTGACGGGACAGATTGATATTGAAGCCGGTGCCCGCGCCCTCCGGCAGCGTCCTGCCGAGCGAGAGCGGGATCAGGGTCGCCGTCGGCAGCGCCGTCACCGTGACCGACACCCCCGGAATCGCCGTCGAGGTCGGGTAGTCCGTCGGGTCCGCGGAGGACTGCACCGCATGGCTGATCGCGGTCGTGCCCGCGCCACGGCCCGTCACCGTGAACGTCTGCGGGGTGTTCCAGTCCGAACCCGTGAAGGTCAGGGCGGACGGCGACACCGTCGCCGTCGACGTCGAACCCGACGTCGCCGATATCACAACGTTCCCGGAGGGCTGGCTCTTCAGCGAAACCGTGTAGGTCGACGTCTGGGTCTCCGACACCGTGAGGCCCGTGCGGGACACGAGAACCCGGTCCTGCGCCGCCCTGATCGTGAAGTCGGCGGACAGGTTGGGAGGGTATGTATTGCCCTCCGTGTCTCCCCACCGAAGCAGACCGGAATCGCTGCCGCTCCTGACGGTCACGGTGACCGGATCGTCCACCGTGATCGCCGGGCCGCTGTAGGCCAGGGTGATCTCGGCGGAGCGGTGGCCCTTGTTCCCCCCGCCGTGGGAGTGCGGCTGCTCCCGCGCGAGCAGCTTGCCGCTCGCGATCGTCAGGCCCGCGGGCGCGCCGGACAGGGTGATCTTGGCGAGACCCGCCGCGCTCAGCCTGGCTTCGCCGGTGGGGTTCTTGAGACCACCGCCTGCTTTGTATTCGTCCGCGTGAATGTTCAGGCCGCCAACGACACCCCCACCGCCGCCTCCCAGGAAAGTGGAGTTCTTGGGAATCAGCGTGACCGTGGCGCCGTCCAGGGAGGACGCCTGGATCTCGGTCGGATTCAGCACCAGGCTCGCGGTCTGCGCCTGCGCCCCGGCGGCCAGGCCGAGCAGCGGCAGGACCGGAAGAAGCGCGGCTAACCGGCGCAGGATCCCCGCGGCGGGGCGGGCGGAAGAATCAGGCGGGGAGGATGGAGAGGGTGGAGTGGATAGCGGACGAAAAAACCGCCGCGCGGCCCCGGTCATGCCCGAAACCCGGGCGCAAATCCGGCATCCGGCATCCGGCATCCGGCATCCGGCATCCGGCATCCGGCATCCGGCATCCGGCATCCGGCATCCGGCATCCGGCATCCGGCATCCGGCATCCGGCATCCATGGTCGCCGCCCCTTCCGCCACTGTCAACCCCAGGGACGCATCAGGGATCGAACCGGACGCGGAAAGAATGCTTTCCATTCCCTTGCCGAAAACCATCGACCTGTTCTTCTTCATCATCATGTTCCTGTCCGGTGGTGACTCACGCATCGCAACCCGGGGAAAGCGTTTCCCCTGTCGGCGCCAACGAAGCGGATTCTTGACGAAATGTTATCCGAATGCAATCGCCGTTTGCGTCAGCCGCCTGCCGGCGCACGACAGGACGGGACTTCTTCATCATGGGGGTCCATGGCGGTACCGTCCCTGTGGCAGGATCTGCTGGTTCATGCGGTCCCCGGATTTCCATATCGGACCAGGCTGTTCATGCGCATCACTCTCCACGCTCCCGAATAATCCCTGCACGATTCTGGCCAAATTCGACATCAAATCTCAACCAGATTTCGACAAAGCAGATACAGTCCCAGCGCAGGAACGTCCGGCCATTCCCCGGCAAGAACCCACCCGTTGACCTCCACAGATCCACCCAAGTTCCAGCACCTTTCGGTTACCCGCCAAGTCCCGTCCTTGCAATCATCGCATGCAACAACGTATTGGCGCCGGCTGCACAAGATTCTCTGGAGGTGTTTTCAGCTTCGTTGTGGCTCACACCCCCATCACAAGGAATGAAAATCATTGATGTTGGAGCAACCGTAGAAATCTGAACGGCGTCATGTGCAGCACCACTAATCATTTCGTTGATTTCGTATCCACACTTGGCGGCACTCGAACGCACCGAGTCTATGCAGCCCTTGTCAAACAGAATGGGCGGCGCATACATGATTCGGCTTATCTCGGTGGTGCATTTCGATGCACGTCCGAATTCCTGCACAGTTTCCACAACCCGGTCATGTAACTCATCGAATAACCTGGGATCAGGATGGCGCAAGTCAATTGTAAATTCTACGCGGGATGGCACTGTGTTACGGGAACCCGGGTAGGTTCGAAATTCACCGACCGTGAGCCGCGCATCAAATCCGCTGGTCTCCGCCACTGAAATCAGACTGGTAACCAGTTCCGCGGCGACTCGCAGTGCGTCTCTCCGACTCGCCATGGGAGTCGGCCCTGCGTGGGATTCCTCACCAACGACAGTTACATCGTACCATTGGGTACCTTGTACACCGGTAACAACCCCAATGGTTTTCCCCAGGTCCTCCAGGATCGGGCCCTGTTCAATGTGGGCTTCAAAGAATGCTGAAAACTGGTGATCCTCCGGCAATGGTTCACCCAGGTAGCCAATCCGTTCCAGCTCCCCACCCATTGTTTTTCCGCCAGGGTCCGCACGTGAGTGTCCGTACTCCAGATCGAACGTGCCAGCATACACCGCAGACCCGATCATCGACGGCGGAAAGCGGACCCCTTCTTCATTGGTCCATACCACCATCTCGATCGGCAAGTCTGTCACAATCTTGGCATCATTCAACGTTCGGATCACCTCGAGGGCTGCCAGTACGCCATACACCCCGTCAAACTTGCCGCCTGTCGGTTGCGTATCGAGGTGACTGCCCGAGCCCACCGGCTTTCCGCCAAGGGAATTTCCCGGTCGACGGAAAAACATGTTTCCCATCGGGTCAACGAGCCGGCTGCAGCCCTCATCCGTTGCCCACTCCGTCAACAGGTCCCTGCTTTCCCGGTCAAGATCCGTTAGTGCCAATCGAGCAACACCACCTTTTTCGGTTGCCCCGATTTGCGCCATTCGCATGAGAGAATCCCACAACCGGTCACCATTAACCCGCAAACCATCAATCATTTTTACCTCCTTTTCTCTGAATTTCCGAACGTGGATCATGAGCGAAATCGTATTCCTGCGTATTGATGCCGAGCATTACATATCCATCCAGAAACGAATACTGGCAATCCGGGAGTGCGAAAGTTTGAGTTGCGGATGAACGCGTTAATTGTTTCTTTATTCGAGGCGGGAACCGGATTGTCCAATCCCGTCATGCCTTATACGCACTCAATCCGTAATGGCTAGGTTGTGGAGCTACCCTGTCGGTTAGAGGGTGCGTCGTTACCACGACGCACTTCATTCTCGCGCAAGGCCTTACCTGCCAGCAGATACATGATGATATAGACAATCACCCTGTACATTACAGGCGATCCGGGGGGTATGCAGATAAAGGAAAATCCCTGCACGCCACGCAGCCCGAGTTCATGTGCAATTCGAATGCATTCATAATCACTCAATCCTATGGGTTCGGCCAATTCGCCAAGGATATCCCCTGGAGCCGGCCCGGCGCCGCCCAAAACATCCATGTCAAAATGAGCGTAGACTGCCCTGGTACCGTTATAGGCGTGATCAAGCCCTTTGCAGACCGCCTCGATCCCCTGCCTTCGGACATCCCACCCGGAAAAGAAAAGCGCTCCCCGGTCAAGCAATTCCTCCACCACGTCCGGAGCCTCCAGCATGCCGCGGGGGCCAATTTCCACAAGGTTCCGCGCGTGAATGTTGTCATGAAACTCGATGGTCTTGTATAGCCAGGAAAACCCGCCTGCAATTCTTGGATCGTTGGTTTGCGGGCATTCCCGGAAAATATCCCAATGGGTATCGAGACTGACAATGCCCACGTTGCCCTCCGTGTGCGTTGCAACGCATTTGGCGATGGCGTAAGAGCCGCATGGGGAATTCTGACCGATGACGACCGGCAAGGCGCCCGCTTCCAGGGCGTCGTTTACCTTGTCTTCCACAGCCGCCTGTGCCTGCAGGATCAGCTCGGGGTCCAGGGTGCCGATATTCGCTTCGGGGGGAATGTCTGCATCCCCGTAGTCAACAACGTTCAGGTAATCGAAAACGTTGAACCTGAAATCCTGGATATAGCCCGATTGATAGCGAATCGACTGCTGACGAACCCGTTTGGGGGCTGCCAGCCAATGCTCTTTGCCGATCCCCGCCCATTCGTCGGAGGAACTCGACACATATGGACTCCCGATTATTACGACATCGGCTCCTGCAAGCGCCTCCTTTCCGGATGCGTACCGACACCCGAGGAATGTCGGGGTCTCCTCATCGATCATGGGAAAATCAAGCGTCTCAGCCCACATGCTATCGCGGATTTCTGACCATTCGGGGTAATTCATGTCTCGGTTTCTTTCTCTTTGATTTATACGGTGATCGGGTGCAGTCGCAGAAATGGGGACAGTGTCTGAAATACAACGTCCCGCCAACATCCGGAAATCCCCTGAGACCAACCCCAGATCAACAACAATAACCCTTGATGATTTCCAGCCAGAAATTATCCAGAAAACCCGATCGAATCAATCATAGTACCTTGTCCCCACAAGATATCTCTTCGGCAGGACAGGGGTATTGTTATTCCGGAGGTGATGAAACCCCGACTTTGCCCGCCCGCGGGGATTCTCCAAATTGTCAGCCCCCAGTCTTTCAGTCGCCGAACCACCAGCGCTCAGCGTTCTTGTGCCCGTCGAACTCAAGATTGTTACCCAGTTCCTCAGGAGTATGCACATTATTCGATATTGCCTGTACGAAGCTGGCATAGATCGGTATGACCGAGCCGCCTTCGTCACGGACCAGCCTCTGCATCTCGCCATACATGTCCCTGCGTTTATTCGAGTCAAGTTCCGCACGCGCCTGCAGAAGCAGCCTGTCGAATTTCTCATTCGACCAATGGCTTTCATTCCAGGCGGCACCACTCGCATATACCAGGGAAAACATCCAGTCTTCGGTTGCCCGTCCTGCCCAGTAGCTTGCACACCATGGTTTCTGCTGCCAGACATTCGACCAATATCCATCATTGGGTTCACGAACGATGTTGATGTTTATCCCAGCTTTCCGCGCGCTATCCTGCACTAGCTGTGCTCCATCCGTCGCACCTTCAAAAGCTGTTTCGGCGACATGCAGGTCGAGATCGATGCCGTCGTATCCCGCCCTTTTCAGATGAAATTTCGCCTTGTCAGGATCATAGGCCCGTTGCTCGATTTCACCATCGTAGTACCTGTTTCCAGGTCCGATCGGGTGGTCATTCGCGAGTTTCCCATAGTCCCTTACGATCACTTTCTTCCACTTCTCCCTGTCGATGGCGTATTTCAATGCAAGACGAAGTTCATTATTGTCATACGGCGCAGTGTCGGTCAGCATCGGCAGCGTATAATGCTGGTTTCCGGTGGTCTGGATGATCTTTATATTGGGATTTCTCTCCAGCAGATTGATTGTCTTCAGGTCTACCCGGGTGATTGCATCCAGGGAATCCGACAGTATTCCACTTGTGCGTGCCCCGACATCGGCAATGAAAAGCGTTTCGATGCCGTCAAAATGGGCACGATTCTCCTTCCAGTAGTTGGGGTTTCGCTTCGTGACCGTCCTCACTCCGGGATCAAAGCTTTCCAGAATGTAACCTCCTGTCCCGACTCCGGACTCCCAGTCGATTCCCCCGTCTTCTTTCGCAGGGCAAATCGACAAATGGAAGTCGCTGAGCAGAAACGGGAAATCCGCACTTCCTCCTGACAGGTCAATTACAACGACATGGCTGCCATCAGCCCGGACATCGACGACGGCCTCGACGATACTTTTCGCAGCGGAGGTCGAGTCATCTCCTCGGTGATGGTTCAGGGAAGCCACCACATCATGCGCATCAAGTGTTTTGCCATTGTGAAATTCAATCCCTTTGCGGATTTCAAATGTCCATGTACTGGCGTCACTGGAGGATTCCCAGCTTTCGGCCAGTTCACCTACCAGGCTGCCGTCAGCGGAAATTTCCGTCAGGTTGTTTCGTATCTGGCCATAACTGACGTTGGCCATATACATATCCAGCACCTGCGCAGGGTCCAATACATCCGTCGTACTTCCTCCCGTGATGGCCTGGCGAAAGATTCCACCCTTCTTCGGGGTTGCCGCAAAAACCTGCCTCGCCATGGACATTGACAACGGCAGGGAAACTCCAACCGCAAGAGCGTTGCGAATAAAGTCCCGGCGTGTGGTTTCATTCAAACCCAATTGCGTTTGCAGTGCATGTTTGCGGATTTTGTCCATTGGAATCACCTGAGTGTGTATAACGTGATTCCTGATGAGGTTATCAACGAACCCTTTCAGGAAAAATCATTTCCTGCAAAACCCAAGTTTGGTAATCTTCAAAGTATTGGCAGCCAGACCAACAGAGTGTCTGCAAGGGAATTATTGCTGGTCCGGAATTTCCGTGGACTTGAACGACCGCAATTATCCCTGGGTGTTCATCAGGCCTCACGCCACACGCTCTCCCCTCGTGGAAGTGAACATGGCCCATCCTGTTCGCCAGAGATGAAGATGAAATGAAGACAAGGTTACCGCCGATTGGAGACCCGGAAATCCGCCTTCTGCGGATTTTTGTATCTGTCATTGAGTGTGGCGGCCTGGCAAAGGCCCAAACGGAATTGAATTTGAGTCTTTCCAGTATCAGCAGCTATATTTCCAAACTTGAGGACAGGTTCGGCATGAGGCTATGTCACCGGGGCAGGGGAGGATTTGAACTGACGGAAAAGGGAAAAATCGTCTATCAGGCATGCACCAGGCTGTTCTCGCACCATGAAGATTTCAGGTCCTGTGTCAGCGACTTGCAGGAAGAGCTTATCGGTGAACTGCGACTGGGGGTAATCGAAAACCTTGTCTTTGATGCAACACTGAACTTGCCTGAAAAAATAAGAAGGTTTCAGGAAAAATACGACAGGATCTGGTTGTCAATTCGAAATCTGCCGCCATCCGGTCTTGAGGCGGCACTTCTGGACGGAAACATAAATATCGGCATCGGTCAGTATTTCAGACGCCTGCCATCGCTGTCATACAGAACACTATACACGGACATCCAAATGCTCCATTGCGGACGCTGGCATCCGTTCTTCGACCGCAAGGATGAGGAAATATCCAGGGCAGATCTTGAAATGGCAAAATTTGCCGACCGGGGGTACGCCACAGCCAATCACTTGCCACAAAAGGGAGTCCATTTTCATCCGGCTGCAACCGGACACAATGTTGAGTCGATTCTGATGTTGGTGCTTTCCGGGCACTACATCAGTTATCTTCCGAAGTTTTATGCACAGCCATGGATCCGGCTGGGAGAAGTTCGCCCATTGTTTCCGGAAAAGCTTTCATTTGAGATCGATATTGCACTTGCGGTACAGCGTGACCTCCGTCCGACATCCCTGGTCCAGACTTTTATCAACGAGCTCACCGGGAATCTCACCACTCCTGATTCATACGTTGATTCATGGTGTGATTGAGTTTTTCCGTGGCCAAACTGATGTTTCAGTTTCCACCTCGTGATCGAAATATAAACACGATTGATACCGGTATCGGTATCGGTATCTGCGGACAGTGTGCGAGATAAATCACCCGGGGAACTTCTTACCAGTCCATGTGATTACAACCGCATCCTGATTCTCTCCCCGCCTCTGGGCAATCCTTCCCGGTGGCGAGCATCCCCATCTCCGTGAACACCCCCACCTGAAGGTCCGGCGTCCGGGCCGTGCCGCTCCGGGGATGTCCCACCGGGAGGTGATCCACCGTATTCCTTCAGGG
>JAJDVC010000155.1 GCA_022826305.1 Gammaproteobacteria bacterium | reverse complement strand
CGTCATGTTGTAACATGGTGGGATTCCATTTCGGGCTATACCCGCCTACACACGGATCAGAAGAAGATGGAACAGGGTCGAGAGGCGGAGATATTGTCACTGGAATATGAGCGTAGGCGTCTGCAGAACATCGGCATTAAGTTGGATCCACAATGGCCAGGCCTTGATGACAACTTTGCGGGCTATGATGTGTTGTCCTACGATCACGGACCAAAAGGCATTACCAACAAGTTGATCGAGGTGAAATCAACGACACTTTCGCCCATGCGCTTTATTCTGACACGTCACGAATGGGAAAAAGCAGAGAGGTCCAGCGCAGCTTACACTTTCCACATTTGGAATATGAGTCAGACACCTCCTGATTTATATATCCGTAGCCATACAGATATCGCGCCACATGTGCCAACGGATAGTGGTAAAGGTAAGTGGAAAACTACAGAAGTGTGTGTCACTAACCCGAACATTGCATGAGTGTTGAGCAGATAGGTGTGGACATGCCGTGCTTATTGAAATCTGCATAGTCTCTTGGCGTCTTATGGCATGTATCTTCGGAAAGTGAACGCTCAATCCTTTCATCTCTGTAAATTTGCCCTGATCACCACTCTTGCTATTGACGGAACTCTCCATCATTTTTCTCGTCCAGTCGGTGGTCGGGCGATACACATTGGTACAACGGCGGAAACCGGGCAGCTGATTGCTTCGGTCGGCATGGCGGGCGGATTGGAAGCCCCTGCCCTGTATTTTGAAATCAGGTATGATGGTAATCCTGATGATCCTTTGAATTGGTGCAGGTTGTAGTTATCATCGCACGGAGTATGGTGATGATATCCTGTAGCCAGAATTCTCCAGCCAGCCCAGACGACAAATGACAAGAAGACTGCCCCAATCCTTCCGAATCTGCATGCTGTACGGGTTGTTGCTGGTTTTCCCCCTTCACGGCATGGCACAGGAAAAGACGGACCTGCCACTGAAGGAACTGCAGATGTTTTCAGAGGTTTTCGGAAAAATAAAGCGTGAATACGTGGACGAGGTGGATGACAGGACACTTCTGATACATGCAATCAGGGGCATGCTGTCCGGTCTGGATGTACATTCCGAGTTTCTGGACCCGGAAGAGTTCACGGACATGCGGATGACGACGTACGGACAGTTTGGAGGGATAGGAATAGAGATCACCTCGAAGGATGGCTTCATAGAAATTGTTGCCCCGCTGGATGATACGCCCGCACACGATGCCGGGCTACAGTCAGGAGATGTGATTCTCGAGATTGATGGGGGGTCTACCTACGGCATTACCCTCAAGGAGGCTGTTGATCTGATGCGCGGCGATCCGGGCACAATAATCCGGCTTACCATAGGACGAAAGAAAGAGTCGGATCCGGTTGAGATTGAGTTGACTCGCGCCGTAATCAGCGTGACCAGTGTTCGTAGCGAGATGCTGGAACCGGGCTACGGGTACATCCGGATTTCAAGTTTTCAGTCGGATTCTGCCCAGAGCCTCCGCTCGCAGGTAAAGGATCTGGCGGACCTGAACGGCAGGGGATTGAACGGTCTGGTTCTGGATTTGCGCAACAATCCTGGCGGCGTGCTGACCAGCGCCGTGGAGATCAGCGACATGTTTCTGAAGCGGGGCAGCATTGTTTCGACAAGAGGGCGGACAGCGGGGTCCAGGCAGTTCTTCTCGGCTAATCCTGAAGATGTGATCCAGTTCACTCCCATGGTTGTCCTGGTAGACAGGGGGTCTGCGTCGGCCTCGGAAATCGTGGCAGGCGCCCTGCAGGATCACAAGCGGGCGGTGATTCTTGGAATGAAAACCTTCGGAAAGGGTTCCGTGCAGAGTATTTTCCCCATGGACAATGGTGGTGCCTTGAAGCTGACTACTGCGAGATACTATACCCCTGACGAGCGATCCATTCAGGACAGGGGCATTACGCCCGATATCATTACAGGCAGGACTTCAGTAATTCCTGTCGACAGTCAAGGCGCCTTGGTCGAAGAAGATGATCAGGATACTCCCGGGAGCCGGACTCCAGGGAGTGAAGACCGGAATGAGCGCATTCGCAATGACCACCAGCTGCTTCAGGCGCTCAACATCCTGAAGGGTATGGACATGGCCCGGTATCTCATGGATTCTTCCAGCAGATAGCTCGAATCTGTGTCCTGTCTATTCTGTCATCATCAATGCTGGTGTCTGTGGTTTCGCCATTTTCTCAACCAGATGATTATCGTCAGGTATCCACGTCTGGCCCATCGAAAGTCAAGGGACAGAACCAGCAGGCCGAGAGGGATCATCCAGAATCCGAGTATCGGGAGAGCTCCGAACAGCCCCCCGATCATGAGCAACATGCCTAGAATCAGCCTGACTGCAACCGGCAGGTTCTTTATGCGCCTGAATACAGGGCTGAGCTTTTGATGAAGTGCCAGCATGAAGGGAGACGGGAGATTCGGACCAATGCCGCAGTTCGATAATCCAGCATGACCTTTCCACTTGTCCAATGAGTGAAACGACACATTATCGATTTACCAAAATGCAGTCTCTGGGCAATGATTTCGTAATGCTGGACGGGGTTACCGAGCATATCAGACTCACCAGACGGATTGCCACCCGTATCGCTGATCGGCATTTTGGTGTTGGATGCGACCAGATCATTCTGGCCGAGAAAAATCCTGGTGACGGGGATTTTGTAATGCGGGTTTTCAATCCGGATGGCAGCGAGGTCGGACAATGCGGAAACGGGGCCCGATGCCTTGCGATTTTCCTCAGGGACCAGGGATTATGGAACTATCCGACGATGAGTGTAGATACCAGTACCGCTCGACTCGGCCTGGAAATCCGTCCGGATGGCGCCGTGACAGTGGATATGGGGGCGCCGAGATTCCTGCCATCCGAGATTCCGCTGGTTGCAGACAGGGAGAAGACAGCTTATCCGTTGCGTCTTGATCAGGCGGAGCTGGAATTTTCTGCGGTGTCGTTGGGTAATCCACATTGTGTATTGTGTGTGCCGGATACCACCACCGCCGCGGTTGGCAGGATTGGTCCGGTACTTGAGTCTCACCCTGTTTTCCCGCAGCGTGCAAACGTATCATTCAGGGAAATCATTTCCCGTTCTGAAATCAGGCTCAGGGTGTATGAGCGGGGTACCGGAGAAACCCTTGGATGCGGAAGCGCCGCCTGTGCGGCTGTGGTCACCGGCATTCGCGGTGGCATGCTGGATAGGCAGGTTCTGGCAAACCTGCCTGGTGGCACAGTGGTCGTCAACTGGGAAGATGACGCCAGTTCGGTCCGCATGACCGGGTCGGCCGAAACCGTATTTCGGGGGGAATATAATGTGGGCCCGGAAATCGGTCTCGGTGCATAGCCGCATTTTAAGCTATAATTCATACCTGCAAAAAAGCCATCTTCCGTTCATTCATGCCGACATTGTCCAGTCAGGAAGTGATTGATTTCCTGAACCAGAACCCCAGCTTTATCCTGCAACATATCGGGCAGTTGTCGGAAGCAGAATTCTGTATCGGCAAGAATGAGAATCTCTTCCTGGAAAAACAGCTTGAAGCCCTGAAAGAACGGGAGATCCGGCAAAAGGAACAGCTTGAATGGATTGTTGACAGTGCCCGCAGTCAACGGCAGCAGGAAGGTCTTTTCCTGGAGTTTGCCGTTTCCTTGCTCAGCGATGGATACGACAGAAGCGATCCGGTCGATTGGGTGGCCGGGCTGATCAGGCAGCAGTTCGGCATCGAGGAAGTGGTTGTCTTGGGTGACGAACCGGGCAGCCCTTGCCGGCCAGATTGGCTTGAGGGTGTGCGCCAGAGGGTTTCGCATCGAAGCAGTGTTTGTGATGACAGGGTTGCCCGTTCACTGCTTGAATCGATGTTCGGCGACAGCGCGGACTTGATTGAGTCCGCCGCATTTGTTCCGTTGCTGTATCGTGACAGCATGGTTGGAGTACTCGTGCTGGGGTCCTTTGACGCCAAAAGGTTTCATCCGGACCTGGGTGTGGTTTTGCTGGACAGGCTGGGTCAACTGGTCGGCGGATATCTTGGAGGCCGCCAACAGTGCCTTGAATAGCCTGTCAAGCGAGATTGATCGCTATGTGCATGCCATGAGAGTGGAGCACAGGCTTTCAGGGAATACGATCAAATCCTATCATCGGGATCTTCTCAAGCTGTCTGGTCATGCCGGTCGTCATGGCATCCGGAACTGGACGGATCTGACAACGAAACATGCACGCTCTTTCCCGGCCCGGTTGTTCCAGCAGGGGATTTCCGGCAGAAGCATCCAGCGGGCATTATCCGCCTCCCGGTCATTTTTCGATTACCTTGTACGCCGACAGGTTCTGACACGTAATCCATTTGTCGGGATACCAGCGCCGAAAGCATCACGCAAACTGCCGGAGAATTTGAGCGTCGATGAATTGAATTATCTGCTCGACAACCAGAATGAATCGGAATTGTGCATGCGTGACCACGCCATGCTGGAAGTGCTGTATTCATGCGGTCTGAGGATCTCGGAGCTTGTTTCCCTGAATACGGATACCATGGATGTTGATCAACGGCAGATTCTGGTGACCGGAAAGGGTAACAGGCAGAGAATCGTTCCTGTCGGCGCCAAGGCAATTGAAGCGGTGCAGAAGTGGAAGGCGCTTCGCGGACAGATCGCAAAGCCTGGGGAACAGGCGTTGTTCGTCAACAGCCGGGGTGCCAGGCTGGGTGTCAGGGGTGTCCAGTATCGCTTGAAACTCTGGGGGCAGCGCAAGCATCTTGGTCGCAGGCTCCATCCTCACATGTTGCGCCATTCATTCGCAAGCCATGTTCTGGAGTCCAGTGGTGATTTGAGGGCGGTACAGGAAATGCTCGGTCACTCGGACATTTCGACCACGCAGGTATATACGCATCTGGATTTCCAGCATCTGGCAAATGTTTATGACAAGGCTCATCCAAGGGCAAGGCAGCGCAATGGCAAGTCCGAAACTGATCCGGGATAGCCTTGCCTGGGCATGCGGTGAAAACGGGCGGGGGCATTGCCTTGCGGACATGTGCGGAATCCCATCATGGCGTTTCTCCTTTCCGTCAGCCACGGTCACGGACTGACAGGGCCTGGATGCCATTGCCAAATCATGACATCACGGATATAGTTCGGCTCTTTTTCAATCGGCTTATCCGAAAACCCAAGAGGTCGTAAAATGATTAACTTCGTGCCGGTAATACTGGGAGGAGTGGGCTTGGCAGTCGCTTTTCTGGTTTATCAGATGGTGTTGAAATTTCCGGAGGGGGAAGGAAAGGTTGCCGAGATTGGCAACCAGATACACCGCGGCGCAATGGTATTCATGCGTCGTGAATATTCCTACCTGCTGATCTTTGTCGCAATAGTCGGCATTCTGATTTTTGTTTCGGATCTCGGGATCAAGACGACGATAGCCTTTCTTGTCGGGGCCCTGTGTTCCGGTGTTGCCGGATATATCGGGATGTATGCTGCAACGCATGCCAACGTGCGCACGACAACCGCTGCCGCTCAGTCAGGTGCACAAAGCGCTCTCCTGGTTTCCTTTTTTGGCGGTTCCGTAATGGGTTTGACCATTGCAGCGATGGGACTGCTTGGGCTCGGGTTCCTGTATCTGTTGTATGGAGGCGACCCGCATACTGCTCATGTCATTCACGGCTTTGGTATGGGAGCCTCGTCAGTGGCGCTGTTTTCCCGTGTCGGTGGAGGGATTTTCACGAAGAGCGCGGATGTGGGGGCTGACCTGGTCGGGAAGGTGGAAGCCGGTATTCCTGAAGATGATCCGCGTAATCCCGGGGTCATTGCGGATAATGTGGGGGATAATGTGGGGGATGTGGCTGGCATGGGATCGGACATATTCGAGTCGTACTGCGGTTCGATCATCGCCACGATAGCGATCGCTTCCACCTTGCCGGCAGTAGTATCTTCAGGACTGGGCGGTCAGGCCACCTTGATGTTTCTTCCCCTTGCGCTGGCCTCTGCCGGCATGATCTGTTCGATTCTGGGAGTTGGAATTGTCAAGTTCAATGCAGCCAAGTCGCCGGAACTTGCGTTGCGTATCGGCACGATTGGGGCAACCGTCATTTTCATGGCTGCCGCTTTTGCCGTTATCCGGTATTTCGGCGTGAGCGTCAATGTGTGGGGAGCCGTGGCTGTCGGGGCCCTGGGCGGGATAGGGATAGGTCTGATTACCGAGTACTATACAGGCGGAAAGCCAGTGAGGGTCATAGCAAAAAGCGGTGAAACCGGGCCGGCCACGGTAATGATTGCCGGCCTCGCCGTGGGAATGCAATCGGTCGTGGCGCCTCTGCTGATTATTGCCGGTATTATTCTTTTTTCAAGCTTCCTTACAGGCCTGTATGGTGTCGGCATCGCGGCTGTGGGAATGCTTGCCACTGTCGGTATTACCATGGCCATTGATGCCTATGGGCCGGTAGCTGATAACGCCGGTGGAATTGCTGAAATGTCCGGTCTCGGTAAAGATGTCCGGGAGATCACCGATTCGCTTGATGAACTGGGGAATACGACTGCTGCAATCGGCAAGGGTTTCGCCATTGGCGCAGCAGCGCTCGCCGCGCTGGCAATCATATCCGCATACATTGAAACGATATCCGCCCTGAAGCCTGACTTTTCCCTTGAATTGAGTGATCCAAGGGTTCTGGCCGGAATGTTTCTTGGCGGCATTTTCCCGTTTCTGGTTGCCTCGATCACCATGAATGCCGTAGGCAGCGCGGCATTCGACATGATTCATGAAATACGGCGGCAGTTCCGCGAGATACCAGGCTTGATGGAAGGGACTGCAAAGCCGGATTCGGATCGATGCGTCGACATTGCCACCCGGGCTGCATTGAAGCGGATGATATTGCCCGGAGTCCTTGCGGTTGCCTCACCGGTCGTGGTCGGGTTCGGTCTGGGGGCCACTGCCCTGGGCGGCATGCTGGGAGGCGCCTTGCTGGGATGCGTACTGATGGCCCTGACCATGGCGAATGCGGGAGGGGCCTGGGATAATGCCAAGAAGTATATCGAGAAAGGCAATCTGGGAGGCAAGGGCTCCGAGGTGCACGCCGCAGCCGTGGTCGGCGATACGGTCGGGGACCCGTTCAAGGATACTTCCGGCCCCTCCATGAACATCCTGATCAATGTCATGGCCATTGTCAGTCTGGTCATTGCGCCCCTGTTGTAGCGATCTGTCAGGGGGGCGGGCAATCGCTCGAAAGCCGGCCGGTGGGGTGGAGTGATCGTCGGGCATGCTTGCTTGGGGTTTTTCCCTGAGCTCCGTGCCCGGTCCCCAGGTCAGGAACGACATGCAGGCCGAGTTTCCGGATCAATCAATCGTCCGCCTTTGTCCGTGTTCTCCGGGAATCCTGCCGAGGGTCAACTGCAGTGCATGACGGTTGTACGCCCGCTGAAATCTGCCTGTATCCCTGATAGCGGTCTTGCCTTGTCCGGAGTGATCGCCGGTGCCGGGGCTAGATTGCGAACTCCGAGCCGAGCCGCTTCGGAACCAGTTGATTCCTGGGTCGCACATAGTCAGGAAGTCCCCTGCTGAATGGAGGGTAGTCTTCGCCCTCGATCAACGGCAGCAGGTAGCTTCGGCACTTGTCCGT
>JAJDVC010000132.1 GCA_022826305.1 Gammaproteobacteria bacterium | reverse complement strand
GGCAGAAGATTCTTCAAGCAGGAAAACGATTTCTTTCACTGCGGGTGGGCTCCATCGAAGAAACCCTGTTTCCACAGGTAGCCGAGCTTGTCGCCTTCCCTGACATAAACCGCAATCTGTTGATTGTCCATAGCCCGGTGTATTTGGGCATGACCTTCCTGCTTGGTCAGCCAGCATACCTCTTCCAGTGCAAGTGCATTCAAAAAATCGGGGGAGTGCGTGGTGACGAAGACTTGGCCGCCCCGGTTAGCATATCCGCGGAACTCTTCGGCCAGTTCCATCATCAGTTCCGGGTACAACTGGTTCTCCGGTTCTTCCACGCAAAGCAATGGATGTGGTTTCGGATCGTGCAGCAGAATCAGGTAGGCAAACATCTTGATCGTTCCGTCAGATACATGGCGATCAAGAAAGGGTGTCTGGAACGAGCCGTCCTGAAACCGCAGGGTCAGATAACCGTCATCCATCAGCCTGGGCTCAACTGATTTTATCCCGGGAATTCGCTGGGCCATGGTTTCTAGAACTTTCCGGAAGACCTGACCATGTTCCTCGTGAAGGTGACGCGCTACCAGGGGCAGGTTGTCCCCTGATACCGACAGGTGTTCCGTTTCACCTGCTGCATCCTTGCGGCCACGTGCCGCACTGATGTGGAAATCCGAAACATGCCAGTTCTCGATCAGGAGCAGTAATGCATTGGCCGCCTTGAAACGCTCGAACTGTCCCAATCCTTTGATAGCTATCGTATGCGGCGCTACATTCTGTACTTCGCGCTCAAGTTTCTCGTCAGGCTGGTTGAAATCTTCCTCGTTGGTGATGGCGTAACCCTCTCCCTCGGTAAAGTCCAGGAAGTGGAGTGGACTTCCGTACCGGCCTCGTTTATAGCGCAGCACCTCCCTCAGCACCACCGGCGAGCCTTCGCGTTCGCCAATTTCCAGTGAATAAGTTACCAGGCGTTCCACCGAGGCGATTTCCATGCGGTATTTCAACTCAATCAGAATTGAATCTTCCTTGGTGCATCCTCTGCTCAGTACTTCCGGGAAACGGCCGCGTTTGTCGAGCGCCTGACGGACGTTGCCCTTGATGCAATCGTGCAGGAAACCGAAAGCGTCGAACAGGGTCGACTTTCCTGTGCCATTGGCTCCAACGATTACCAGGAAGGGTGGAATATCCTTTAATTCCACATTGCGGAAGGCCTTGAAATTCTTCAGATGTACGGATTCGATTCTCATGAGTTGTTCCTGATGAGCCCCGCCCTGTCGGGCGGGCATGTTATCAAGTCAGGGCATGTGGCATGTTGCTTTTTCCAGAGCAGGCACTCGACCGGTCAACATGCAAACGGATGATGATTCTGAAAATTGAACCATGCCATATCAGGAACTCTCAGGAATACTCCTAGCGTAATCCGACAGTACGGATGATAGCACGGCAGCCGTCTTTTATCCCTGTCTCTGCTCAGACAGAAACATCCCCACCCCGTTACTGGAAGCCATCTCACAAATATTTTCTGTCGAGGATCATGAAGGTGTCGAGTTGCAGGAAAGCGAGGAGGTTTTCGAAATGACGCTCATGGCGGGTGACGATACGGCGGTAGTTCTGCAACCATGCGAACAGGCGCTCGACCTGCCACCGGCGCCGGTATCGGCGCAGTACCCGCCCATCCTGAGTCTTTGGCTTCCTGCGGTTGGCCCGGTGCGGCGCAATCATGGTCACTGCGCACTGTTCGTCCAGTGGGTCACTGTCGTCGGCCTGGTCGTCAATGAGCTGCTCGGGCCTGACCGCCGTCAGACAGCCGTCGAGCAGTTCGAGCACATGCGGGGTTTCGTGCGGCGAGGCACTGCCTGCACACACCGATACCGGCAACCCCGAGCGATCCGCAATCACCATCACCTTGCAGCTCTTGCCCCGCTTGGTCTTGCCCATTCCGGCGCCCCCTTTCTGGCCGCGCTGAAGCTGTCGTCAACGAAACACTCCCCAAGGTTGATCTCACCGCGCTGCTCCAGGTCTTCCGCCAGGGCCCGCCGCCGGTCCATGACCCCCGCTGCGCACCATTGCTGAAACCGGCGATGGCAAGTCTGGCAGGGTGGATAGCGATCCGGCAGCTCCGACCAGTGCGCCGGTCCGCAAGATCCACAGGATTCCGTTCAGGACCTCCCGCGAATCCCGCCAGGGCCAGCCTCGGCCATCCGCCCGCCAGGGCAATGGGGGAAGCAGCGGCTCGATGAACGCCCATTGGGCGTCGGTCAGGTCGTGCGACATGGGAGTCTCCGATCATCTTCATAATCGGAATCAGGATATTATCATGGCGTAATGATTCATGAGATGGCTTCTAGCCTCGCATGTATCTGAAGCTGGGCACAGAATAAGGCCAAGGGAAGCCTTATCGTACGATCTAGGCCGCCTGCCGCGCACCGCATCAGTACATTTTGGGCAAGGTCTCCTGCTGCAGATGAAACACGGTTCGGGGGCAATACTGCATGGGGGTTCACGGTGAAAAAGGATATCAGGACTGGAAAAAAAATCCGCCCGCACATAAAGTACCCCCTTTCATTGCCGACTGCGCCATGACCTCACGTATCCAGAGCAAGCTGCCCGACGTCGGGACCACCATCTTCACGGTCATGTCGCGGATGGCCGAGGAGTACAACGCGATCAACCTTTCCCAGGGATTTCCCGACTTCGAGCCCGATGAGGGGCTGATAGAGCGGCTCGAGCATCATCTTCGGCACGGCAAGAACCAGTATCCGCCCATGTCTGGAATCCTGCCGTTGCGACAGGCCATCTCGGACAAGCTCCGGGACTACAGCCGGATCGATGTCGACCCGGAAACCGAGATCACGATCACGAGCGGCGCCACCGAGGCGCTTTTCTGCGCCATCGGGGCAGTGGTACAGCCGGGCAACCGGGTAATCGTGTTCGATCCGGCCTACGATTCCTACGAACCGGCCGTTTCCCTCGCCGGTGGGGAAACCGTGCACATCCCGATGACACTGCCGGACTATCGGATTGACTGGGATGCCCTGGAACAGGCTCTTGACCCCGATACCCGTCTGATCATCATCAATTCCCCTCATAATCCGAGCAGCAGCATCCTGCACCGGGAGGATCTTGACCGGTTGGCTGCCGCGATCCGCAACCATGACTGCTACGTGTTGAGCGACGAAGTCTATGAGCACATCATCTTCGATGGGCACGGCCATGCCAGCGTGCTGACGCATGAGGAGCTGCGTGGCCGGTCGATGGCCGTCTTCTCGTTCGGCAAGACCTACCATGTGACCGGCTGGAAGGTCGGCTATTGCGTTGCGCCAAGCGACCTGACGGTCGAGTTCAGGAAGATACACCAGTTCAACGTGTTCACCACGACTACCCCCATGCAATGGGCGATTGCCGATTTCCTGATCTCCAGTCCCGGGAGCTTTCTGGAACTCGGCGCGTTCTATCAGCACAAGCGAGACCTGTTCTGCTCCTTGCTCGAGCAGTCGAGATTCAGGCTGCTGCCCGCCGGTGGAACGTACTTCCAGCTTGCCGACTACAGCGAGATTTCGGATCTCGGAGACACCGATTTCGCGAACTGGATTACCCGGGAGAAGGGCATCGCGGCAATTCCCCTTTCCCCGTTCTACCATGCTGCGCCGGATACCCGTATCGTGCGGTTCTGTTTCGCCAAGCAGGACGACACGCTTCGAGAGGCGGCACAGATACTGAACACCCTGTAACACGCCGGGGCCATGAACGATCTCGTGGTTTCCATCATGCAGGACGACATCGCCTGGCAGGATCCGGCAGCGAACCGGGCACGTATCGACCGGCATCTGGAATCCCTGGATGGCGCCGACCTCATTGTCCTGCCGGAGTTTTTCAGTACCGGGTTTTATGCTGATCCGTCGGAAAAACACGAAACCATGGACGGGCAGACGGTTGCCTGGATGAGTCGCCGTGCAGTGGATACGGGGGCGGTGATCACCGGCAGTGTCGTGATGCGGCTCGACCGAAAGCCGATCGCTTATGTCAATCGCATGCTCTGGGCGCGGCCGGATGGCAGCATGGACTGGTATGACAAGCGGCACCTGTTCCGCTTCGGCGGGGAGCACCACCATTACAGCCGTGGAGACCGCCGTGTGGTTTTCATGCACAAGGGCTGGCCCATAGCGCCTTTCGTCTGTTATGACGTGCGCTTCCCGGTATGGAGCCGCAACCGGGGGGATTACGACATCGCGATCTACGTGGCGAACTGGCCAGAATCGAGGCAATATGCCTGGGATACCCTGGTCCGTGCACGGGCGATCGAGAACCAGAGCTACGTGCTGGCGGTCAATCGTCTGGGCGCCAACCCCAACGGAGACCGGTACCGTGGCGGCAGTGCGATCCTGGATTATCTCGGCAAGCCTGTTGTGGACTGCGCCGCAGACCTGCGTGTCGCGACGGCCGTGCTGTCGCGCCGGGAACTGGACGATCATCGGGAATTCTTTCCCGCCTACATGGATCAGGATGCGTTCACCATCGACCCGCCATGAGCGGATGAGCGATTTCACCCCGCTGATTGCCAGGTTCGCGGCCGATACCCCGGGCTCCGATCTGCCCGACAGCGCCCGACGCATGATGGCGCTGTCCCTGTTCGACTGGTCCTGCGTGGCGATCATGGGTACGAAGGAACCGGTCAGCCGGATCATCCGGAGCCTGGTCAGGTCGGAGGGCGGATCCGCCGAAGCCAGCGTGTTCGGAGAGTCTGTGCGGTTTCCCGCCCGCGCCGCAGCCATGGCCAATGGCGCCACGTCCCATGCCCTGGATTATGACGACACGCACTTCGCATACATCGGGCATCCGAGCGTGGCCGTCATTCCGGCGGCCCTGGCCATCGCGCAAAAGATGGATGCGAGCGGCATGTCCTTTCTCGACGCCTCGCTTGTCGGGGCAGAAACCGCCTGTCGCATCGGGCAGTGGCTGGGTCGCGACCATTACCGGGCAGGCTTCCATCAGACCGCAACTTCGGGATGCTTCGGCGCCACGGCGGCATGTTCGCGTCTGCTGGGTCTGGACGCGGTACGGACCGGGTACGCGCTGGGCATTGCCACGACACGGGCTTCCGGCCTCAAGTCCCAGTTTGGCACAATGGGAAAGCCGTACAACGCGGGACTCGCCGCTGCAAACGGTGTCGAGAGTGCCTTGCTGGCTGCGCGGGGGTTCGTTTCCCGGCCGGACGCCCTGGAGTGCGCGCAGGGGTTTGCCGACACGCATGCAGGAGAGCGGATTCCGCCGCAACGGGTGCTGGAGGGGATCGGATCCAGGTTTGTCTTTGAATCCGTCCAGCACAAGTTCCATGCCTGCTGCCATGGCCTGCATGCCGCCCTGGAGTCCCTGACAGCGTTGCGTGACGAACATCGGCTCGGATCAGAAGACATCGAATCTGTCCGCATATCGGTCAACCCGAAATGGCTTGATGTCTGCAACATCCGTTCTCCACAGACCGGTCTTGAGGCCAAGTTCAGCTATCGGCTTACTGCCGCGATGGTGCTGTGCGGCCTCGATACGGCGTCGCTTGACAGTTACAGCGAAGGCGTGTGCAGGCAGCCGGAGCTGATTGCCGTCAGGGACAAGGTGGTCGTCATGCCGGATTCCGGGAAGCCGGATACGCAGGCCGACGTCGTCGTGAGCATGCGTTCGGGACGGCAGTTCGGCCATTCCCATGATCTTGAAGAACCCGTCACCCTGTCGGCGCGTACGGCGAGGATACGGGAAAAGGGCCGGACGCTGCTGGGGGATGCCGCAGCCGCAGCCGTCTGGGGCGCCATCGAGGGTCTTGAGCAGTTGAGCGCCCGGCAATTCATTCGCTCATCCCTGGAGGTTTGCAGCCATGTCTGAAGAAGTCCCGGGTTGTCATGCAGGCGGATGCGTCTGCGGAGAGGTCCGCTATCGCATGGTCCGCGCTCCGCTTTTCGTCCACTGCTGCCATTGCAGCCATTGCCGGCGGCTGTCGGGTTCCGCATTCGCGATCAACGCCATGATCGAATCGTCGTCGGCCGAATTGCTGTCCGGGCAGCTCGATTCCACGCGGATCCCTACGCCAGGCGGGAAGGGACAGGTCGTTTGCCGTTGCAGGACAGCTGTCCGGAGTGCCTGCGGTGTGACGGGAGAAATGCTGCGGTTCGTGGGCGTCGGTACCCTTGATACTCCCGACAGCTGCCCGCCGGATATCCACATCCATGCGCCAACCAGGCAATCGTGGGTGAGGCTGTCGGATGATCTGCCCGTGATGGAGGCATGCTGCAGCCGCAATGAGCACTGGTCGCCCGGGAGCCGGGACAGGCTGAGCAGACTGCTGGAGCGATAGGCCCGCATGTTCCGGGAGCCGTTCGGCAAGATGATGGTCGCGTGCATGCAGGTAGCCTGTATCCGGATGAAGGCCGGTTCATTCGCGGCCGGATCGTGCGGTTGTCGGTGGGAAACCGTCTCCCGCAGACAACAGGCGCCGCACTGTATCGGCGTGTTCTGACCGGTGCCGCCCGCTCGGTCTGACCATGCGGATCTCCCGGCCGGGGGCTGCGACTGGCGTATTGCCGCGAGGCTGCTTCCCTATCTGTGGACCTGCCGGCACCGGGTAGCGATTGCGCTGGTTCTGCTGGTTGCGGCGCGTCTTGCCAATGTGTCGGTGCCGCTGGTGCTCAAGCGCATCATCGAGGACCTGGAAACCCCGGGGCTGGTGGCCGTGCCGATTGCGTTGCTGGTCGCGTACGGGTCGCTCCGGTTCAGTGCAATCCTGTTCGCCGAGTTGCAGAATCTGGCATTCACGAAGGCCGGAACGCGCATTGTCCGTCACGTATCGACGCTGGTGTTCAGTCACCTGCACCAGCTCTCACTCGGTTTCCATCTTGACCGGAAAATCGGCGGACTGTCCCGTGACATGGACCGTGGCAGCATGGCGATCACCGGCTTCCTGCAGATGTTCGTGTTCGGCATCCTGCCGGTGGTCATGGAGATCACCCTGGTCATGCTGATCCTGTGGCGGCAAATGGGCCCGCGCTACGCTCTGGTGACGATGGCCCTTGTCACCCTGTACTGCCTGTTCACCTTTGCGGTGACCCGGTGGAGGTCTCGCCTGCGCATTCGCATGAATCGTGCGGAATCGACGGCGAGCACGCACCTGCTGGACTCCCTGATCAATTATGAAACGGTCAAGGTGTTCGGTAACGAGGCCCGTGAACAGGAACGCTATCGCCGCTCCCTGGAGACATGGAGCGAGGAGTCGTATCGGAACAGCGCATCCCTTTCCCTGCTCAACACGGGACAGGGGCTGATCGTCGCGGTCGGCCTGTCGATACTGATGATCATGGCTGCTGCGGATGTCAGGGAAGGAGTCTCTTCGCTTGGGGAACTGGTCATGGTGAATGCCTTCCTGATCCAGCTGTATATCCCCCTGAATGTCCTTGGGTCAGTCTATCGAGAACTCAATCAATCCCTGATCGACATGGAACGGGTGTTCGGCCTGCTGGATGAAAGGCCCGCGATCACGGACAGCCCGGGCGCGGCACCCCTGGAATGCAGTGCGGGAGAAATCGCGTTCCACGATGTCAGCTTCGGTTACCGGGGGGACAGGGCGATACTGGAAGACATCAGCCTGACCGTCCGGGGCGGCGAGATGGTGGCGGTTGTCGGTCCTTCCGGCGCCGGGAAATCGACCCTGGCACGTCTGCTGCTGCGTTTTTACGACCCGGACAGCGGGCGTGTCGAGATTGACGGTCAGGATATCCGGCACGTGACCCAGGAGAGCCTGCGCGCCGAGATGGCTGTGGTACCTCAGGATACGGTCCTGTTCAATGACACGATCGGATACAATATTGCCTACGGCCACCCCGACGCGACGCAGCAGGAGATCGACGCGGCGGCGAGGATCGCCCAGCTGGACGGATTCATCCGTCAACAGCCACAGGGCTATGAAACGCTGGTCGGGGAAAGGGGGCTGAAGCTTTCGGGCGGTGAAAAACAACGGGTCGCCATTGCCCGGTCGGCCCTGAAAGGTGCCCGGATACTGGTGTTCGATGAAGCGACGTCGTCACTGGACAGCCGCTCCGAAAGAGGCATCCAGGGTGCGCTGGACCGCATTGCCGAAAACACTACCACACTGATCATCGCGCACCGGCTTTCCACGATCATCAGCGCAGATCAGATCATCGTGCTGGAACGGGGCAGAATCGTCGAGCGGGGCGTACATGCCGAACTGGTGGAAAGGGACGGCTTGTACCGGCAGATGTGGGAGTTGCAGCAGCAGGAGTCATGAAACGGTCATGAGAAGAGACAACACAACCCGGCCGACTTCCGCCCCGTATATCACGATGGAGGGGTTTGCGATGCTGCGGGAAGAAGAAAAACGGATATGGAAGGATCGGGCCGGAGTCGCCCGCGCCCTGGCGGCGGCGGCAGCGGAAGGCGACCGGTCAGAGAATGCGGAATACATATACCGCAAACGGCAACTGGCCCAGATCGACCGCCGGATACGCTATCTTCAGAGACGCCTGCCTGGCCTCACGGTCGTCGATGGCGTTGCCGATGAAACAAGGGTATATTTCAGTGCCTGGGTTACCCTTGAAACCGCCGGGGGTGTGCATGAGGAATTCCGGATAGTCGGCGGAGATGAGATCGTCACCGACAGCACGAAGGGCTACATAAGCGTTGATTCTCCTCTGGCGCGTGCCATGCTTGGCAAGCTGCGGGGCGATGAGGTCGTGTTGCGGCTGAACGGACATGAACGCATGTATCGCATAACGGGTATTCGCTATCGCTAGATATTCCGGTGGGATAAACCGTATGGCAGACTCCGAATCGATTTCCGCCCGTTTCAGCATGGCTGGCCGCAACGTCATCGTGACGGGAGGTGGCTACGGGCTCGGAAAGGCCATGGCCATGGGACTGTCTTCGGCCGGTGCCCGGGTTGCGGTGGCGGGTCGAACGCGCGAAAGGCTGTCGGAAACCGTACGGCAGATCGAATCGGCCGGTGGGCGGACCATGTACCATGTGTTCGATGCCAGGGACAGGTTCAGCTGCGATGAGATGGTGCATGCGGTGGCCTCGGCGTTCGGCAGTATCGAGGCCGCCGTGGTGAACCACGGCATCATGGAGGTGTCGGCGCCCCATGACCTGTCGGAGGCGGCCTGGCGTTCGGTCATCGATACCAACCTGAGCGGTTGCTTCTACTGTGCCCGCGCCATCGGCGAGCAGATGATCCGGCAGGGAAACGGCGGCTCCATCGTGCTGGTTTCTTCCAATGGCAGTCTGCTGGCGTTTGAAGGGCTGACCGCATACGGCGCGTCAAAGGGGGGAGTGGATATGCTGTGCAGGCAACTGGCGTCGGAATGGGGCAAGGACGGGATTCGGGTGAACACCCTGAATCCGGGCTATACTACCAATCCCATGGGTGGCAGGTATGAAATCCGCACAACGCCGGAACTTGAGAAGGAGGTGGTTCGCCGGACGCCTCTGGGCCGTCGCGGCAGCCCGGATGATCTTGTCGGTCCCGTGGTGTTCCTGTGTTCCGATGCATCCTGTTATGTGAGTGGTCATTCCCTGGTCGTCGATGGCGGGTACGCAATAAACTAGGTGCTGGCAAGATCATGAAGGCGATATGGTATACACGGTCCGGCCCGGCTGCCGAGGTACTGGTTTGCGGCGAGCGCAAAATGCCGAAACCCGGTCCGGGAGAGGTGCTGGTCCATCTGCATGCATCGTCGGTCAATCCCTCGGATGTCAAGAAGCGGGCGGGTGCGCAACCGGCCGGGTTCGAGAACGGATACGTGATTCCGCACAGTGACGGAGCGGGGATCATCGAGTCGGTCGGGGAAGGGGTTCCCGATCGCGTCGGGGAACGGGTCTGGGTGTACCAGGCCCAGTATGGCCGCAACTGCGGTACCTGCGCCGAATATGTGGCGGTTCCTTCCCGGCTTGCCGTGGCGTTGCCGTCGCGGGTCGATTTCAGGGTCGGTGCGTGCATCGGAATCCCGGTCATGACCGCACACCGTTGCGTATACAACGCCGGTGAACCGAAAGGAAAAACCGTTCTGGTGACCGGTGCTGCCGGTCGGGTGGGATATTACGCAGTGCAATGGGCAAGGCTTGGCGGGGCGACGGTTATCGCTACGGCAGGCACGGATGCCAATTGCCAGACCGCCCTGGATGCGGGGGCGGATGAGGCGCTGAACTACCGGGACGGAAGCCTGGTCGAGCGTATCGGGAAAATCGCCGGCCCGGCCGGGGTCGATCATGTCGTTGATGTGGAGTTCGGCGTCAACGCCGACACCAGTGCGGCCGTGCTCAGGAACTGCGGAACCGTGTCCACTTATTCGTCCTCTCTTGCGCCGGAGCCGGTTGTGCCCTTTTACCCCATGATGTTCAAGAACGTCACGGTGAACATGGTTCTGGTGTACAACATGCCGCAGGCCGCCAAGAACCGGGCGATCGCGGATATAACCCGGGCGCTTGAGCATGACGCACTGCAACATCGCATCGCCGAAGTCCGGGACATGGAAGATGCGGCAGGCGCTCACGAGTCGATCGAGTCCGGCAGACCCGGCGGCTGCGTAATCATCGATACGGAATGATTGCCTCCACTCCCGATCCGCCTTATTACGCCGTCATCTTCACCAGCATCGGGACGGATGACATGCAGGGGTACGAACGGATGGCGAGGCATATGGAGGAGCTTGCGTGTCAGCAGCCGGGCTTCCTGGGAGTCGAGTCAGTACGCGATGACATGGGAATTACCGTATCCTACTGGAAGGACGAGGCGTCTATCCGTGCCTGGAAGCGTCATGTCGAACACCAGGTTGCCCAGCGAAAAGGGCGCACCGACTGGTATGCCCGGTATCACGTACGGGTGGCCCGGGTGGAACGTGATCAGGCCGGAGGGCGGGAAGTCGGGTCTCCTTCCCGATCCGGGAGCCACGCAACTGCCCGATAATCGAGGCACGATCCCCTGTCAGGCAACGGGGCACGGGATATCGGGAAATGCCGCGGAACGTGTTCCGGCCAGTGGATGGTTATTGATATCGCGATACGTGAACACGACGGAAATCTTGATTGCGCCGGAACGGTTCCGGTTCGCTGCATGGAGGGTCCGGCTGTGGAAGAACAGTGTATCGCCGCAGGCGAGTTCGGCGGGCACTGCGGTCTCGATGGTGGCCTGGTTCCCGGGAATATCCTGTCTGAAGAACAACGCCCCGTCGAACCGGCCACGTTCCAGGTGTTCACGGTGGGAGCCGGGAATCAGCCATACGCCGCCGTTGCGGTCATTCTCATCACCCAGTGCGAGCCATACGCTGACGAGATTCGGCTGGTCGAACAGCCAGTAACGGATATCCTGATGCCACAGGGTGGCACTGCTGAATCCCGGGTGTTTCGTCATCACGCAGTTATGGTGGTTCTGGGACAGGGCGATATCCTGTGCGCCCAGCAGCAACCGGACCCTGTCCACAACCGATGCGCTGGTTGCCCACTGGCGGAAGATCGCGTCACGGGTATAGGCATGCAGCAACCGCCGGGGAGTGTCGCCGCCGGGGGATAGCCGGTCTGTCGGGGAGCCGGGGTACTGGACGTCTGTCTCGAACTCTACCGGAGCCAGGGGAGGATCCATCGAATCTGCGATGACATCGCGCATCCGGGAGCACAACTCTTCCGGTGCGAGGTTCCTGACAATGAGGAAGCCCTGCTCCCTGAATTGTGTGATCTCCGCATGGTCGAGCATCATGGGCCGATCATACTCCGATGGAAAAAAATTCCAACCTTCCCGTGCGGACATCCGGGATGAAACGTCGCGGGTTTTCTTTCCCTGGTGTCAAGAGGCCTGAGGAACCTGACTACAACCCAGGCCCCCCGTAATCTCCCTTGTTTTCATGTATTCCGAATGACATTCGCACAGTTGTCTTCAGATGATGATGGTTGTTTCATATAATCCGTTCCCATGATGATTGCAAAGACGTTTCCTGAAAGGACATGAACCAGATTGCTCCGAAAGACCGGCGACGGTGGCTGGTCTGTTCGTTTTACAGGTTTGTTCCGTTGCCCGGGCCGGGCCCCATGCGTGATGCGATACGTGAAAGGATGTCCGGGCACGGGCTTGTGGGCACGATCCTGCTGGCCGGAGAGGGGATAAACGGCACGGTTTCCGGATGGCCTGAAGAAACCGGAAGGTTTCTTGACTGGTTGCAGACATTCCCGGGCCTTTCCGGCATGGATATCCGCGAATCGTGGGCCGTCGCCTTGCCGTTCAGGCGGGCTCGCGTCAAGATCAGGAAAGAAATCGTCACCATGGGTGTGCCGGGAGTGGACCCGCTGAGACATGCGGGAGATTACGTGGCGCCGGAAGACTGGAACACCCTGATCGATGACCCCGACGTTCTGGTTATCGATGCGCGAAACGATTATGAGGTGAAGGTCGGGCGCTTCGACAATGCCGTCATCCCGCATATTGCCAGTTTCCGCGAGTTTCCCGGTTACGTGCAGGACCACCTCGATCCCGGAGACGGCAGGAAGATAGCGATGTACTGTACGGGCGGGATACGTTGCGAGAAGTCGACCGCCTTTCTGAAGCAGCAGGGATTCAGGGAGGTCTGCCACCTGAAAGGCGGTATCCTGAACTATTTCCGTACCGTCTCCGGGGAGAGGTCCAGGTGGCGGGGCGAATGTTTCGTCTTTGATGACAGGGTGACGGTCGACCAGACTCTCGAGGCAGGAAACCATGATCAGTGCCACGCCTGCCGTCTGCCGCTTGACGCTGCCGACAAGTCCCATGAACTGTACAGGAAGGGTATCAGTTGCCCCTACTGCTCGAAGGAAAAGAGCGACCGGGATCGGGCGCGGTATGCTGAACGGGAACGCCAGATGCTGCTTGCCGAGGAGCGGGGCGAGGCACATATCGGGCCGCAGATCAGGAGCGGATAGTCTCGGCATGGTTCCTTGCCCGATGTTCAGGTGGCAGCAGTTGCCGGAGCCGGGACAGCCGCCTTTCCGGGGACAGGTTGACCAGTTCCTTGAGGTGGTGTAGAACGCTGACAGGGAGTCCGAATCCCGGATCAGCTTGCGGGAAATCCACCAGTCGAAACCCGGAATCCGTGAACCAGCCGGGCGCCGAGTAGACGGATACACCGTAGAGGCAGGTATCGTACCCCTGGCGCGAAAGGTAATGTTCCAGTTTCCTGGCAGACTGTTCCGGGAAGTATCCGCGGTACGCAAGGCGGCCCACGACGGGGAAGCACTACTGTTCCGGTGTAATGGAACGGGCTGGAACTGCCAGGGCATTCCATGCTGCATGCCGACGGTTCAGGACGGCATGGCTCCTGCAGTCCCTGCTTTCGGGCAGCGCCAGCTCAACGGACCCGAATGCCCGGATCCGCCCATCGGTGTCGGGGTTGTCAAGGACCTGTCGTATCGGCGTGCGCCTTGCGATGATTTCATGTTTTCCATTTGCAGGATGCGTGAGGTAGCGGATATTCGCGCAACCGCCCTGCGGGAACAGCAGCAACACGATGGATCGAGTTGGTGACATAATCACACCCTCATGTTCCAGGACAAGATGGTTTGAGGAAGTGGCCCGACCCGAAGACAGCATAGAGGCATACCTTGTGGGAGGCGCCGTTCGGGATCGGCTCATGGGCAACCCGGTCAAGGATCGTGACTGGGTGGTGATCAATTCGACGCCCGAGGAAATGGCGTCCCTGGGGTTTCGTCCGGTCGGAAGGGACTTTCCGGTGTTCCTGCATCCCGAATCCGGTGAGCAGTACGCACTTGCCCGTACCGAAAGGAAGGTGGCTCGCGGCTATCGCGGTTTCGCCTTCCATTGCGGGCGGGATGTCACGCTCGAACAGGACCTGAGGCGGCGAGACCTGACGATCAACGCCATGGCCATGGACAGTGCCGGTCGACTTCTGGACCCGTTCGGTGGCGAGGTGGACATGTCCCGGGGAATACTGCGCCATGTATCCGGCGCATTTGTCGAGGATCCGGTCCGCATCCTGCGTACCGCGCGTTTCGCGGCGCGCTTCAGGAGGCAGGGCTATTCGATCAGCCCGGACACGCTCCTGCTGATGTCACGGATGGTGGAGAATGGGGAGTCCGATGCGCTGGTGCCGGAGCGCGTGTGGCAGGAGATTTCAGAGGCGTTGCACTATCCCTGTTTCTCGGAGTTTATCGTTCAGGTCCGTGCATGCGGGGCGCTTCGTGTAATCCTGCCCGAAGTCGATGCGCTGTTCGGCGTGCCGCAGAACAGCAGATATCATCCGGAGGTAGATACCGGTGTGCATACCCTGATGTGCCTGGATGCGGTGTCCGGAATCACCGAAGATCCCGTTGCGATGTTTGCCGTACTGGTCCATGACCTGGGCAAACCGCTCACTCCGGCCGAATTCCTGCCGGCACACCATGCTCACGAGAAACGGGGACTGGTTCCGATAGGAAGCCTGTGCCAGCGACTTGGCGTACCGGTTCGATATCGGGAGTTTGCCATGCGGTTCTGTGAACTGCATCTGCATGGACACCGTATTCACCAGCTGAAGCCGGGGACCGTGCTCAGGCTGCTGGAAAGACTGGATGGATTCCGGGCTCCGGAACAGATCGAAAGATTCATCAACTGCTGTCTTGCAGACCGCCGCGGGCGTCTTGGGCATGAGCAGGATGCTCCCGGCCAGCTGGACTTGCTCGACCCGTATTTCCAGGCGGCCACTTCAGTAGATGCCGGGAAAATCGCGGCAGAGGTGAACGCGTCGGGGTTGCAGGGATCAAGGACCGGGGCCGAGATCAAACGGAGGATCCGGGCTGCCCGCATACATGCGATAGCACAGGTACGGGCGTTCAGATCTCGCGTTTGACGTCGCCCATATTATGCAGATCCGCTATGCTGTCGATGTCCGGTCGGTTGTTCCGGGTGATTTCATCCAGCCGGGTGATGAAGTACGCGACGGCATTGTTTCGTTGCCGATGGATCTTGAGCCTGGACTCGAGCACCTTGATTTCATCCACCAGCTCGGAATCCTGGTTGCGGATCCTCTTCAGGTTCTCCAGCCGTTTCTCAATCTGGGATCTCTTTTTCTTGAGTTCCAGTTCCAGTGGGACCAGGGCATTGCGGACCCATATGCTGACATCGTCGGTGGCCTGCAGGTAGACATTGCGGATCTTGGTCAGCGCTGATGCGTGTTTCCGGGTGAGAATGCGTTTCTCCGCCCTGTAACCGGCCGGGATGCCGTGGCTCTTCAGTGTGTCCAGATAAACATCCATGTGCAGGTTGCGCATGGACAGACCGGACACATTCAGTGTCCTTTCCATTTTCCTGTAGAGTTCGCTCAATCCGGATTCCAGGCTGGAGACATGCGACAGGGCTGTCTGGAACCGCCTGGTCGCCTGATGCTGGAAGTCCTGCATGTCCTGTTGCAGTCCCGCAGTGGTCAGATGGTTGTTCGCTTCAAGGTGGTAGCGGGCGATCAGCCTGTCCAGGCTCGAAAGGTCAAGCTGTTCGAGAAACCTGTCATGGCCTTTATTGAGATATTCCTTGAACTGCGCCATCAGTTCCGCAGCGTATTTCATCTCTGCCCGCTCCCTGCGGATTTTCCTGAGGCTGATGTCCGAAGCCCGGAGCTGATCGTGCGTATGTTTCTTGAGATTTTCGGTCTGCGCTCCCGTGACATCGTGGCGTTGCCGCAATATGTTCTGAACGACCTGCAGGATGGAACTGACGCCGAAACCGGCATTACCCAGAATGTTTCTGAAACTGGAACGGCTGACGGTATCTTCCAGGGCGAGTTCAAACCGGGTGATCCCGGAAGCCGATTCCAGCGCCTGATCATGCTCGGATCGCGCTTCCAGGGCCTTTTCTGCGGAAACGGGAAATACCTGCTCAACCGGAAGGTCCAGAAGCCGCGCAATCCCGTTCGCCCGGCTGTCAATCTCCCGGTCGATTTCCTCCTTGCTTTTCCGGTCGTCCCAGAGAAGGTCGATCTTGTTCATCACAACCAGCACGTTCTCGCGGGGATACTTGCGGATATGATTGGTCCAGACATTCATCTCGGAGAGGGTGAGCCCCCGCTCGCATGACAGTACGAAGACGGCTGCATGCGCTGATTCGAGGGCGTGGAGAACCATGTCCGACTCTACCCCGGGAGCACTCAATCCCGGGGTGTCGATGATGCGAATGCCCTGTTTCAGCAAGACATGCGGAATGTTGATTATGGCGTGCCGGTATTTCGGAATCTTGATCTTGTTGTCAACGATATCCGTTTTCTTCGGCAGGATGTCCTCTTCCCGGTTGTTGTATCCCCGGACCGTCGCATATTCCGGTGGCACGAACTCGGTTTCAAGGGTCAGTTGCATCGCTTTGGCGACATGCTCCCTGTCGTCGGCATCAAAAGGTATGTGTTCCCAGAATTCCCGGTGATGCTCGATCTCCGAAATCGATCGATGCAGGGCCTCGCCTGAAACGAGGGTGGGTAGCAGGTGAATACCGACCGGCTCGTCCTCCTCGTGCTGCAGCACCGTTGTGCAGCGGGTGGAGTGGCCGGGTGTCGAGGGGAGCAGCGAGTATCCCGGTCCGCCGAACAGGGTGGAGTTGAGCAGGGCCGATTTCCCGCTTGAACATTCCGCAATGAGGACCACATTGCGTTTTTGCCTGGAGAGCCTGGTCTCGAACTGATTGATGTGTTCCCGTATCTTTTTATCCGGAAATCCGTTAGTCTCAAGCCAGTTTGAAATACCCTCGATCAATTGACCGAACTCCTTCGAATAGTCTTCATTGGTTATTTGTTTCTGAAGGTTGTTCACTGGTCGCAAAACGGTCTATCCGGATTCCATGCTTGTCACAGACCTGTTCCTCTCGGTGGTTGAGTTGCAATGTGCGGGTTTCATTGTCGGTATTCTGGGCAGGCGTGTCAATTCAGCTGCCTGTGTTGCGTTGCGATCCGGGGCACATGAGTGAGTTCGATGTCGAAGACAGTGAAGCGGTGGGACATGCCCTGACCGGTTTCGGAATCAATCTGCTGGTTGCCGATGTGGTCAGATCAGTGGAATTCCTGCGGTCGATCCTGGATTTCGCCGTCCTGTCGTCATCCACGGATTATGCATTGCTGCAGTCGGGCAATCAGTATTTCCAGTTGCATGCGGACCACACCTATTCGCAGAACCCGCTTCCGTCCCTGTTGCCCGAGTCCGGTACGCGGGGAGGCGGGATAGAATTGCGCCTCTTCGAGATTGACCCTGACCTGGCGGAGCAGAAGGCAAAACGGGCGGGCTACACGATATTCGCGCCCTGTGCAGACAAGCCGCACGGCCTGAGGGAGTGCTGCCTCCTTGATCCAGATGGGTATTGCTGGTGTCCGTCGAGACGGATCTGGCCACGGTCATGATCCAGGGCATACTTTTTGACAAGGACGGTACCCTGGTGGATTTCAACGCTACCTGGCTGGAACCCTATCAGCAGGCCTGCAGGTATGTTGCGGAAATCGCCGGTGTCCCGGGCACCGAATCCGTGCTGATGGAAAGGGGCGGGTATCGGGCAGACAGCGGAACCTGGTCGGCCGATTCCCTGCTGACCTCCGACAGCAACGATCAGGTCCTTGAATTTTTCGAGCGGGAGGCGGGCTTCAGGCTGGCATCGTTCCAGGTGTTGCGGATCAGGCAGTTTTTTTCCCATGATCGCATCCGGCTCGTGCCGGCGGTCGAAAACCTGAACGAATTGATGGAAGGTTTCCGCGACAGGGGGATTGCCCTGGGAGTTGCGACAATGGATGACGAGGCGAATGCCCGGGGCATGCTGGAGCAGTCCGGAATCCTGTCTTGCTTCGATTTCGTATGCGGCGCCGACAGCGGGTATGGCGTCAAGCCGGACCCCGGCATGGTCCGGGCCTTCTGCAGGGAGTGCGGTCTTGCAGCCAGCGAAGTCTGCATGGTGGGTGACAGTCCGAAGGATCTGATGATGGGAAAGAATGCCGGTGTCGCACTGTCCATGGGCGTCCTGACCGGCGCGCACGGACGCGAGGAGTTGAGCGACCATGCTGATCGGGTGATGGAGGACATACGCGAACTTGAGCGCCTGATTTGCTGAACGGTCTGTTTGCGGCAAATTCCAAGTATCATGAAACCAGGTGATTTGCGATGAACAGGAATCGGTATCAAGGCTTCCCGCACAGCAAGCCGGATGACGGGGAATTGAGGGCAACGCTGACCTCGCTGCAGTACGAGGTGACGCAGAATGACGCCACGGAACGGGCATTCGAGAATGCCTACCATGCGGAAAAACGCGAGGGCATCTATGTGGATATCGTCAGTGGCGAACCACTGTTTTCATCAGCCCACAAGTTCGATTCAGGTACCGGCTGGCCAAGTTTTTACCGGCCGCTGGTGCGGGAGAACATCGTGGAAAAGAAGGACTACAAGCTGTTTCTTCCCCGCACGGAGGTGCGGAGCCGGCATGGAGACTCGCATCTGGGGCACGTGTTCAGGGATGGTCCCCCTCCGAGTGGACTGCGTTACTGCATCAATTCCGCCGCGCTGAGATTTGTGCCCAGGGACTCAATGGAACAGGCGGGATACGGTGAATACGTCGAGGGACTGGAGATACCATGAAAACCGTGGCGCGTATGGTTCTCCTGTTGTGCCTGGTCTGGCAGGCCCGGGCCTCGGGGACTGATGATCCCGCACTCTTCGGAACGAGCGCCGAAACCGTTACTCCGGTGGTCGAGCTGTATACTTCCGAAGGATGCAGCAGCTGTCCGCCCGCCGACCGGTTCCTGGCAAGGATCGGGAACATGTCCGGAAATGCGTTGCGCCTCGTGCCGCTGGCGTTCCATGTCGACTACTGGAACAGGCTGGGTTGGCCCGATCCCTATTCCAGGGCGCAGTTCACTGAACGCCAGCGCATGGTAGCCCGCCGCAACGCCCAGAGGTCCATCTATACGCCCGAACTGGTCGTGGACGGACGGGAAGTGCGGAACGGGGGTCAGGTCTTCGACTGGGTGACCGAAAGCAACAGGGAGCAGGCGCGCGTTCACATTACCTTTCACGTGAACCAGCCACAGCAGGAGAGCCTGACCGCAGACCTGGCGATCCGAAATGAACTGGACGGCACAGCTGCTGCCGATGGTTACGTTGCCATCTACGAGAACGGCATCGTCAGGCACATCGGGGGCGGGGAAAACGCGGGCAAGACCCTGAATCATGAATACGTGGTCCGGTACTGGAGCAGCCCATTCCCTGTTCCGGCGAGAGAGCGTACCATGCGGACGGTCTCATTGCCGCTTGAACAGGGCTGGGAGCGGCGCAACCTGGGAATGGCGATTATCGTGGTCGATCCGCAAAGCGGCGTGACACTCCAGTCGGTAAATGCTTCACTCGAGCCGGTGTTCTCCGATCCGCCCGGTGCTTCCTGATTCCTGTTGAAATCAGTCGTATCGCCCCCAGATTCAGGATCAGGTTGAACTTGAATCCTTGAGAGGTGAAGAAAATGCATCATCTGGCACGCATGCCCCGAAGGGGCTGGAATCTGGCAAGTGATCTGGACAACCTCGTGGAAGGCTTTCTTGATCCCGCCCGGCATTTTGCGCTGGCTGAAGGGCAGTTCATGCCGGCCATGGATGTCGTCGAAAGTCAGGATGGCTACGTCGTCAGGGCGGATCTGCCCGGTATCGACCAGAACGGGTTGCATGTCAGCGTCCGGGACAATGTCCTGACCATCGAGGCGGAAACGTCCACCGAGCACAGCGGGAAGAACGGCGAAACGGTTATCCGGACGGAACGCCGTTCCGGCAAGTACCGTCGGATAATGAAGCTTGGCCCGGTCAATGAGTCTGCGGTTTCGGCCGTCTACCGTGACGGTGTCCTGACCGTAACCCTGCCCCATGACCGCGAGGACAGGGGCCGCAGGATAGAGGTCGCTGTGCACTAGGGCGTGTTAACATAATCTGAAACTGGAACACCAGACTTCATGTGGTTGCCGCGGATGCCCGAACAGCCATTGCCTTCACGCTCTCCCCCGGCCACGCGCATGACGCCCTGCAAGGGCGCAGGCTGCTGAACCGGCTGACGCGACCGGCGGACAGTCCGGCGCCCTGCTCATGGACCGCGCGTACGAAGACGATGCGACCCGCCAACTGGTTCGTGCGCGGGGTTTCAGGCCGGTGGTGCCGCCGAAGCGGAATCGGCTTGCGCCCTGATCATGTGACAAGGCATTGTACAAACGGCGCAACGAGATCGAGCGCCTGTTCCGACGCCTCAAGGGCTTTCGCAGGATCTTCTCTCGCTTCGACAGGCTCGATGTCATGTTCCTCGGCTTCGTCACCTTCGCGCTCATCATCGAATTCCTGCGTTTGAGTTAACACGCCCTGGAATAGAATCCTGACGATATAGGTCTCATGATGTTGGCTGGCATCTCAATATCGACATAATGCTGCTCATCATTGGCGGATATTGACAACTGCGGTTCTCATCCCATACTCTATTAGAAGTAATTTGGTTTATGGAATTCGACTGTGGAGACTTTGTAATGTGTGATTTTGGGCCGGGAACACTCCCTATCATTTGAATTGTATTTTTTGTGATCACCTCTTTTCGGTTTCTGAAAGAACCGGGGAAGGTACTATAAGTATGCTTTTCATCCTGTAGGTTTAGTCTTTTTGCAACATCTGTAGTAAATCCGGTATAAATCTACTCCGAATGGCAGGTTCCAGAGGAAGGATGGACAAGTCTTGTACGGTGCGAGGGAGTGTTTGGCGCAATGAGCTGCTTTGCACGATGTAACAAGAGCATCGTTGAATATGCTTAGTAAGCCTACTTTTCTATCTTTGGTGAAAATCTGTCTGACATACTCACTTCTGAAGTCTTCGGCGAGCGCATGAATAAATGTTTCCAGTTCGAAGTATCTGTACACCTTTTCGACTTCCTGGGTTTTGAGTTGTCCAATTAGATCGCGTACTTCACTTAGTGTTAAATCTTGGTTTGGAGTAAAAGGGATGAAGGGTGTATATGGTTCTCCACCAGAGTCAGAGTGCGTGTTGTAGGAATCGTTAGTAATCTGTAGAACGATATCTTGGTAGTTCTTAAGCCGGTAGCCAGTCTTGCTCTCTTTGCATTCGATAATCCCTTGAGAGGTATAGTTTTCGACCCCAAGGTCAATATAAGCTATAAGTATTCTAATGTTTGCGGCTTGGCGTTTTTTTCTGAAATTCGACTTTGGAGGTGCTTGTATAAAAACCCTACAAGCCCTGTCACCATTGTTGTGAGCAAAAGAACTAACAACTGCTCTCCTGTATCTGCGCCACTAAGAATCTCAGATAGCATTTTCTAATCCTGATTATGGTTGCTCTTATAAATTAGCCCGAAAAATGCATGAGGGAGGAGGGTGGAATCTCCGTCATGTGGTAATTCAATGGCTTGAAAAAGAATTACCGGAGCTTCCACCCATGACACATGGTACCGGCAGAAC
>JAJDVC010000202.1 GCA_022826305.1 Gammaproteobacteria bacterium | reverse complement strand
CCCAAGAGCGAGGGAATCTTCACCATCCCCTCCATAACCGTCGGGAACGAAAAAACGCATCCTGTCCGACTGAAGGTTCTGCCGGAAAACCCGTCGACGGCAGCCAGGAAGGATATCTTCCTGGAACTCGACATCTCCGATGCACCGCACCATGTCCAGCAACAGATCCTGCTCACGGTCAGGCTGTACCTTGGCGTCGGCCTGCTGGACGGGAATCTGAGTGATCCGGCGCCGAAGGACACGAATGTCAGGCGTCTCGGTCAGGACGCCCAGTTCACGGCAAACGTGAACGGACGGTCCTACCGCGTGGTCGAACGGAGGTATGCCCTGTTTCCCGAAAACAGCGGACCGTTGCACATTCCCGAACTGAGATTCCAGGGATTGGCAAGCGATGACAGATCCGCCAGTCAGGCGTTCAGCCGACTGTTCAATCAGGGTATCCGGGTTTCGGCACGCACCAGGGCGAGCATCCTGGACATTCTGCCGCCTCCGGACGCTTATGACGGATCCGTCTGGCTGCCGGCTTCGCACCTCGAGATCGTGGAGATCGGCGATCCGGATTCACAGGCCACGGTCGGGCAACCGGTAACGCGCAGGATACAACTCAAGGCAACCGGGCTGACCGCCGAACAATTGCCGGACCTGCAGTTCGCCGAGTCCCCGTCCTTTCGACAGTACCCGGACCGCCCTGTCCGGGAAACCCTGTTCGACGGCAAGAACCTGATTGGCACCGTGACACGCAGCATCGCGATAATCGCCAACCAGCCGGGCGCACTCACCCTGCCGCCCCTGTCGATTACCTGGTGGGATACGGACACCGCGACCCGGGAAATCGCGGAGCTTCCCGGGTCGACGATACAGGTTCAGGAAACCGGGCAATCCGGCACGCCGGCGCAGCCAGGGCCCGCAGGCAGTCCGGCTGCCACGGAACCGCCAGCGGCTGACCAGGAACTGCCCGAGAAGAAACCGCTACCGTCAAACTGGATGTGGGCCAGCCTGATCATGCTGGTCGGCTGGATACTCACCGGACTGATCATGTGGCGGAAGATACGCGGGCTCGGCGACTCCGGTCATGGAAACGCCCCCCCTGCGGAACCTGTCGGCCAGGATATCGGGCAGCTCCTGTCCGAGATAAGAAGGGCCTGTGCGGACCGGCACCCCCACCAGGTCCGGCAACTGACCATTCAGCTTGCCCGGAACCTGTGGGGCCCGGGCTATCGCGGCGGGCTGCAGGAGATGGCGGCGCGGATCGGCACAGGCCCCATGCCGGAACGACTCGGTGAACTGAACAGCGTGCTCTTCGCACCCGGCAATGACCGGTCTGCAGCCTGGGACGGCGAAGCCTACTCCAGATGCCTGGCGGACTGGCTCCGCTCAATGCGCCACAGGACCGATGCAAGGCAACCGGAACTTCCTGAACTTTATCCCACCACCTCCTGAATATTCTTTTACAATAATCAGGCAGGCACGCCCTGATCCATTCCCAGACTGAGGCAATTCACATGAATCCGCTCAAATCTGTTGCAGATTCGATAATCGGGTCCATTCTCTCCAACATGCAGGATGCGCGTGACGGGTGCACCGGCGCCCGTAGCAGGAGCCAGCCACCCGTGATCCCGAATTCCTGATCCGGATTACCCTGACAGACAGGCAGGCGCATGGATACCTACAGCTTCATCCTGAGCGTGGTGACCTACATGAGCGCAGCGGTGATCTCGGTAACCCTGTTTGCCCGCCTGGGACTGGGTTCGGTACTGGGTTATCTGGTAGCCGGAATCGTCATTGGACCGTGGGGACTCAGATACATCAACAATGCCGAAGACGTCCTGCACTTTTCCGAACTCGGTGTCGTACTCCTGCTTTTCCTCATAGGGCTTGAGCTGGACCCCCGGAAACTGTGGAGCATGCGAACGCCGATCGTGATAGCGGGCGGGCTGCAGGTATTGCTGACCGCCCTGATTCTGGGCGCCGCCATGCTGTTGCTCGGCCTGCCCTGGCAAACGGCCCTGATTGCAGGACTGGGGTTATCCCTCTCCTCGACGGCCATTGCCCTGCAGACGCTCAAGGAACGACGACTGCTGCAGAGTCCCTTCGGCAAGACCGGGTTTTCCATACTGCTCCTGCAGGACATCTCGGTGATTCCGATTCTCGTCCTGATACCGATCGTGGCGATCGGCACCCCGGACCTGTCCGGAGATTCAGCGCCGGCTGTAACCGGCCTGATCGTCGTTGCGGTATTCATCAGCATCTTTGTAGTCGGCCGCTACACCCTGCGCCACGTTTTCCGGTTCGTTGCCGCCACGCACTTGCCGGAAGTCTTCACTGCACTGTCCCTGCTCCTGGTCTGCGGGATAGGAGCCATCATGCACCAGATCGGTGTTTCCATGGCGCTGGGCGCCTTTCTTGGCGGCGTCATTCTCGCGGATTCGGAGTACCGGCATGCCCTTGAATCGGATATCCAGCCGTTCAAGGGGCTGCTGCTCGGGCTGTTCTTCATTTCCGTCGGCATGACCATCGATTTCGGGTTGCTCTTTGAAAGCCCCCTGGTCATCCTGGCCGCCACGGTAGTGCTGGTATGCCTGAAAGCCGCAGTGCTGTACGTCATTGCCTGGCTGTTCAGGCTGGATGTCAGTCAGCGACCGCTGTTTGCGTTCACCCTGTGCCAGAGCGGGGAGTTCGCCTTCGTACTGTTCGGCTTTGCCGCGACCACCGGCAGCATAGACAGCGCGCTGTCCGATCAGCTGATACTGATTGTAGCCATGTCCATGGTTACCACCCCGCTGCTGCTGCTGCTGCATGACCGCTGCATCGAACCGCTGTTCGCGCAGGCAATGGACCGCGAGATGGACGACATCCAGGAGGAAAACCAGGTCATTCTGGTAGGGTTCGGCCGTTTCGGACAGGTCATCGGACGCATGCTGCTTGCCAACAACATCGTGCCGACCGTCATAGAAAACGACCCTGACCACATCGAACGGGTCAGGCGATACGGCTACAAGACGTACTACGGGGACATTTTCCGACATGATGTCCTGCACTCCATCGGCGCCCACAATGCCAGCCTGATCATCCTTACCGCGGATGGAACCGAAGAGATCAACCTGGCGGTAGACCTGATCCAGCGGGAATTTCCGGACCTGAACATCATTGCGCGCGCGCATGACCGGGCCCATGCAATGCACCTGATCGCAAGGCAGGTATCCGGCGTAACCCGGGAAACCTTTTTCTCGGCGGTGGAAATGGGCAAGCTGACCCTTCAGCACCTGGGGTTTTCCGCTGATCGGATCGAGAAAATAGCCACTACCTATGTCCGTCATGATATCGAGGTTCTGAAACGGCAGATGGACAGCCCGGGAGACGAGGACACCCTGGTGTCAATCGCGAAACATGCCCGGCAACAGCTGGAACAGACCCTGCGGGCCGACCAGATGGACAGCGCCGAACGCAAGACAGGTGCAAATCCGGACTGAGCCGGGCACCGGCGCCTGTGCTCACCGTGCGTTGGCGTGAAACAGCTGTTCGCCGTTGATCTTGTACCGATTGATCATGGACTGCCCCTTGGAACTGGTTACCCACGCAGTCAGGGCGTTTGCACCGGCGTAGTTGACACGGTGCAGATCCGGGTTCACCGACATGATGCTGTACTGATTGAACAGTCCGGAATCCCCCTGATAAACGATCTCAAGCGGCAGCCTGTCCCGGACAAACAGCCAGGTACCGCGGTCCGACAGGGTAATGGCATCCAGTTCGCTCGCTATCTGCAGGGTCTTGCCCTGGCTCTGCCCGACCTCGCGATACCACCTCCCCTCGGGGACGACACCGGCCTGGAACCACAGCCTCAGTTCCTTCTTGTGCGTCCCGGAATCGTCCCCGCGTGACACAAACAGCATTTTTCCTTCATGAATCCGGCGAAACACTTCGGCGGTCGATTGCGCACCCTCAAAAGCGGCAGCGCTGCCTGTCGGACCGACGAGAATGAAGTCGTTGTACATGAACTCGGTTCGGCCGACCCCGTGACCGGCTGCGACGAACTCCAGTTCGTCCTCCTTCGCATGAACCAGCACGACATCCACATCCCCTGCCCGGGCTATCTGCAACGCCTTGCCCGTACCCACCGCGATAACCCGGTAGTCGAAACCGGTGTCTTTCTCCGCCTCGGGCAGCAGGTAATCCGTCAGGCCGGAATTTTCGGTGCTGGTTGTCGTGGCGATCAGGACCACGCGATCATCCTGGGCCAGGGCGCATGGCCGGGCAATCATCCAGACAATCAGAAGGCTCAGGGTACAGGCAATGCCCCTTGCGGCAAATCCGGCTTGCTGCATGACCGTGAAGTACTCCGGTTTCAGGTTGGCGGGGAACATATCAGACTCCCGAGAGACGGGTCAACCGGATACCTCTCACCGGAATACGATCTGTCCCGCATCCTCCCCTTCGCCGCCCATCTCAGCGTGCGCGAAAAAAACCGGTCACAAGCTATTGCAATACAGCAATCCGGACGCATAATGATAGCGTGAGATCAGGAATCACCGATTTGCCAACTGAATCCGATGCAGGCCTTCGGTCAGTCGGATCTGGCGATATGCCGAATACCGCAACCCCTGCCGCTCGGGAACCGAAATCCCCATCTGACGCATGAATACGGAAAAGTTGCCTGAGAAACTGAAGTCGAACGCGAAGGAGACGACGATCAGACTGCTCTACGCCATATTGTTCTCCTTCATCTATTACATCGCGCTGGCGGTAGTCGGCGCAATCATTCTCTTGCAGTTCGGTTTCACGTACATGACCGGTCAGCCCAATGAAAAACTGCTGGCCTTCTCCGGAACACTGAATCGCTACGTACTGGAAATTCTCGATTTCCTGACCTTCCGGGTCGAACGCAAACCCTACCCTTTCGACGAGTGGCCTACCGCCGGTTCCTGAGCCCGGGCGGGGGATCGAAAACCGACCGCATCGGTGACCGGACAGCCATGATCCGCTTGCCCGCTGCTGGCCGGCATGCACCCGGGATGCATTGATCATCTCGTAGCCTGTTCGCAATTTCGCTATACTCACCGACCATCCCTTGCCCCGAGTCCATGCATGGCCCCGAGCACCCGATCCGTCAATTTCATACGCCAGATCATCGACCATGACCTGGAAACCGGCATGCATCGGCAAATCGTCACCCGGTTCCCGCCGGAGCCCAACGGATATCTGCATATCGGTCATGCCAAGTCGATCTGGCTCAACTTCGGCATCAAGGACGACTACGGCGGACAGTGCATGCTGAGGTTTGACGACACCAATCCCGAGAAGGAGAACCAGGAATACCTTGACGCGATCGAGGAGGATGTGCGCTGGCTCGGCTATGCCTGGACCCGGATCACGCATGCATCCGACTATTTCGACCAGTTCCACGACTATGCGGTGAACCTGATCGAACAGGGGCTCGCCTACGTGGACAGCCAGACCCCCGACCAGATCCGCTCCAACCGCGGCACACTCTCGGAACCGGGCACCGACAGCCCCTACCGCAACCGGAGCACCCGGGAAAACCGGAAACTGTTCCACGACATGAAAGCCGGGAAATTTCCGGATGGCACGCATGTCCTGCGGGCCAGAATAGACATGTCCGCGGCGAACCTCAATCTGCGGGATCCGGTGCTGTACCGGATTCGTCACCATGAGCATCCACGGACCGGCAACAGATGGTGCATTTACCCGATGTATGACTTCGCCCACGGGCAGGCGGACGCCATCGAGGGCGTCACCCATTCCTTGTGCACCATGGAATTCGAGGATCACCGGGCCCTTTACGACTGGTTCATCGAACACCTGCCGGTTCCTTCAAGACCGCGACAGATCGAATTTTCCCGCCTCAACCTGAACCATACCGTCATGAGCAAGCGCATGCTCACCCTCCTGATCGAACAGGAATACGTCTCCGGCTGGGACGATCCCCGCCTGCCGACCCTCGCGGGCCTGCGTCGGCGGGGATACCCGCCGGAATCGATCCGCAACTTCATCGGCGCCGTCGGCATCACCAGAAAGAACAACCTGATCGACGTGGGCCTGCTGGAAAACTGCGTCCGGGAAACACTGGATCCCGTGGCGCCGCGCACCATGGCAGTTCTGGATCCCCTGAAGGTCGTGATAGAAAACTATCCCGAAGGTCAGTTCGAGACTCTAGAGGTTCCCAACCATCCAGGCAACCCGGACATGGGCACCCGGAAAATCACACTGGGACGGGAGGTGTACATCGAGCGGGACGACTATATGGACGATCCGCCGAAAAAGTACTTCCGGCTGGGGCCGGACCGGGAGGTGCGCCTCAGATATGCGTTCATCATCCGTTGCACCGGGATCGTCCGTGATGCGTCCGGCCGGGTACAGGAACTGCGGTGCCGGTATGACCCGGATACTCGCGGCGGCAACGCACCCTCCGGGCGCAAGGTCAGGGGGATCATTCACTGGGTTTCGGTTCAGCACTGCATCAACGCCGAGGCAAGGCTGTATGACCGGCTTTTCTCCTCTCCCGATCCCCTGTCCGGGGACCGTGTCTTCACCGAATCGATCAACCCGGCCTCGCTGGAATCCCGCCATCAGTGCAAGCTGGAACCCGGCCTTGGACAACCCGCTGCCGATACGCGGTACCAGTTCGAGCGAAAGGGCTACTTCTATCCGGACAGGGACAGTCGCCCGGGGCATCCTGTCTTCAACCGGATCGTCACCTTGCGGGATACCTGGGCAAGGATATCCCGGCAACGCATAACCTGAACCGAATCATGATTATCGAATTCCTTGCACAATATGGACTTTTCCTGGCCAAGGCCATAACCGTGGTTGCGGCAATCCTGATAGCGGGCGGCGGCCTGGCGACCCTGCTCACGCGCCAGAAGGGCAGGCAGGAAAAACATCTTGAGATCACGCATCTGAACAAGCAGTACGAGGAAATGGAAAACGCCCTGAGTTCCGCCACGCTCACCGAGGCCGGAATGAAGCTGAAGATGAAGGCAGACAAGAAGCGGGACAGGAAGACCGCCAAGTCCGAACGCAGGGCCAGCAAGTCCGCCCGGACCGACTCGCAGGACGCGGCACTGAAAAAGCGGCTGTTCGTCGTCGATTTCAGCGGAGACATCAGGGCCAGCGCGGTTTCCAGCCTGCGCCAGGAAATCAGCGCCATCCTGACCGTCGCCACGGAAAGGGACGAGGTGCTGGTGCGCCTGGAAAGCGGCGGTGGAACCGTTCAGGGCTATGGCCTCGGCGCTTCCCAGTTGCAGCGTGTCCGGAACCGGGGCATAGCCCTCACTGTATCGGTCGACAAGGTCGCGGCAAGCGGCGGCTACATGATGGCCTGCGTGGGCAGCAGGATCATCGCCGCGCCCTTTGCGGTCATCGGTTCAATCGGCGTCCTGGCGCAGATTCCCAACCTGCACAGGCTGTTGAAGGAAAAGCACATCGATTTCGAGCAACTCCACGCCGGAGAATACAAGCGTACCCTTACCCTGTTCGGTGAAAATACCGAGAAGGGGCGCAGGAAGATGCAGGAGGATCTGGAGGAAATCCATCACCTGTTCAAGGATTTCGTCAAGCGTCAGCGTCCGGATCTCGACATGGAGAAAACCGCGACAGGAGAACACTGGCTCGGTGTTCGGGCGCTGGAACTCGGATTGGTCGACGAGCTGAAAACCAGTGACGACTACCTGATGGAAGCGTGCAGCGACGCGGATCTTGTCATGGTCGAGTATCGGGAAAGGAAGAACCTCATGGAAAGGCTGAACCAGTTCATGTCATTCGGCCTGAGCAGGCGTCATGACGGGATTCGGGAGATGGAAAGACCTTTCCTGATGTAGGCATGCCACGATACTGTCCTGCCGTCTTGCCTGCACGATGATCTACACGCTTGACGACAAGCCTGCGCCAAGGATCGCCGATTCGAGCTATGTTGCGGACTCGGCGGAAATCATCGGGTGGGTCACCATCGGCGAACTGGCCAGCATCTGGTTCAACGTGGTGTTGCGCGGCGACAATGAAATCATCGAGATTGGCGATCGCTCGAATGTGCAGGACTGCAGCGTCTTTCATACCGACCCCGGTTGCCCCCTGATTATCGAGAACGATGTCACGGTCGGACACAGTACCATGCTGCACGGGTGCCGGGTCAGGACGGGGTGCCTGATCGGAATCGGCAGCATCATCATGAACAATGCGGTAATCGGCGAGAACAGCCTGGTCGGGGCCCGGTCGCTGATCACCGAGAACAAGGTGTTCCCGGAGCGTTCCCTGATCCTGGGATCCCCGGCGAAACGGGTCCGGGAACTGACCGATCAGGAGATCCTGTCGCTCAGGAGTCCTGCCGAATCCTATGTGGGCAAGATATCCAGGTATCGCGGGTTGAAGAGGGTGCAACATTCCGATGTATGAGCTTTATGGCGATCCGGGATCGGGATCGGCCACCGTTGAACTGCTGCTATGCGAACTCGGTGTGAAATACGGGACACGTGACATATCCCTGCACGACGGGTCACAACGCTCCGATCAGTACGCGCGGCTGAATCCCCAGCGGAAAATACCGGCACTGGTTACCGGGGACGGGAATGTGGTCACCGAGTCTGCCGCGATCCTGCTTTGGCTGCTCGAGCGCCATCCCGGCAGCGGTCTCTTGCCCGAACCCGGCAGTCCGGACCGCGCCGAAGCCCTGCGCTGGCTGCTGTTCATGGCAACCGAACTGTATCCGATCATCGAGATGATCGATTATCCGGAACGCTTTGCCCCGGATCGTTGCGACCCGGAAGCCCTGCGGAACCGTGCCCTTGAGCACTGGCACAGGCGATGGCGAATCGTCGAGGACAACATCCGGGGGCGATGGCTGATGGGAGAATCCTTCAGCATCTGCGACATCTACATGGCGGTAGTCAGTCGATGGGCTGGCCAGGCAGCATGGGTTGCCGAAAATCTGCCGGAAACCGAACGGGTTGCCCGGGCAGTGGGCGCACGAACACGGTGCCGGGCAGCCTGGAAACGTCATTTCCAACCTGAATTCTGACTGTCTCGTAAAGCGTACATCATGAGACTGCCGTTAATATCCAGACATCGACAGGCCCCAAATGACCCGTCACTGCATTGTCAGGGGGTGTCCGGCCTACCCTTGCCGCCTCCTTTCTGCCTCCCGGCGATCCGAATCCGGGAATGCCCCATCGCTCGGCGAAAATGAATGACTGCCTCTGTCATCATGCACAAGCAACGGAAGAGCTTTGGCAGCATCGAATTCATATCGATCGGCCAGCAACCCGGTCTCCGGCCGTTTGGACCACAGGATCGTTGCAGAATCGATGTCAAAAACCGACATCCTGCTTGAGTCAGCGTTATTACTGCGCGCCGTGACGAATATTGCGAACCGGCCATCGGGTGAAATCTCACTGTGCAATGCATTTGCCTTGAATTCCCTTGCGACAAGAATCTCTCCCTGACTGTCGAAAACAAGAAATGTGCTTCTCAACGCGTCTCCAAAGCGCCAGTCCGACAAGGCGAACCTGCCTGAATCGGAGACCCTTCCGTCATTAGGACGTTCCATCCGTCCCTCGGCAATGATCAGGCCATGGTGGACCAGAATATAGTCTCCTTTACCGCTATTGCGATATCCCCCCTGGCCTCCACCAGGGTCGGCATCACGTCATGCGAGAATATATTCTCCGTTCGGGGATTTCGTGTATCTTCCAAAGAAATTCCGATCCGGAATTCGAACCATGAAATCGAAGAATTCCATCTCCGGAAGATGGCTTTTGGACCTCTCCTGAGGCCGTATGGATGACCGGCGTGGAAATGGCCAGATCACGATGAAGCACTCCCCTGCGGCGGCTCCACCGGCAACGCCCGCAAGTAGTCCCCGAAAGACGGAATCGGAATCTGGTAGTGGTAAGGAAGATCCTTCGTCTGGGCCAGCAGACCAACATGGAGGGCATTGACCAGAAAATCATCGAAACTGTCTTGTGAATTTTCGAGCTCCGATGACGCAAGGTCCCGGAGTGTTGCCCGGGGCAAAACACCATTCGGACGGGTTTCAGCCGCCAGCGCGATCTGCTTGTAAAGCCCAGGATCCTGTGTGCCGGCGGCAAGTCGCCCGGCATAGTATTCCCGCTTGTATTCCTCTGCGGCCGCCATGGCCTCGTCCAGATGTCCTGAATCAATCCGGCCGCCGTTGTCGCGGATCACCCGGGCCGCCGCCACGGCCACCCGGTTGATGTGTTGCGGCCACCCCTGGGACAGTTCGGCCAGCCTGCTTACCCACGCCTCCCGGTTTGCCGGCGCGCCCGTGAAACCGTAGGCGTCGAAGACGCTCCGGATGGCGCTGGCCGCATCCCCGGCCGGCAACCGCTCGAGGGTCACCACCCGCCCACTGGCGAACCGCGACAGGCCGCACTGGCGCAACACCTGCTGGGTATCGCTCAGACCGAAGAACGCCGCCACCAGGGGAATGCCCCGGGAATCACGATGGAGACAATCCAGGGCGTCCCGGGTCATGCCGGCAACGGGTGTGTTCTGCGCCTCGTCCACACACACCACGATGTGAAACCTCTTCAGCAGCGGCGCGGCATGCGAGAATACCCCCGAGGCGGACACTTCCCGCTCCCGCCCGCTCCATGACACGCCACCCACCGAGATATCCCGATCCGGGATCTCCCGAAGAGTCTGCCTGCCCCGCTCCAGAAGATTCCCCAGCACCCTGGAAATGCCACCCGATGCCTGCTCCCGGAGACGCGCGCTTTCCGCATTGGCCGCATCCACCATTTCCCTGACCACCCGGTCGGGATACCGCAGGGCCCCGGGGTTCATGGCCACCGCCACCCAGGGATCTTTGGGGGTCGAATGACGCCGCACCGCCTCCATGCACTCCGCCATCAGCGCCGACTTGCCGGCCCCCGGCGCGCCCTGGAACACCATCGTGCCGCCGCCGATCATGCCTTCGTCGAGGCTCGTGACGGCGGAACGGTACACCCCGTATTCCGCATCTCGCCCCCGGAAGAACGGCTCGCGGCCCGCTTCGGAACGGTCCGTGCGCCTCAGCCAGGTTTCCAGCGGCAACGGTTCTGCCGGCGGCGGCTTCGGAAAGGGCATTTCGTTCCTCTCGTTCATACCGACAATCTTAACCCGAAAAATTCATGAAAGGGCAGGGTGGAATCTCTGTTACATGACATGATTCAATGACTTGAGACAGAATTACCGGAGCTTCCGTCCATGACACATGGTACCCGCAACGCCAGCCGGTTTTCAAGGCGCAAGGGCCGCAGGGTCGGGGCCGGTTGCAACGGTGGCACCATCACCGGCAACGGCGGAGTGATGCTGGTGAGCGAGCAGGATCGTCGGCTCGGTCCGGCGCCCGGATCGCCCGATTGATCGACGATCCCCGCCGTCAGGCGAGTTGCCGGCACGGCAGGCTGAATCTGCTGCGTCAGCGGCTGCATGCCCTGTGCCCGGGTCACGAGGACCTGAACGATCACGACGAGCTGCGCCACGATGCGGCGCTACAGACGGCGATTTGCCGCGACACGGCGCGTCGACGCCGTGCCGGTTCGAGTCCCCGGCGGATCGTCCCCGGATTGTCCAGGCTGAAGACCCTGTATTTCGATAGGGTGTACTGCGCCCGGGGCGAGATGGAGAACCACATCAGGGAGCAGCAGCCGGACCTGTTCGCCGACCGTACCAGCTGTTCACTGTGGTGGCCGAACCAGTACCGCATGCTGCCCAGTGGACTGGTTCATGTGCTGCCGGAGCGGCTCCGTCGCAACGTCCTGTACGGTACGCGGCTGGCCCGGGTGCATGTCGGCACGCTGCGCCTGAAGCTGCTGCGCATCGGGGCGGTGATCGTGCGCAATACCCGGCGGGTGGTGCTCATGCTGTCCGGGAGCTGTCCGTACCAGGACCTGTTCCGCCTCGCGGTACAACGCCTGGCACCCTGATGGCGGCCTCCCTTCCTCCCTGATGCCCGATCACGACACGGCGTGAAGGACCGCCTGCCCGGGCCTCCGGCAACCGAGGCCATGGGCGGTCCGCACGCCTCATGCCTGCCCTGTGCAGCCACCTGCAGCGCAGAAAATGCCGGGCAAGCCGGCTGCTCATCATCCGCAACCGGCAAATCGTCACCGGATACCGGTAACATCCACTCCTGCACACCCTTCATGCAATGTTCGGGCTAAAGACGCGCATGGTCTTCCACCCTCGCGGAGCACTGCCGATCCGGACGGAATCAGGATCGGCCACCCGGACCTGCCCGCTATCCGGCCCAGATCCTGACCCGGTCAAGACCCCGTTTCAGATCGCCGATGATATCCTCCACATGCTCCAGTCCAACCGACACCCTTATCAGGGAATCCGTTATCCTGGCCCGATCCCGCTCCTGCTGGGATATGCGGGAATGCGTAGTCGTCGCCGGGTGCGTTATCGTGGTTTTCGCATCCCCGAGATTGGCGGTGATGGAAAGAAACTCGGTTCCGTCAATCACCTCCCATGCCTCGTATTTGCTGCCCGACACCTCGAAGGAAAGCATGCCGCCGAACGAAGTGACGGTCCGCCTCGCCAGATCATGCTGCGGGTGGGACTGCAGCCCGGGATAGTACACTCTCTTGACGGCGGGATGGGTTTGCAGCCACCGCGCGACGGCCAGCGCATTGACGCTGTGCTGTTTCATCCGCAATGCCAGGGTTTCCAGCCCCTTGCTGAACGTCCAGGCGTTGAACGGACTCATGGTCGGTCCGGTGGTGCGAAGCATGGAAAACAGGCTCGAATGAATATCCTTGTCGTCCGTGACTGCAGCGCCTCCCACACACCTGCCCTGTCCGTCCAGGTATTTGGTAGCCGAATGCACCACGATATCGGCTCCCAGTTCAAGCGGGCGTTGCAGGGCTGGCGTGAAAAAGGCGTTGTCGACGGCCAGCATGGCCCCTGACCCGTGGGCTATGTCGGCAATGGACCGGATGTCCGCCATCTCGCACATCGGGTTGCACGGGGTCTCGAGAAACAGCAACCGGGTGTCCGGCCGCATGGCCAGCCGCCATTGCTCGAGTTCGGTCATGTTCACAAACGAGATGCTGACCCCGAACTTCTCGAAATACTGCCTGAAAAGGGAGACCGTGGCACCGAACAGGCCGGATGAGGCGACAACGTGATCACCCGCCTTGAGCAGGGCCTGCAGCGTGCCGTTGATGGCGGCCATGCCGGAAGCGGTGGCCACGCAGAAACGCCCGCCCTCAAGCGCAGCCAGCCGATTCTGGAATCCGCATACCGTGGGGTTGGTAAACCGGGAGTAGACGTTCTCCTCCATATCCCCGCTGAACCGCTCACTCGCCTGCTCACAGGAGTCGAAGACGAAGCTGGAGGTGACAAAGATCGGCTCGTTGTGCTCGTTCTCGCCAGTACGGCGGTGTCCGCACCGGATTGCCGCAGTCTGGGGGTGGTACCTGTCGCTTGAGGTATGCATGGTGATGCCCTCCTCCTGGTTATCTGTTAACTGGAAACGGGCATGAAAAACCCGCTTCAGCTTTTACTAACGAGACCTGCTCAGTAATCGCATCCAGCGGGAGATGTTGTCTCTTTAGCCGTATTTCTTGTGCGCCCGCAAGCTGATCTCAAATCGGCGCCATGCAACAAGTCTAGGGAGATATGATGCGGATGTCAACACACGGTATAATCCCATTCATTTCCAGTTCCGTACGATGCTCGACAACCAGCATACCAAGCCCGAATCATTCCGGTCCGGCCCGGACGAGGCAGGGCATTTCGGCATTTTTGGCGGCAGGTTCGTCGCCGAGACCCTGATGCCCCTGATCCTCAGCGTGGAGGAAGCCTGGAACGCCTGCAGGCATGATCCGGATTTTCTTTCCGAGATGGAATCCCATGCCCGCGACTACATCGGCCGACCAAGCCCCCTTTACTTCGCCAGGCGACTGACGCGGGAACTGGGCGGCGCGAAGATCTATTTCAAGCGCGACGAACTCAACCATACCGGTTCCCACAAGATCAACAATACCCTGGGGCAGATCCTGCTTGCCAGACGCATGAACAAGACCCGGATCATCGCCGAAACCGGCGCCGGACAGCACGGTGTCGCGACGGCGACAGTCTGTGCACTGTTCAACCTGCCCTGCGTGATCTACATGGGCGAAACCGACATGGAACGGCAAGCCCCGAACGTGTTCAGGATGAAACTGCTCGGTGCCGAGGTGATACCGGTCACCAGCGGCACGGCAACCCTGAAGGATGCGATGAACGAGGCCCTGCGCGACTGGGTAGCCAACGTGACCGACACCTTCTACATAATCGGAACCGTTGCGGGCCCGCACCCGTACCCGGAGATGGTGCGCGAATTCCAGTCGGTGATCGGCCGGGAGACCCGGGACCAGATCATGGAACGGGAAGGGAGAATCCCCGACACGCTGGTTGCCTGTATCGGGGGCGGTTCCAATGCAATGGGGCTGTTTCATCCGTTTCTCGACGACGAGAGCGTGAAGATCTTCGGAGTGGAAGCTGCCGGTCACGGCATAGAATCCGGCAAGCATGCGGCATCCTTGAGCGGTGGCAAGCCCGGCGTGCTGCACGGCAACCGGACCTATCTGCTGCAGAACGATGACGGGCAGATCATCGATGCGCACTCCATTTCCGCCGGACTCGATTATCCGGGCATCGGGCCCGAACACTCCTGGCTGCACGAGACAGGACGGGTAAGCTACGTATCCGTTACCGACTCCGAGGCCCTGGAAGCATTCAGGCTCTGTTGCCGTACCGAGGGGATCATCCCGGCTCTCGAACCCTCCCACGCATTGGCGCATGTGGCAAGGATCGCCCCGGACATGGCGAAGGACCGGATCATCGTGATGAACATGTGCGGGCGCGGCGACAAGGATGTGTTCGCCGTCGCCGAAGTGCTGGGAGACATACTGTGACCCGGCGTATCGGGAACCGGTTCGGGAAGCTGCGCCGGGAAAACCGCGCCGGACTGGTGACCTATACCGTCGCCGGGGACCCTGATCCCGCCACTTCCCGAAAGATCCTGGGCGGCCTGCCGGAAGCCGGAGCTGATTTTATCGAACTCGGCATGCCGTTCTCCGATCCCATGGCCGACGGGCCCGCGATCCAGCTGGCCAGCCTGCGCGCGCTGCACAACGGTGGAGGCATGATCAACACATTGAACATGGTACGGAACTTCAGAACACGGGACATGGATACCCCGATCATCCTGATGGGCTACTACAACCCGATCCATTGCTACGGCAGCCAGCGATTTCTCGATGAGGCGCTGGATGCCGGGGTGGACGGCCTGATAATCGTCGACCTGCCCCCGGAAGAGGATGACGAGCTGTGCCATCCCTGCCTGACCTCGGGCCTGAACTGGATTCGCCTGACCACGCCGACCAGCGATGACCGCAGGCTGGAAAAGGTCCTGAAACACAGTTCCGGCTTTGTCTATCACGTCTCCATCGCCGGAATCACCGGCACACGTTCGGCCGAGCTTGAGGATATCGAGTCGGCCGTGCAACGCATCCGGCGGCAGACCGACCTGCCGGTTGCCGTGGGTTTCGGTATCAGGACAGCGGAACAGGTTCGAGCGATCAGCGAAATTGCCGATGCGGCGGTTGTCGGCTCGGCATTGGTCAACGTGATCAGGGAAGGAATCGACAGCGGCAGGTCCGGCGACGATATTGCTGCAGCCCTGCATGCCCTGGTTCGCGAACTGGCGTCCGGCACCGTATAGCCCCGTACCGAACGATTCCGCTCCGGACTCCGGACCGCCCTGCCCGCCTGCAACGCAGGGCAGGCATCGAGATCATTGCCGACGGCTATCGCCCGGACCGGCGGCAACGGTCAGGTAGCTCGCAAGCATATCGGACTGACCATGTCATTGCTGCCAGAAACCGTAAACGGGCTCCACTTCCGAAAAGTAGGGGAGCGCATCCTCGACCGATATGCCGTCCCTGATCTCGAAGGCGTCAAACCCGCACCGCCCCAGCATGGCCAGATTGTCAAGCGTTGCGCCGAGGGCGCGCAATTCCCCCCTGTACTGACAGACTCCCCGCAATGTCGAGGCCAGCGTATACACTCTCCCGTCTGCAAATCCGGCTGCATTGATCGCGATAACCGGCAACTGGTCAATCCTGCCAGCCAGACTCTGCAACGGGTCATCGGGCTGCAGGAGAACACCCGGACAGCCAGTCGTCCGGCAAGGGTGACTGTCCCACCACCGGAGCCATTGCTCAAGAGGAAGAATCGCGCTGTCCGGCGCCCTCTCCACCTGATCTCCGGATTCAGCCTGACAGGGCGGACTTATGGTCTTGCTGCTTCTGATGGTCTGCATAGAGTTGCTCCCTGAAAGGTTCGATTCCGGCCCGGATGACCGTCTCTTCGAATGTTTCCCCGGGCAGACGCATGGCAAGACAGGTCGCGATGATGTTTTCGACCGCGTCCGCCAGTTTCTCGCGCGCGATGGCAGGGCCCAGACGCTTCCCGATCCTGGCCCGGTTGCCGGCGTTGCCGCCGAGCGTGAACTGATACCATTGCTCGCCGCCTTTATCGACTCCCAGGATGCCGATATCCCCGGCATGATGGTGCCCGCACGCATTCATGCAACCGGACATCTTGAGGCGTACCGGCCCTATCTCGTACAGGCGGTCCAGATCCGCCATGCGCTCCTGGATCTGCATGGCCAGGGGAATGGTGTCAGCGTTGGCCAGGGAGCAGTAATCAAGCCCCGGGCAACTGATCATGTCCGTAAGCGTACCGATATTCGGCGTTGCCAGCCCTGCCTCGTCAAGCAGGCGCCAGACATCGTACAGGCGCTCCCGATTGACCCAGGGCAGGACCAGATTCTGCTCATGGGACACTCGCAGTTCGCCCGAACTGTACTTGCGCGCGATGCCGGCCAGAGCCCGCATGGCGGCAGAATCCATGTCTCCGGGAGCCTTGCCGTGAGGCTTCAGCGATACGTGGACAATCACGTAACGGTCAAGCGCATGCTGTCCGGTGTTGTGTTCCTGCCATCTCTCGTACGCTTCGCTCCGTACCGGAATGAATCGCAGACGTGGTTCCGGCGATACGGGCGCCGCCCTGCCGAAGCTTTCAGCAATCCGCCGGAAGACGGCGGGTTGCCAGGCAGGCCGACCCCGGGCGTGCGAAAACGCCTGACTGACCGCTTCCGAGAACGGTCCCATACCCATGGAATTCACGAGTATCTTGATGCGGGACCTGTACTTGTGATCTCGCCTTCCATGCTGGTTGTAGACCCGGAGGATCGCCTGCAGCCATGGCAACAGTTCCTCGGGAAGGATGTCCTCACGCAGCAGCTTTCCCAGTACGGGGGTACGTCCCATACCGCCGCCGACGAACAGCCGGATACGGACCTGACGCCCGGAATCCAGGTAAAGCTCCATGCCGATATCATGAAAACGTATGGCGGCACGATCATTCTCGGCCCCGTTCACCGCTATCTTGAACTTTCTGGGCAGCCAGTAGAACTCGGGATGCAGGGTCGACCACTGCCTGATCAGTTCACACCACGGCCTCGGGTCGACATGCTCATCCGGCGAGACTCCTGCCAGATGATCCGTGGTGGTGTTCCGGACACAGCTTCCGCTGGTCTGGATCGCATGCAATCCTGCTGCGGAGAGATCGTGAAGAATATCGGGAACGTCCTCAATGCGAACCCAGTTGAACTGGATGTTCTGGCGAGTGGTGAAATGCCCGTAGCCCCGGTCATACCGGTCGGCGATATCGGCAAGCATCTCCAGTTGCGCGTCGGAAAGCTGCCCATAGGGAATGGCGACGCGCAGCATGGGAGCATTGCGTTCCTGATACAACCCGTTGCGGAGCCGGAGCTGCCTGAACTCCTCCTCTTCAAGTTCCCCGTCCAGATAACGGGTTACCTGGTTTCGGAACTGACCTGCCCGATCGCGGAGAAACCGTTGTTCCGAGGTGCTGTACTGATACATCACGATGCTCCTTTCACCAAATGGTCAAAGTTTATTGAGCGTATATGCAGCGAAACAACACGAAAGGGAAAATAATGCTAAAATAACCCTGTAGATGGCCATCCGGGAACAGGATATCTTTCAAGCATGAAAAAACGGGATGAAAAAACCCTGGATCCGGTAGATCGCAAAATTCTCTATTACCTGCAAAGGGATGCCGGGATGACCATCAAGGAAATCGCCGGGAAAGTCAACCTGTCCCCGACCCCCTGCTGGAAACGCATACAACGGCTTGAGGATGAAGGTGTCATCCGGGCCCGGGTGGCCCTGCTTGATCCGGCCAAGGTCGACGCTGCGGTAACGGTGTTCATCTCGATCAAGACGGACCAGCACAATACCGCATGGAGCGAGAAGTTCGCACTCGAAATGTCAAGCATTCCCGAAATCATGGAGATCTACCGGATGAGCGGAGAAGTGGACTACCTGTTGCGGGTCGTGGTCCCCGACATTGCAGCATTCGATAATCTCTACAAGAAGATCATTGACCGTATCGCGCTGAAGGACGTGACATCGACATTTGCAATCGAACAGATGAAATACACCACTGCCATACCGGTGTGAACCATCTCTCACCGAGCATCCGGCACTCCATGGCGAGGAAACGAAATGGTGCAGGGCTGCTCCCGGGTCCGAGAGGCGGTTCCGGGTTGCGGTCGACAGGATTGCCCGGCAACCCGGGATCGTCTGACCACAGGCATGTCGCCCCCGGCCCAATCCTCTTCATGCTCAGCTCCGATTCCGCCGAGGCCAGGCGACCGGGTCCGCCCGCCGAAGAATCGGCCGATCCACGGACTTCCGGCAAGCGCCTCGCCGAGGGCGCCCTCCGGCACCCGACAAACCGATTCCCGGAGAACCGATCTATCTCGTGAACGAGACTGACGGGCGTTGCCGACTGCCGATTCGTCGCGCATGCACCGGTTCACGAGCGCATTCAGTTCGCTCACGAAGCTCCCACCGACAGCGTCACGGGAAGTTTCTCCATCACGCCAGCCTTGCTTCGATATCCCCGGGAACCTGCGCTGCAGGACGATTTGAAGCAGCAGGAAATGTCTGGATTCTCAAGCCTTTCAATAACCACTGGTTCGTACAGACAAGACAGTGTCGGACCTTGGGCAAGGGAACAACTCCAGGGAGCCCTGAAGCGAAGCCCGATCACCTTCCGGGCCAGGCTGAATCCCGGTCATCAGGCCGCCTGAAGCCGCCGCATCAGCTTGACGTTCAACACCAGCCAGATCAGATCCCACTCTCTCTGGACCTTGTACAGGCCGTGCACACTGAATCGCCGAAATCCCGGCGCCTCCGACAGCCACTTGCGCCCTGCGTATTGCGCCCGCCCCGACACCGTCCCCAGCTTCGCCGCCATACGGGCCTGCCACAAATGCTTCGCCGCGTCCATCACCACCTCATGATCGAGCAACACCCTGAACTCCGACTCCGGACGCTCCCCCTCAGACATCCGACCGCAACTCATCGCCTTGCGCCTCGAGATGTTCATCCGAACCTTCGCACCGTCAATCGACAACTTGCCGAAGTGCGCCGATCCCATCTCCGCAGCCAGACCCACGTCCTTCGCCAGCTTCCGGGCCATGCCACGAGACCGAAAATACTCCCGTCGCGTAACCGCATGTCAGAACCTTCGGCATCATTCGCGGTTCATGCGACCACTTGCGGCACCCGTCTCCCTCGTATGGCGCGTTCAACTCCCTCAACTCCAGATCTTCAAACAGATCACTCACATGACCCGCCGAATGGCCTCCCGGCAACCAATTCCTCAGATCCAGCGGTAGAAAATGTCGTCACGAGTTCCGGCGCCACCTGACGGGACGGCGGACAAGGCTGGCGGCGGCTTCGGGAATCTCGCGGGGCGCACTCACCAGCGGGCGCCGAGCTCGAGGCCGACCACATGTTCGGGGGCCGACGCGGCGGCCTCGCGCCTG
>JAJDVC010000170.1 GCA_022826305.1 Gammaproteobacteria bacterium | reverse complement strand
CTCGGCAGAACCGGCCGCTTGCAGAGCGACTCAAGCAGCCTGACCACTCCCAGACAGCCCACCTCCTCATCATAGGAAAAGGCAAGATGCACGGGAACAGCCAGATCGGCCTCCAGGATATCGCGAATCCGGGTCAGGCATATGGCGATGAATCCCTTCATGTCGCTTGCTCCCCGCCCATACAGTCGCTGCTCCCGGATTTCCGTAGTGAACGGGTCGCTGGACCAGTCCTGTCCATCCACCGGGACCACGTCGGTATGCCCGGACAGAACGATCCCGGGTTCCCTGGAATCGCCGATCGTCGCGAACAGGTTGGCCTTTTTCCTGTTGTCGTCGAATGTCAGTTCCGGATGTATCCCGAAAGGTTCCAGCCTGGAAATGACGAACTCTATGAGTTCGAGGTTTGAATTGCGGCTGGTGGTATCAAAGGCGATCAGGTCCGACAGCAGACCCGAGGCGTCAGGTCGATCATTCATGGGTTCTGGTATAATGATTTGGGTAAAGGGATTTTATCCGGGCTTTACGCCGGACAACCCCCGAAAACGCTCCTTGGCATCAATTCCTCAAGCAATGAAAGTCACTGCATTATACACCTACCCGGTGAAGTCCCTGGCGGGCATCGCACTGGAGTCAGCCGACCTGATCCGGACGGGATTGCGGTTCGACCGCCAGTGGATGCTCGTGGAACCCGACGGTACGTTCATGACACAGAGGCTCCATCCGCAGATGGCCTTGGTTCAGCCGTCCATTCACGATGGCACACTGACGCTTTCAACATTCGGCATGGAGGACCTGATTGTCGATACACCGGCTCCGGAACCGGAAAACCGCTTGCAAACGGCCGTCTGGGGAGACATTGTCAATGGCGTCATCCATGAAGGGCCAACCAATGAATGGCTGAGCGATGCAATCGGCGCAAACTGCAAACTGGTCTCCTTCCCGGATGATGAAATCCGGTCATGCGATCCGGCATGCTCGTCGGAAGGGGATCATACCCACTTTGCGGACGGCTACCCGATACTGCTGACCTCGCAGGAATCGCTTGACGACCTGAACGCGCGGCTTCAGGAACCGATCGGCATGGACCGGTTCCGGCCGAACATCGTAGTCAGCGGCTGCCAGCCCTTTGAGGAGGACTCCTGGCGGAATCTTGAAATCAACGAAGTGGGGCTACGCTTCGCCAAGCACTGTGGTCGCTGTTCCGTGCCGACCGTGAACCCTGCAACCGGCATGCTGGAAGGACCGGAGCCCATCCGGACATTGTCCGGATACCGGCAGCGGGAGGATGGCGAAATCTATTTCGGCGTCAACCTGATCCCCGAAACCACAGGAACGCTGCACATTGGGGACCGGCTCAGAATCCTGAACTGACGGATCGCGGAAACTGCGGGCAGGATGCCTGATACCGGCCAGGCTACCTGTTTCACAAGCGTGCATCCGGAAACTCTCGTCCAGATCATCCCTGGCTGGTTTCTCCAGGCACCGGTTCATCACTGCGGGATGTTGCTTTTTGCAAACCGTCAAGACTGCCCGATGTACCCCGAACAACCCCCGGCGACCGCAGGAATCATCGACTGCCCAATCCTCATTCAATATACAGGACAAGGCCAGACAGACTCGCAGACACCACCATCAGATGTAGTTTCCAAGGAACTCCTTCCAGTTCAGGCAGTGTATTCCGTCTTTGGAGATGCATGATTCCCCGGCGGTCCGATGCACCTGAATGGCCTCCACATCCGGGAATCTGGCCTTGAAATACTTCAGGCTCCGCGCGACCTCCTTATGCTTCAGCTTGCATTCCACGGCACGAAACGGGCGGCCATCTTCCACGAGGATGAAATCAATCTCCCGACGGTCCACATCCCGAAAGTATCTCATCTCGACATTCCGGCCCGCAAAATCCTGCTCGAAATGCACCCACTTGAGCAGATGACCAGCTACCAGATTTTCAAAGCGGGGCCCTTCGTCAGGCACGTCCGCCCAGTTGGTGTGATAATGCTTCCGTTCCTTCCTGACAGCTCTCAAGCCATTCGCCCCGAATGGAGAAATACGGTAAATCAGATACATGCGTTCAAAGATATCCAGCCACTTTGAAACGGTGTTGTGCGCCAGATGAAGGTCCTCCCGCAAGGCATTGACAGATAGGGGGCTGCCGACCCGCTTCGGCAGTTCCATCAACAGCAACTCCATCATGGACAGGTTTTGCGAGAGTTCCAGACTGGGTATATCCTCGTTAACCACGCGGCTTCGATACTCCCTGGACCACCGTCGGGCCAGTCGGCGCGAACCTGACAGGAACGGCTCCGGAAATCCGCCCAGTTCAAGGAGCATCTCAAAATCGGACTGTTTCCCGATCCCCAGTTCCATCACGGTCAGCGGGTGTAGCCTGTAGTAGTGGTAACGCCCCTGGAGGGAATCGCCGGAGTGCCGATAATAATCGAGCCTCGCACTTCCGGTTACCAGAATTTTCTTTCCTGCACCTACCTTGTCGTAGAAGCCCTTGAGGTAGTTTCTCCAGAGCCTGAATTTATGGATTTCATCAAAGATGATGTTCTGCTCTACCGGAAACTTCTGCCTGAGGATAAACTCCCTGTCCTCCAGGACATCCCAGCTCAGGTAACGGTGCGACTCCGGGGCGAGATTGAACGCCAAGGTGGTTTTGCCCACCTGCCGAGGACCGCCTATGAATACCATTTTCCTGTTCAGGTCCTCCGTGACCGGCTTTTCCAAGTATCGGTTCATTATCCCAGTATACTATTTATTTACATGACCATCAAAAATACTCGCGACTTTTTTGCAGACAAGGAACCAGCTACTCCATGTGCACGGAATTTATGGAACGTACAATTCACTGAAGCTGATACACAAATATGAGGCATCTCAAACAGCAGCTCGGATAAAGCCGACCAAAAAAGGATCAGAATACTTTTCCGATTACACGACTGGCACCAGCAAACCCTTTCCTGAACCAGGGTGCTTTTCCATGTCCCGGCGAGTGGAGTACACTCAATCAGATTCCGAACTATTCCAGATATTGATTGCGGACCTTCCCAACTGCTCGAGGTTCTCGGCACTTGCATAGGGAACCTGAACCGTAAAATATCCGGCATTGTCAGGCTTATCTCCGCCAATGTTGGCTGCAAGATGTCCTTTATCGAGAAGTTGTTCCGACACCGGCATGCCAAGGGCGAGCTCCGACTCCGCTTTTGTTGCCACCTTCAGACACAATCGATTCCCCAGATTATCTCGAATACCAACAGGAATAGCGTCTTGGGCAGCACGCTGGGTAATCATGATGACATTGATTCCACAGGCACGGGCCATCGCAGCAAGACGGGTTATGGTTTTTTGCACCACTGCTCGATATCCCTCAAAACCGGCTATCCAGTCCGCCATTTCATCATGGATCAATACAATCCTTGGCAGTTGCCTGTCAGCATCCACTTTTGCGTTGTATTCCTGGATGTTCGGAACCTTCGCTTCCCGGATTAACTGGAACCGCCTATCCATTTCCTGAATGATAAGTTGCAGAACTCCTTCCGCCTCCTTGCGCTCCGAGACGATTCCGTGTTCGAGATGCGGTGCATCCGATATCCAGAAGAAATCCACTCCGTACTTCGGGCTAGTGCAGCGATTCCCATATAACATTTCAACATTGCCGATTCTGGTGCAGGCCAGGCTACTGGATATCATGAGGTTATTCGGAGAACCAGCCATGCCATTTCAGAGTCGACTGGCGCGTATGGAAATCAGTCGCGAGGTATCGGGTGTCCTGCAGACGACAAGCTGTTCCCGTACCGAGTCGCTACGGCTGGTTGAGCGAGCCGGGATGATGCCGTGCCATGCCGGGGGCGAGATCATTTCATCGATTGCACGGTCTCTGCAGACCAACCGTCGCCAGGTTTCAGCGGGAATCTCGGCCCTGCGGCGGTTGGTGAAAACTATCGCGGGTGCGATGTTGTCGGGACTGGCCCGGTTTGCTGATCCATGGCCGATGCAGATTCTTCACCGCCCAGATAAGCTTGAAAGCCGGGGTTTTGAAGCGGACACTGTGTAACTTCCAGAAAATGTGTTGCCCGGAACTTCCTGCGGCACTACCCGGTTCATGGCATTGAACGGAGGTGCTCCTCCAGACGGGGAATACTGCCCGATTTCAGATGCAGGTCGCGCTGCGGAAAGGGGATTTCGATACCGTGCTCGCGGAACAGTTCCCAGACCCGGAGCAGGACCTCGCTGATGACGTTGGAGCGGCCTTCCGACGGATCGTCTATCCATAGCCGGATCTCGAGATCGAGCGAACTGTCGCCGAAACCCCTGAGCAGGCATTGCGCCGGTGGATCGGCCAGAACCCGGGAGACGCCTCCCGGCGCCTTCCGGCACAGGTCCATTGCCAGGCGCACATCCGAACTGTAGGAAATGCCGACCGGAATGTTAAGTCGCACCTTCTTGTCGCTATGCGACCAGTTTTCCACCCGCTGGGTGATCAGTTCCTCGTTCGGGATCAGGTACTCGACACCATCGCGGGTCCGGATCGCTGCATAGCGCGCGCCGAGCGCGGCGACCCAGCCGTAGGTGCCGCCGACCGCGATGACATCGTTGGGCTTGATCGACTTGTCCAGCAGCAGCAGGAGGCCGCTGACCAGATTGGAAACGACCTTCTGCAGACCGATTCCGACACCGATGCCCAGCGCACCGCCGAATACGGTAAGTGCCGTAAGATCGATCCCGAGGCTACCGATTGCGATGAGACTAGCAAGGGCCACAAGCGCGATCTTGACGATCTTGGCAAGCAGAACCTGAACCGATGGCGTCAGGCTGTCCGACCGCCCGATGCGCCGCTCGAGTGCACTCGACAGCACCCGCATTATCCAGAGCAGGATTCCGAGGGCCACGGTGCTTTTTATCAGGGAGAGCAGTGAAATCCGTACCTGTCCGAAGGTCATGCCGACGCTGTCGAGCAGAGCGAGCGTGGCGTCGAACAGCCCGAGAGCGACCAGTGCGGCCAGAACCCAGGCGGTCCAGGCGATCGATCTGGACAGCAGGTCGTTACGGATGAATCCCGAGGCCAGATTGATCAGCACCCAAGCGCCGACGAGGCTCACCACAATCTGTGTCAGGCGATAGCCGAACAGGGTGGTCTGCGATCCGACCCCTGCGGCGACCCACAGGAACAGCAGAATGATGATCGGTGCGGACAGCGCGGCGACCCGTCCGAAAAACTTCAGGGTCCCGGGATGCCGGACCCGGCGTTCCGATGCCGCTGCGATGGACTGTCGCAGTTTCGGTCCCAGCAACCGGCCCAGCAGTACCGCAAACACGATCAACCCAGCCTGGGCCGCATTGTCGGGCACCAGCACATGGGTGTCGAGCCAGGTTCCGATGCCTGCCCGGATTCCGGCCACATCCAGTCTCTGGAGGAAGTCGTTCACCGGACCAGTCCCGCCTGCCGGACCGGGGGCTGCATGCCATCGCATGCATGGCTACCCGCAAGGTGGCGGAGCACCGCTGTTTTCCCTTTGCCCTGCAGCCCGCAGACGGTCATGTCCCCGGCAACGTCACTGTTTGAGGGATTTCCCGCAACAGTGCCAAGCCGGGCATTCCCGATACTGCGGTCGGCAGGGTGCGGTGGAATTCTGCCGTTACCGGGGTGGAGCAGATTTGACAAGGAGGCATCGGACATGAAACGACGACTGTGATTTGCGATGCGAGCACCGCACGCCAGCAGTCGCCGACGGTATCGCTACGGTACTGGCAGGCATCTCGGATTGTGCAGGCTCCATGCAACAGTATTATACGCAACAGAGGTGTCTACGGGAAAATGCTCCCGGACTCTGTATAAACCAGGGATTCTGTCTTCTCCGGCTGTGTCCATGCCGGATTCACGCCGGGAGCCATCATCGGCAGACATGCCTGTCCATCCGAGTGGGCCGCTTCCGCCATCATCCCATCGTATCGTGCACCAGCCTGTCGTACAGGTCCGCCGACAGGGACAGGAGCTGCTCCGGCAACCCGATGTCCCCGGCGGCGCTACCCGGAATATCCCCAACCGCTGGTCGGACCCTGCTGCGGCCCTGCGGAATCCCAGGACCGGTTTCCGCTACCAGCCCGCATATCATGTTCACATGCGCCGTCCGGTTCCCGAACGCCTGTACAATACCCGGTCGTATTGCCAAGGCGCGAGCCGATTCCGTTTCGGCGGAACCACCGGCTTGAAACCCTGCTCATGGACCAGTTGGCAGGTCTCATCGTCTTCGTACGCCCGGTTCCATGAGCAGGGTCGGACTGTCAGCTGGTCGTGTCATCCGATTCAGTAGCCCGCGAGCCTGCGAGCCTGCGCCCTGCGGGGCGTCATGCGCGTGGCCGGGGAAGAAACGACGGACTCTCAGGGTGGGGACGGTGCACCCATGAAGATCTCCGCAGGAGTGCGGTAGCCCAGCACCTTGCACGGCTAGCGATTCAGCCGGTTCCTGATGACCCGGACCTGTGCCACGGTCACCTCGGGCAGGTTTGTGCCCTTCGGGAAGTACCGAAGGACCAGACCGTCCACATGTCCGTTCAGGCCACGTTCCCGGGAATGGTACAGCGTCGTGAAGAAGAAGTCCGCTTCCAACTCCCTGGCGATCCTGCGATGTCCTGCAAACTCCCTGCCGTTGTCCGCCGTGAGAGTGTACACCCGACACCGCAGCGGACATCCTCCCCCTGACCCGCTGTACTTCGAGGCCCGGTCCGCATCTTCTCTCCCACCACGCGCGTACACTCTGACCAGGAAATATCGTCACGAGTTATCGCGCCATGGCATGAGACATCGGATATGGATGGCGGCGAGGAATGATGCGGCATTCTTCGCATGACAAGTGGTGATGCCCCGTCAGCACCTGAAGTGCAGGAAGGCGTTCTCCACCCGGTGTCGCTGGCGATACAGTTGCCGATCATGCTGTCGCTGTACCTTGCGGTTGCGTTTCGACGGGATCACCGGTTCGATGCCCCGTCTGCGGCAGTGCGCCAGGAGCTGGTTGGTGTCATGGGCCCGATCTGACAGCAACGCCCCGGCATCCACCCCCTCGATCAGAACGTCAGCCTGGCGGCAATCCGCCGTGGCGCCTGCTGCAGCAATCGCCCGGAGCGGCAGATCCCGCCAGGGCGCGCCCGTGCGCAGGATCCACAGCACTGCATCGAGGAAACGCCGGTTGTCCCGGGCCACACCGCCCCAGCAGCCCCGGTGCCTTGGCAGATGGGGCTCCGGCAGGGACCATTTGCGGTCCGAAGGATCATGTCCGTGGTGCGCTTCGGTCATCCCGGGCTCTCCGGAAAATTGCTTCGCTACATCATTCCACCAATCCTTCAACTTGTGACGACATTACCTAATGTCCACAAGACCCGGAAATGCAACCACGACCGGAATGCCGTCCATCGCGCCAGTCCGGCTTCCTACCGCGACGACACAGGTAACGGAACGCTCCCCGAACTCCGATCCAACCGAACATGGCGGCATATTCACCCGCGACCCACCGTCACTTCGCCACGCATGCGGCAGTGCTCCGCAATCCACTCCGGACTCCATCTCTATTCGGGCAGTTCCGACACCACCTCCCAGCGCTTCCGCAATACAGACTCCCAACTTCAATTACAACAACTACGGGGGTTGCACTTCGGAGTGGCTCGGAGGCAGAATGACGCAGATAGGGTGCCAGCAGCGGCAATGTGGCAAAAGATGTTGATCATGTCACTAATCGGCACCTGCCCTGCCATTTCAATATCCGACAAAGCCTGATACCCCACCCATTTGACCCTGCTACACTTTCTGCCTTTCGAATCCGAACCGATATCATGACCAGCGTAATGCCCCTGAAGGAATACGAGATTCCCGAACAACCGTTTTATGCCGAACAGAACGACGAAACGACTTTGTTCGAGGCATCCTATTCCAATGGTATCCCGATACTGCTCAAGGGTCCTACCGGTTGCGGCAAGACGCGATTCATGGAACATATGGCTTGGCGCCTGCAGCGTCCGCTGATCACGGTTTCATGTCATGATGACTTGACTGCCGCCGACCTGGTCGGCCGATTCCTGATCATAGGTGGCGAGACAAGGTGGTCTGACGGACCGCTCACGCGTGCCGTACGGGCGGGCGGTATCTGTTACCTGGACGAGATCGTCGAGGCCAGGAAGGACACCACCGTGGTCATTCACCCCCTTGCGGACGACCGCAGGGTGCTACCTGTCGAGAAGACAGGGGAACTGCTTGCCGCACCGCCCGCATTCTGCCTGGCAATCTCATACAATCCAGGCTATCAAAGCGTGCTGAAAGACCTGAAACAGAGCACCCGGCAACGGTTTGTCTCGATTGAATTCGATTATCCGGAATCCGGTCTTGAAATCGAGATCATCACTCAGGAGTCGGGGCTCGATCGGGAAATGTCGGCAAAACTGGTCAAATACGCCGGCATGACAAGGAATCTCAAGGGCAATGGCCTGGAAGAAGGCGCCAGTACTCGACTGCTTGTCCATGCAGCAAAGCTGATGATGCGTGGCGTTTCTCCGAAAGCTGCCTGCCGGAGCGCTATTTCAGAAACCCTGACGGATGATCCAGACATGCTGAAAGCCGTGAATGAATTGAGTGCCTCGCTGTTCTAGATGCCGTCATCACAAGTCGGGTGATTTGCGGCAGGATTCGGAGGAGCGATTTTTCGGAGAGGCCGGGATGATCGATTCCTATCACGGACATGACCTTTCAGACCGGGGACAGGACCCCTGCTGGAACCCCATCTGCCGGGGTACAGGGAGTGTTGGGATGGCGTGGCCCGGGACAATCGGCGTTTCCTCGATGATCCTGTGGATTCTGCGCGCGGGAGCGCCCTGACGGGACCTGCCGCCGGACTGCAGAGACTGGAAGTCCCCATCGGCGCTACTGCTGCTGTCGTGACAAGGGACTATGCCAAGGCCTGCTGAAACAACTCATGGACGAGCCGGACTACGCATCCTGCTGCTGCGAATCGGCTCGTCAAGGCCCATCCGCATGTGGTACGCGAACCGGGGATCAGGCGATGGGTCCGCACAGGAAGGGAGGTCAAAACGAAACTGCATCTGGTCGTGGGGGCGTATGGTCTGCCGTTCCGGGTGATTGCTGCAGCAGGCACCACGGCAGATTGCAGTCAGGCTGGCATTCTGATCGTACGGAATCCCGGTACACCACCGCAGGCGGGGCACCGCCGCGGCATGCGAAGCATGTTGCATCCGTTCCTCGCCACCATCCACATCCGATGCCTCGTCCTGTGTCGCCACAACTTGTAACGATAGCGCCTAGTCCATCACCAGATCACCAAGGTATGGAAAGTTCATGACATTGACGACTTTATCGATCTGCACCCCCGAGCGGGCTGCCCAGGCCCGATCCTGCCAGTGCAACGGCACGAAGGCAGCTTCGTCATGAAGAATCCGTTCCACGCGCTGCAGCATTTCGGCGCGTTTCTGCGGATCCGTTTCCTTCGCGCTGTCCAGTACCAGCTGGTCAGCTTCGGGGTTCGAATAGTTGCCGCTGTTGTACTGACCATAACCGGTTTCCTTGTCGGGCGTCATGGCGAGAAATTCCGTGAAATTGGCGGAATCTTCCGTATCCGAATGCCATCCTATCATCATGATATCCGCAGCACGCTCATCGAACTTCGGCCAGTACTGGGCCTTGGGCATGGTCGTGAGATCTACCCTGACATTGATCTTGGCCAGCATGTTGGCAACCGCTTCCGCAATCTTGGCATCATTGACGTAGCGGTTGTTCGGCGCCATCATCGTCGCATCGAATCCATCCGCATACCCGGCTTCAGCCATCAGTGCCCTGGCCTTTTCCAGGTCATATCGCGGTTTCAGACTCTCGTTGTAGCCCACATATCCCCTGGGGCTCTGCTGGGCGGCTGCCGTGCCAAAATTCTTCATGATCTTCTCGACGATTCCTTCGTTGTTGACCGCATGGACGATTGCCTGGCGCACACGCAGATCCGCCAGTGCGGGATTGCGCTGCTGATTCAGCTGGAAGGTAATGATGCGCGTACCGCTCATTGTCACCAGGTCAACGCCATCGGTATCGGCTATTCGATCGAGATCCACGGGGGGAATCGGGGCCGCAAAATCAATATCCCCGGACAGCAGAGCCGCTACCCGGGTCGGATCTTCCTTGATTGGCGTGAATATGATGCGTTCGACATTGCCCGGAGAATCCCGGTCCCAGTAGTCGGCGAAGCGGTCAAACACGACCTTTACTCCCTGTTCCCGCGAAGTAACCGTAAAGGGTCCTGTACAGGAGATATTGGTTGAGGCAAACGAGTCGCTGTGCTTGATGATCTCTCCCTTGTCACGCCCGCGATCATCGGTACCGCTGTAGAACTCGCTGTCAAGCGGAAAAATGTAGGTGGCCGTATGCTCCACCAGCGGGTAGGGGCCATCGGTGACGATATCAATCGTGTAGTCATCGATGACATTGATGCCGGAAAAATTCACGAAGATTCCCTTGAAGTCCTCACTCTGCTTCAGCCGGTCAAAAGTGAACACCACATCCCTGGCCGTCATTTCCCTGCCCGAATGAAACCTGACCCCCTTTCTCAGGCTGAAACGGACCGTGGTTTCATCAAGCCTTTCCCATCCGCTCGCAAGCCGTGGGTCGAAGCCCAGTTCCTGGTTCCAGCGGATCAGGGGATCGCAAACCATGTGGGAGAGTTGCAGGGTGCCACCCGACAACTGCTCATGAATATCCAGGGAGACCGGATCCGCATCGTAGGCCAGTCTGAGCGTATTGGCATGTAGCGGTGCAGACAAGACCAGAGTGACGATTGCGCCAAGAAGGCATCTTTTATCGATGATCGGCATTTTCAATTTCCTGCTGATTGGCTCGTGTGTGTGCAATGCTACCTTATCCGGTTCAGGAATTTGTAATTATTTTCAGTTGTCCGGGATGGCATGCGCCCGGACAGGTTGCGACGAGCCCGTAATGATTCGTTGCAGACCGCATTTCCCCACAGCCGGTGCTCCTGACACGCCGGACAGACGGTTCGGCTTTCCGACTCCCCTGTAAAACAGCATGATTTGAATCTAGAATTAGCGGATTGTGGCAGAATATCTTTTCCAGCTTCCGCAGCACAACAAGGGAACCCTGCAATCCCGGGTTCAGGAAATGATTGTCTCGGCCATCCTGACAGAGCATCTGTCGCCGGATCTGCCGATACCATCAAGCCGCAAACTGTCCAGACAGTTGTCCGTGGCGCGAAATACGGTTGTCCACGCCTATCAGAATCTGGTCGACAAGGGTTTCCTGGTTGCACGGGAACGTAGCGGGTATTACATAAACCCCGAGATCCTGAAGGGTCGGATCAACATGCCACGCCAGTCAAGACTGTTTGACAGCAAGGTGAACTGGAACCAGTCTCTGGCAGTGTTTCCCGAACAATTCAAGCAGAACCAGAAACCGGGCAATTGGCACCAGTTCCCCTATCCCTTCATATGCGGCCAGTACGACAAGGATCTGTTCCCCATTTCCGACTGGAGGGCCTGTGCCCGTGAAGCGGTAACGGTCAGATCAATACACGATTGGGCAAAGGACAAGGTGGACCAGGACTACCCCGACCTTGTAAGCCAGATTCACATGAATATCCTGCCACGACGAGGCGTCTGGGCAGAACCGAATGAAATCCTGATCACCCTGGGTGCACAGCAGGGTATCTACCTGTCGGCACAACTCCTGCTCAATACGGAAAAAACCGTGGGGTTCGAATCGCCGGGATACGTGGATGCAGAAAACACCTTCAGGATATTCACCTCCCGCACGGTTCCCCTGCCAGTCGACGACAAGGGGCTCATGCCGACAGAGGCTCTCAGCCGCTGCGATTGCATCTACACGACCCCCAGCCACCATTACCCCAGCACGGTCACCATGCCAAGGTCGCGCAGGATCGAGCTGCTGGAACAGGCGCACAAACACAATGTGATCATCATTGAAGACGACTACGAGTCGGAATTCAATTATGTCGGCGAACCCACCCCCGCATTGAAAAGCCTGGACAGCGATGGTCGTGTTATCTACATAGGAAGCCTGTCCAAAACCCTGGCGCCGGGAATTCGCCTGGGATTCATGGTTGCACCCGAGGAATTCATCGTTCAGGCACGGTCCCTGCGCAGGCTCATGCTGCGCCACCCGCCGATCAACAACCAGCTGATCGTTGCGGAGTTTCTCAAACGGGGATTCCACGACGCACTGGTGAACCGTCTGAGCCAGACACTGCATGAAAGATGGCAGGTACTCGGTGACCTGCTTGAACGGCATTTTCCCGGCAACAGTCGCCGCCCGACATTCGGAGGCTCTGCCTTCTGGGTCGAGGGCCCCGAAAACCTGGACACCGTCCAGCTGGCGGCAGCCGCGGTCAAGCAGGGAATACTGTTTGAGCCTGGACAAGTTTTCTTTCATGGGGAACGGAAACCCAGAAACTTCTTCCGACTGGGGTTTTCATCCATTCCGGCAGAGCGGATTGAAGAAGGCATGGAAAAGCTGGTTTCCCTTGTCAGGTAAGGGCGGGTACTGCATGAAACTCCCGATTCACGACATCATCGTTCCTGGACACTGCCGGTTACGGACTATTTCGAACATTCGGGCATCGGAAATCCGTACGGGCGTTCCGGATCGCCTTCTGTAATACAATTGTGATCCGAGACCGGCAACAATCCATCCATGGCGAAAAACACGATCCTGATCATTGAAGATGACCTGGCATTGAATGAGATGCTGCGATTTCTGCTGAAGCGGAACGGGTACAAGACCATGCAGGCCACGAATGCAGGGGATGCCGACCAATGTCTGAAAGAAAAGTTGCCGGACCTGATCCTGCTCGACTGGATGCTGCCCGGAATGGACGGCCTGGAGTACGCCAGGAAACTGAAAACCCATCCCCTGACCATTGACATAGGAATCATCATGCTGACAGCAAAGGGAGAACAGGAAGACAAGATAAGGGGGCTGGATTCGGGAGCAGACGACTACGTGACCAAACCTTTCTCCACAAACGAACTGCTGGCCAGGATACGTGCGGCAATTCGACGCAACAGGCCCCAGCAGTCAGGAGAAGCGGTTATCTGCCAGGATATCGTTCTTGACCCACAGGCGCATACATTCCGGGTGGGTAGACAGTATGCGGACATCGGCGTGAAGGAGTTCGAGCTGCTTTACCTGTTCATGCTCAAGCCGGACCGCGTCTACAGCCGCACACAACTGCTTGACAAGGTCTGGGGCAAGGACAGCTACGTGGATGAACGGACCGTGGATGTCTACATCCGGCGCTTGCGTTCAATTCTCGAGAAACACGGACACCACAGCCTGATCAAGACGGTGCGCGGGGTCGGATATCGTTTATCAACCTCATGATCCTGGTCCAGTGTCGACGACCCCTGGTTTTTCCCTTTACATGGTCCTTGCCGCAGTAACGGCATTTGCTGTCCTGGGCATTCTGATTTGCCGGACCGGCAGCAGGAAACGTCAGGCACAAGCCGATGGTCACCTCCGACGCGCTGACACCCGGGACACTAAACCAGGGTCGGAAACCCCGCTACAGGCACCCGACAGGATTGACGAGTTGCATGAAAGTGTCTCCTGGCTACCGGATGCAATAATCATTCTCGATACCAGGATGCATCTGAACTGGGCTAATGGAACGGCGCAAAAATGGTTCGGCATCAATCCGTCCCGCCATACCCACATTGACTTCTGTTCGATCACCAACGATTCGCAAATGTCGGAATTCATCTCCAGCCGAAATATGGACGACCCCCTCGACCTTCCCGCTCCGGCATTGCCCGAGACCACGATCAGGCTGCGTATCCTGCCCTACAAGAACGATCAATACCTGTTGCAGGCACGGGATGTTACCTGGATCAAGGCGCTTGAAAAGATCAGAAGGGATTTTGTTGCGAACGCCTCCCATGAACTCAGCACACCCGTAAGCGTCTTGTATGGATATCTTGAAATGATGCTGCAGGACAAGAAGAACGGCATATCGGAAGAGTGGAAACGCGCAATCAGGCAAATGCACGAGCAAACCGCACAGATCAAGCGAATCGTTGAAGACATGATGATTCTTTCACGTCTGGAGGATCCGGAGACCACTGAAGAACACGAGACATTCGAACTGGGTTCACTGATCGACTCCGTTTTCGAAAATGCCAGGGCACTAAGCGGTAACAAGGCACACAGGGTCCGCACGACCACGGACAAGGAATTTCACCTGACCGGCAATCGCAAGGAAATAGAAAGCCTGGTCCTGAACCTGGTCAGCAATGCGGTCAGATACACTCCGGAACGCGGTCAGATCACCATCTCCTGGCAAGTGACGCCAACTGGTGGGCGCCTGTCGGTACAGGACACCGGCATCGGCATAGAAAAGGACGAGATTCCCAGATTGACCGAAAGGTTCTACCGGACCGATACTGCCCGTTCACGCGCAACCGGAGGTACCGGACTGGGACTTGCCATAGTCAATCACATCGTGAATCGGCACCAGGCGACATTGCATATCAAGAGCAAGCCCGGCAAGGGCAGCAAGTTCAGCGTCACCTTTCCATCCAGCCGGGTCGTGCCAGCCAAGCCGCAGACCTCCCTGGTGCTTGGATAGTGTTTTCCGGGTCCTTGTTGCCATGCCACCATGGCAGGACATCTGTTCTGCATGCCTTGACCTGGTGTCAACCCGCATCATGTCGTTCCGGCGGTCCGATGGCTCGGAAATTGATCAGACAAAACAAGGTGTGGCAGAATCCGCTGAAACCATCAAGTCCATCTGGAGAGCATGCGGCATGATTCCATACGGCTTTGAACGAGACTACCGGGAAAACGGTTACTACTTCCCCCTGAATGTCCTGGACCCCGGCAAGGCCAGGGATTACAGTCGGCGAATCCGGGAGATTGCCGAAAGCGACCTCGCCCCCAGGCTTGGCAATCGTGGTCAGCTCAATCAATTACATGTTGTCTGCCCATTCGTCAACGACATCATACGCAACCCGCTGATCCTTGAAACCGTTGCATCCATACTCGGACCGAACCTGATGGTATGGGGCACCAGCGTATTTATCAAGCCGCCCCGCTCAGCTTCATATGTCTCATGGCATCAGGATCTGACCTACTGGGGACTCAGCAATGACCAGGAGATCGCCGTGTGGCTCGCGTTAGGCCCGGCAAACCGGCACAACGGCAGCATGAAGTTTCTCCCGGGTTCTCACTTGTCGGGACTGAAACCCCATCACGACACAGCCGATGGAGACAATCTTCTCACCCGTGGCCAGCGCGCCGATTTCGATGTTGACGAATCACAAGCGGTACATGTCGAGCTTGAGCCCGGGCAGGCCTCGTTGCACCATGGACATCTGCTGCATGCATCAGGACCGAACAATACCGACCAGCCCAGGCTCGGACTGGTCATCAACTACATTACCCCTGAAGTCTCCCAGACCCTGGTCGATACGGACTTCGCCATGCTGGTTTGCGGCAAGGACACTCACCGGCACTTCACGGATATCCCGATCCCGGGCGCCGATTTCGATGAACCGGGACTTGCGATGCATCATCGGATGATGTTGAGCCACAATGAGGCGATTTACGACGGCGCGAAGAATACTGACTCGGCCCTGACCCCGGAACCCTGACCTCGGGCAACGACTGCCCGGTGGGATCCTGACGTCTATCCTGTCCGGGCCTCTTCGAACATCTTCACGGCCCGCTCATATCTTGCCAGATTTTCTTCGGTATATGCCCTGTAGTCAAAATCCAGGTCGGAGTAGAGTTCGGAAACCATGCTCCACATGCTCTCGCGCAGCAGGGATGCGCATTTCATGGACTGATAGGACAGCCATGACGATTCCGTAACGGGCTGTCCATAATATTCCTCAAGCATCCATTTTTCCTGGACATCATCCAGTCCATTATTGGATGCAAGCCCTCCCAGGTCGAACAGGGGGCTGTTGAATCCTGCATAATCGTAATCAATAAGCCAGAGCCGTTCTCCATCATCAATGAAATTCGCCGGTAACAGATCATTGTGCCCGAACACGATGTCAACCTGACCGGTTGCCTGTTCAAGCAGGCTGGCCTGTTGCTCCAGTTCAGGCAACATGGGAATCATCCTGCTTCCGGCCTCCCTGAGTACAGCAGCGTAATTCCGCACTACCTGAAATACCCAGAACATCAGTGCCGGTCCACGATAGTAAAGCGGCACATCATGGTGGCATGACTTCACCAGGGACAGAATCCTGCTCAGGTTTCCCGGCTCCCGGACAGCGTGCTCGTCAAGCGTTTTACCCATAATGAAATCCAGTACCATGATATCCGCTTCATGATGCACGACCCGTGGAGACAGTCCCGCAGCATGGGCAGCCCGACTTGCTGCCACCTCGTTAAACCGCATGACACCGTGAACGGGTATATCTTCCCCCACCCTGACAAAATACCTCTTGCCGCCGTCCTGAACAGCAAAATTGGAATTGGTGATTCCGCCTGAAACACATAGCGGCTCAACAGGACCGCACCACAGGTCCATCTGCTTGATTCGATCAATCGTGTCAATCATGCGGACTTCCCAATGCCGCGGTTCGCACACATCGAATCCTTGGCGGGCACCGAATCAATATCGGCACCCGCTGTCGATATCCGAAACCGGGTACTCATCATTCAAAACCGTACATGAGTTCCATGCCGGGAAGCAACTTTCACATTACCGTAACACTGCAGATACGAAACTGTAACAAATGTGTAAGACAGATGTCACGTTAAGTCCTGACAATCCCTTTCTCCAAAACACCTAACGACAGGTCTTCATCAGATGAAAATACCAACTTCCATTTACAGAAACACCGTTCTAATGCTTGCCACCGGCCTTGCACTGGTCATTGGCATTGCTGCCCATGCGAGCCGTGACTACATTCAGATTGTCGGCTCATCCACCGTGTATCCGTTTGCAACCGTGGTAGCGGAAAATTTCGGCAAGACTACCGAGTTCGGAACTCCGATCATCGAGTCAACGGGTTCTGGCGGGGGAATGAAGCTGTTCTGTGCCGGAGTCGGCGCGGAACATCCCGACATTACCAACGCCTCACGTCGCATCAAGGCCAGCGAATTTGAAAAGTGCCAGGCAAACGGCGTTACCGACATCATCGAGGTCAAGGTTGGTTACGACGGCATTGTCCTTGGCAACTCCAGTGAAGCAGAACCGTTCAATCTCTCTCGTCGTGACATTTTCCTCGCCCTGGCGAAGGAGATTCCCGACCCTGCCGGAGGGGAAAAACTGATTGAAAATCCCCATGTCACGTGGCAGGATGTCAACCGGGAACTGCCCTCGATCAAGATCGAGGTGCTCGGACCACCGCCGACATCCGGCACACGAGACGCATTCTCCGAACTTGCACTGGAGGGTGGCTGCAAGACCTTCAAATGGATCAAGTCCATGAAGAAGACCGACAAAACCGCTTACAAGAAGCTGTGTCATACCATACGGGAGGACGGTCTCTATATTGAGGCGGGGGAAAACGACAACCTGATTGTCCAGAAACTGCGGGAAAATCCCCATGCCATGGGCATCTTCGGCTTCAGCTTCCTTGACCAGAACTCTGACGTGATACAGGGGGCTGCCATAGATGGTGTTGAACCGGAGTTCGAAACCATAGCGGACGGTTCCTATCCTGTATCGCGACCAATCTACTTCTATGCAAAAAAGGCGCATGTGGGAATGACGCCCGGAATAAGGGAATATCTGGACGCCTTCACTGATGAGGCTGCCTGGGGTGATGAAGGCTATCTGGCCGACAAGGGTCTGATTCCGATGCCTGCCGCGGAACGGATGAAGTTCAGGACAGACGCACAGAATCTCAACCCGATGTCCATGTGACCCTGCGTGATCGAGTGCAGCTCAGCGCTGCACTCGATCCTTTATCCGAATCGTGCTTTTACCAAACCTCCAATCGCCAAGTTCTCGCTGTCCGTCCGATCACAGCCTCTTGCGGGTTTCCCGGGCTGGAGCCTGACCACCGGCATGGCTTTCCTCGGCGCACTGTTCGGCTGTTTTATCGCTGTACCGATCATGTTGTTTGCCGCCCTTGGCATCTCCAGGCGAAACCGGGTAGTCACGCGACATATCGAGCGTTTCATCAGATGGTTCCTGATTGCCTGCTCCTGCCTGGCAATACTCACGACGATCGGAATCGTAATGTCCGTGTTGTTTGAATCGATCCGGTTCTTCAGGATCATCCCCATTCCCGATTTCCTGTTCGGACTTGAGTGGTCACCGCAAACCGCAATACGTGAAGACCAGGTCGGGTCTTCCGGCGCATTCGGGGCAGTCCCGCTTTTTGCGGGCACTTTCCTGATTACCGTCATTGCCATGGTGGTAGCCGTTCCCCTGGGCCTGATGTCCGCGATCTATCTCTCCGAATATGCCGGTCGCAGGATTCGTACCATCGGGAAGCCGCTGCTCGAGATTCTCGCCGGCATTCCAACCGTGGTATATGGCTTTTTCGCAGCATTGACCGTCGCACCATTTATCCGGAACAACCTCGGTTTTCTCGGCATGGATGTTTCAAGCGAAAGCGCATTGGCCGCGGGACTCGTAATGGGCATCATGATCCTGCCGTTCGTCTCATCCTTGTCGGATGATGTAATCAATGCGGTGCCCCAGTCCATTCGAGACGGATCCTACGGACTGGGGGCAACACATTCCGAAACGATTCGCCGAATCGTCCTGCCCGCCGCCCTGCCCGGTATTGTCGGCAGCATACTGCTGGCGGTTTCAAGAGCGATCGGTGAAACGATGATTGTGGTCATGGCGGCGGGCCTCGCCGCCAACCTGACAGCAAACCCTTTCGAATCGGTGACTACGGTAACGGTACAGATAGTCACCCTGCTGATCGGGGACCAGGAATTTGACAGCCCGAAGACACTTGCAGCATTCGCCCTCGGACTGGTGCTGTTCATCATGACGCTGGTGCTCAACGTCATTGCGCTACGCGTTGTACGCAAGTACAAGGAACAGTACGAATGAGTCAGGTGGAAATCATTCAAAGAGGAATCAGGCGACGTTACGTTGTCGAGGGAATGTTCCGCGCCTGTGGCCTGTCTGCACTCATTTGCGGGGTGGTTTTTCTCGCCTTCTTGCTGATCACGACCTTCGTGAAGGGATATACCGCCCTCCAGCAGACGTATATCGGACTGGACATCACCCCCATGGAAGAGGATTTCGATGGAGCAGTGACCGAGGAAACACTGAGAAGGGCCGATTACGGCGCACTGATCAAACGATCATTACGGGAAGCCTTTCCCGATGTCACCAGGCGCAAGGAAAAGAAGACCCTTTACCGACTGGTCAGCAGCGGAGCACAACATGAACTCAGACAGAAACTTGTGCAAAATCCGGGATTGGTCGGCCAGACCACGACATTCTGGGTACTTGCCGATGACGAGGTGGACATGTACATGAAGGGAAACGTAAATGTCAGTATCCCCGAGAAGAAAAGACGCTTCAAGGACCATGCCATCGAATTGACGAAACGGCTGGTCCAGCAAGACAGGATTCAACTGCGGTTCAATACACCGTTTTTCAGCAGAGGAGATTCAAGGGAGCCTGAGCAGGCGGGCATCAAGGGTGCCGCGATGGGGTCATTATTCGCTATTCTGGTAACCATGCTGCTCTCCTTCCCGGTGGGTATTGCAGCGGCAATCTACCTGCAGGAATTCGCAAAAACCAACCGGTTCACGGATTTCATTGAAGTCAACATCAACAACCTGGCGGCGGTCCCTTCCATCATATTCGGCTTGCTTGGCCTGGCTATTTTCATCAACCTGTTCGGACTCCCGCGCTCCATTCCCCTTGTCGGCGGGATGGTGCTGGCGCTCATGACCCTGCCAACGATCATCATAAGCAGCCGTGCCGCACTGGCCGCGGTTCCACCGAGCATTCGCGAAGCCGCCCTCGGGATAGGGGCTTCTCCTGTCCAGACAGTGCTGCACCATGTACTCCCCCTGGCCATGCCGGGGATGATGACTGGAGCCATTATCGGACTGGCTCAGGCAATGGGGGAAACCGCCCCGCTTCTGATGATCGGCATGGTAGCATTCATAGTGGATATTCCCGGTTCACCCCTTGATCCGGGAACCGCTCTTCCGGTACAAATATACCTGTGGGCCGATAGCCCGGAGCGTGCCTTCGTGGAACGGACATCCGCGGCAATCATCATTCTTCTGCTCTTTCTGTCGCTTGTAAACGGACTGATCGTGGTGTTGCGGAAAAAGTTTGAAAAACGCTGGTGAGGGCCTGCTGCATGCAGGGGCTTATCAAGAGCAAGACACAGACCAACTACTTTACCATGCTGGAAAACGACAACAACATGCCGCCCACACTGGATGATTCGCTGAACAGCCCGGATTTCAGGACGCTCGGCGAGGTTACCGTACCCCGACCGATCATGAAAACCAAGAATGTCAACGTTTTCTACGGTGAAAAACAGGCCATCTACAACGCATCTCTAGATATAGGCAAGAACGAGGTCCTCGCCATGATCGGACCTTCCGGATGTGGCAAGTCCACATTTCTGCGTTGCCTGAACCGCATGAACGACACCATTGACATATGCAGGATAGAAGGGGAAATCACCCTCGAAGGGGAAGATATCTATGGTCGGAACATGGATGTGGTCCTGCTCAGGGCGCGAGTGGGAATGGTCTTTCAGAAACCCAACCCGTTTCCAAAATCGATATATGACAATGTCGCGTACGGAATCAACCTTCACGGACTCACAAACAGCAAGTCGGAAACGGACGACGTTGTGGAAGACGCCCTCAAGAGAGCGGGATTGTGGGCCGAGGTCAGCGATCGCTTGAACCAGCCTGGAACCGGCTTGTCCGGCGGTCAGCAGCAGCGCCTCTGCATCGCAAGGGCTATCGCCATCAGCCCCGAGGTGATCCTGATGGACGAACCCTGTTCTGCTCTGGACCCCATCGCCACGGCCAAGATAGAGGAGCTCATCGATGAACTGAGCCAGATGTATTCCATATGCATCGTAACGCATTCCATGCAGCAGGCCGCCCGGGTCTCGCAAAGGACCGCATATTTCCATCTTGGCAAACTCATCGAAGTTGGTTCGACAGACCTGATATTCACGAATCCAGGACACAGGTTGACGGAGGGGTACATAACCGGCCGTTTTGGCTAGAAGCAGAAAATCCGGAAACAACGACATGAAAAGCCCAGACAGACATATCTTCAAGAGATTCGACACGGAAATGGAGCATCTCAACTCGCTGATCATAGAAATGGGAGAACTCGCTATCGACCAGCTCACCGAGGCTCTCAAGACTCTGAGACTGGAGGACCCGGAACAGGCCTATAATGTCATATCAAGGGACGCCAAACTCAATGATCTGGATATAAGGGCCAATGACGAAATCATCCGGCTGGTCGCAAAACGCCAGCCTGTTGCCCGGGACCTGCGGGAGCTGATCGCGGTTGGAAAAATCGTCACGGATCTCGAAAGAGCAGGCGACGAGGCCCGCAAGATTGCAGGACTCACCATCCGCTTCTACGAACCTGCAAAGAAACCGCCTACCGAAGAAATCCTTGACGACATATTCTCCCTGGCCGAATACGTATGCAACATGCTGAGCCTGAGTGTCAGGGCATTTGACAGGATGAACCTGAAAACCGCCATCAAGGTCATCAAGCGCGGTTCCAAGCTGGACAAGCAACTGCAATCCATCCTGCGCCGACTGAGCACGTTCATCATAGAAGACTCCCGGAATATCAGTCATTTCATCGATATCGTACTTGGCATCCGCGCCCTTGAAAGATATGGTGGGCACGCAAAGAACATAGCAGGACACATCGTGTTCATCGAAAATGGCGTTGATATACGGCATATTGCCGACGATGTGATCGTGAAACGCGCCTCGGGGAAAAAACCGTCGCTGGACATATCCGAATGGCCGGAAGTTCAGCAGGGCGGGCAATGACACCAGTCATCCCGGAAACGGAATTCCGAACCGGCCAGGGCGCGCACGGCATACTTCTGATCCACCCGCACGATCCGGCAAATCCCGCCGACACTATCCCCGCATGCGTCCAGCCCCGGGGTCGTACATGGGCGTCAGACTGGCCCGTGCCGCAACACGTCTTCCTGCAACCTCGATTTCAAACGGAGCCGACTGAATATAGTCGTTATCCACACCTTCATCACAGTACACGTAGCCCAGCCCAACAGAACCACCCAGAGTATGACCGTAGTTACCGGAAGTCAGGTGCCCGACCAGCGACCCGGCACGGATGATCGGTTCATGATGATAGAGGATTTCCTCGGGGTCCTCCAGCAGGAACTGGACAAGACGCTTGCCTTTCCATGACCCGGATTCCTTCTGTTCCGAGATCGCATCATATCCGATGAAGGGAACGCCCTTGTCGAGATCACAGACAAAACCGCATCCGCACTCAAGCGGGGTA
>JAJDVC010000253.1 GCA_022826305.1 Gammaproteobacteria bacterium | reverse complement strand
CTGCGTCGCTTCCCGCACGCCGTCCTTCAAGCGCCGGAAACCTTGTGGCCTCGCTCATTCACGCCCATGACCACCAGGGCGCACAGCCTGCCCCGTTCACCCTCGGGTTGCTGCAGATGCCGTCTGCCCACGGATACACCTGTGCTGCCAGTCCCGGCATTCCCGACTCCACCCGGACTTCAACCTGCTCACCGTGCTCGCCGACAGACCGCAGGCTGATTCCCCCACCAGTACCTGCAGTGCTTCTGACATCTCGCCGCTGCTGAGTCCCTTGAGATACAGCCACGGCAACGCCGCTTCCAGGGAGCGGGTCTTGCACACATGCGGCGGAACCAGCGATGAGCGAAACACCACCCGCTGTGCGGTGCGCGAACGCACCTTCGGAATCCTCACCGCAACCGGACCAATGCCGGTCTGCAGCGCACGCTCCGGCAGGTAGCCATTGCGTACTGCCGCCTGGCAACCGTTCGCCGTGCGCCGAGCCCGGCAACTCTCCGGAAGAGACTGAAACTCCGACTCAACCGCTGACTGGATCAACTGACGGTCTCCCGATCTGATCAGTTCATGGATCGGGTCGCCACACTTCTCCGGATTCTCGAACGCGACCGCTTCATGCTTGCTCATGGTGGCGTATCTCCATGGGCTGGTTGGACAGGTCGGCAACTCCAGTCAACCCCATACGCCGCCTTCAGTCATCTACTCCATACACCACCTTCGTATAGCTCGGTGCGAAACGATATGGCTGTAGCCGGTGCGAAACCGAGTCGCAAGAACCAGTGTGCTATGATTCCGACGATCTTGAATCCAGCGGGAGTGTCACCATGCCGAAAACCGAACCGTTGTTGAGTATGACACACCATAGTACCGGCTCGCATTTGAGAGTCCTGCTCTTTGATCGGTTCGGTATCCTGATGGGTGCATGCGGCGTGACTTTCGGACTCCTGATTCCGGCTTTGCCCTGGATAAATGTCGTCTGGACGAACAACGTTGCGCTGATCCTGGCGTGCGCGACTCTGCTGGTCTGCATTGTGCTCATCTTCGGTCCGGGAAGGTGGAATATTGAAAACATCATCAAGGGGTTGAAATCGGAGCAGTATGTTGGCGCGTCGATCGAATATGCGCTTATGCACAAGGGCTGCGCTGTCGCGCACTCGGTCCGGGATATGGCGAAAGTGGGGGATATCGATCATCTGGTCGCCACGCCGCGCCGGATCTGGGTAATCGAAACGAAATACCGTCGTGTGCCGTCAAGGAAATTTCAGGAGGTGTTGTGAAGACTCGCGGTCAATGCGCAGGCCGTGCGTGAATGGACAACTTCGGGAACGCCGGTCCAGGCCTGTCTGGTGTTGGCACAAGACTCGGTTGGCAAGAAGGAATATTCCCGTGACGGCGAAGGGATTGTCGTGCATGACCGCGAATCGCTGGTGCGCACGCTGATGAAGGAAAGAGATGCAGAGGTGCTGCTGGACAGCGAAGTCAGCCGAAAGATCTGGCAGATGGGACATGGAGGCCGGGAAGGGGCCAGCTGACATCAGGTTGACGGAGCGGCACTCATGCAGACTCATGTTTTTCCGGAGACATGCGACCAGGAGCCATGGTTGTCTCGATGAAACTGATTGTCTGCTACCGCCTTGCAACCTGCTGTGTGCGTTTTTATAGCCGATGAATGGAGCAAAAAGGCTTGCGGATTGATTGCGAAGATTTCCGTGGAGTTGTAACTTGTTGAAATGTTAACGAGAAGATATTCACCTGCCGAAACCGCCCAATATCCTCTCCCGGGCATATGATCCCGTTGCGGCCGTCTCGGATTGCTTCCCGAACATTTAATCCGAAACACGCATGAGAAATGATGCAATCGGATATCCGTTACTGGTTAACAGCGAAGCGGGACGCCTGTTTCTGTCTGGTTTCCCGGTAGTGCTGCTCAAGCCTGGTACGCTCATAGTTGAAAATCACTGCATCTTCACCGTAGAGGCGCTTGAGTTCGGCAATCAATCCCCCGTCCGGGCTTATCCTCCAGGAATCGCTGAACCGTATCAGTCCGCTCTCCCCTTCCCTGCGGGTAAAGCGTACTCCGACCTTTGTGGAACCGCCCTTGAAGTCGCTCAACAGATCCTTCAGCGTATTGACCGAACCATCTTCCAGGTCTTGTTCCTGCCATGCCAGCACCAGCGCACCAAGACATTCTGCACGAATTTCCTCGATGGAATACAGCTTGCTGACCCGCATCTGGCAGTTATCGGTCAGTTCATCCCGGCTCAATTCCCCCACGGCGATCAGGAGCGCATCTTCCCTCAGCTTGTCGTGGTAAGCCGTACACTGGTCGGAATTCAGCTTCAATTCAACACGATGTGCAGCATTATCCAGCGTCACGAAAGCCATCTTTCCACGCCTGGTAATATTCGTCCTGATGGTTATCACTATACCTGCAAATACGCCGTTTCTGGGTTTCTTCAGGTCCAGTTCCCTGATATTCAGGGAATTGATATTCCGAAATTCGGTCTTGTACTGATTATACGGGTGCCCCGACAGATACAGACCAAGCACTTCCTTCTCGCTGGTCAAGCGCTTCTCTTCGGACCACTCTTCAGGTGCGCAATCCTCCGCAGGCGTCGCAATGGACGAATCATCGACACCAAACATGTCGAACTGCCCGGAAGATTGGTCTCGTTTCTGCTGGTCCACAGCCTGCAACGCTGCTGCAGTTGACGTCATCATGGCAGCCCGGTTGCTACCGATATCGTCCATGGCGCCGCTCTTGATCAGGGCCTCGACAATGCGCTTGTTCAGGAACCTCGAGTCCAGTCTCTTGCAGAAATCGAACAAGTCCGTGAAGCAGCCATTACTCTCCCGCTCTGAAACAACGGCTTCAATGACGACCTTCCCTACCCCCTTGAGCGCACCGAGTCCATAGAATATTTCCCGCTCCCCGCAGACTCTGAAGGCATGATGACTCTCATTGATCCTGGGCGGTCTGACGCTGATTCCCATGAACTGGCAATTATCCAGCAGGATCACGACCTTTTCAGTGTTGTCTATTTCCGCTGACAGGGCGGCTGCAAGAAATGCGGCGGGATAATGAGTCTTGAGCCAGGCGGTCTGATAGGACAACAGGGCGTACGCTGCCGAATGTGACTTGTTGAATCCGTATCCGGCAAACTTGTCCATCAGATTGAAGATGCTTTCTGCAATGTGCTTCTTCACCCCGCGTTCCACGGCTCCGTTGATGAACGTCTTGCTCTGCTTGGCCATTTCTTCAGGCAGCTTCTTTCCCATGGCCTTGCGCAGCAAATCTGCCTGACCGAGTGTGTATCCTGCGAGAGACTGGGCAATTTTCATTACCTGCTCCTGATACAGGATCACCCCGTATGTCGTATTCAGGATCGGCTCGAGATCCGGATGCAGATAGCAGATTTCCTCCCGCCCGGCCTTGCGATTGATGAAATCATCCACCATTCCGGATTTCAGCGGCCCTGGCCGAAACATGGCAATCAGGGCAACCAGATCTTCAAACACCTCGGGAGACGCCTTGACAATCAGTTGCTGCATGCCTCGGGATTCCAGCTGAAACAGGGCAACCGTATTACCGGACTGGATAAACTCATAGGTCGATTCATCATCCAGCGGGAGCTTGTCCAGAATGACAGGTGGCAACCCCTTGTCTTCCCGCTCCATATTGACCATCGAGACAGCGTGGTCAATGATGGTCAGAGTACGCAAACCCAGGAAATCGAATTTCACGAGGCCGATGGATTCCAGGTCATCCTTGTCGAACTGGGTGATGGGCTGACCCAGATTGGTATCCGTATACAACGGGGTATATTCAATCAGGGGCCGGGGGGCGATAACCACGCCACCGGCGTGCTTCCCGGCATTCCGTGCCACACCCTCAAGCTGCAGTGCTGCATCAACGAGCGTCTGTACCTCGGGATCCTCTGCATAACGGGACTTCAGCAATTCCTCCTGACTCAATGCCTTCTCCAGGGTCATCCCCACCTCAAAGGGGATCAGTTTCGCAATCTTGTCCACAAACCCGTAGGAATGCCCCATGACACGTCCCACATCCCTGACTACAGCCTTGGCCGCCATGGTCCCGAAAGTGATGATCTGGGCGACCTGTTCCTGTCCATAACGCTGGGCTACATACTCAATCACCCTGTCCCGACCGTCCACGCAGAAATCGATATCGAAATCGGGCAGGGAAACCCGCTCCGGATTCAGAAAACGCTCGAAGATCAGGTCATAGACCAGCGGGTCCAGTTCGGTTATACCGGTAGCCCATGCTACCAGAGAGCCTGCACCCGACCCCCGGCCCGGCCCTACCGGTATACCGTGATCACGGGACCACCTGATGAAATCGGCAACAATCAGGAAATACCCGGCATACCCCATTTCCAGAATAACGTCGAGTTCCATCTCGAGCCTGTCAAGGTAGGACTGATCGATAGCCGGAGAACCATCCGGATGCCGCATCACATCCACCGACAACCGCCGCATCAAGCCACGTTCAGCCATCGCTCGCAAACATTCCCCTTCGCTGGCATGTTCTCCTATGCCCGGAAAATCCGGCAAGTGATTGTCATCGAAATTCAGAAATACATTGCATCGCCTGGCGATCTCGACGGAGTTTCCAATTGCGACCGGCATATCGGAAAACAACTCGCTCATTTCCTCGCTGGATTTGAGGTACTGCATATTGGTGTACTCTCTTGGCCGTCTCGGATCATCCAGAACCCTGCCATTGTTGATGCAGACCCTGATTTCATGTGCCTCGAAATCCTCCGCATTCAGATACACTACCCGATTCGTCGCAACCAGCCCAATCCCGTGCCGCACAGACACCTCTGCGGCTCGTCTGATATAGGGCTCGTCGCCTGGCCTGCCGATTCTGCTGACTGAAAGATACAGATTTTCCCCGAACAGTTTCTGGTATTGGGCAATGGTTTCCGCAGTTTCCTCATTGCTGGCAGAATCGTCCAGATTGGCCAAGGGTCCCTGATGCTCATCCATGATGCAAATCAGGCCTTCGTGCCGATCATCCAGTTCCTGCCAGCGAATAGCGGCCCTTTCATGCCGGTTCCGGTTGGTGCAAGCCTGTGTCAGCAGATTACACAGGTTCAGATATCCCTGATCATTGAGACACAGCATCGTCAGGCGGTCCAGCCGGACATCTTCCGTGCAGGGCTGAATCCATACGTCACATCCGATGATCGGCTTTATGCCCCTGACAACACATGCACGGTAGAACTTGATCAACCCGAAGAGGTTCGAAAGATCGGTAATCGCCAGTGCCGGCTGGTTATGCATGACACATTGTTCCACCAGGGGCTGGGCGCGAACAATGCCATCGCTAAGCGAAAATTCGGTATGCACATGCAGATGTACGAATTCAGCTTTCATGATACAAGCAGTGAACGGATCGGAGCGTAGGTTCTGCGGTGTTGATCGGATACGCCGAGCATCTGAAGTGCAATCCTGTGTGCACGAGTCGGATATCCCTTGTGCTGTTCAAATCCGTATCCGGGATATCGGGACGAGAGATTCCGCATGTATCGGTCGCGAGCCTGCTTGGCGAGTATTGAGGCCGCAGAAATCTCGGGGTGGAGCGCATCTCCTCCCACCACCGCCTCACAAGGCAAGTCCATGTCCGGTACCTGATTGCCGTCCACCCGTACAAGATGTGGAGTCGTAGACAGGTCTCTTACAGCCTTTTTCATGGCCAGCAGACTTGCTTGCAGTATGTTGATTCTCTCGATTTCCCGTACACCAACCTGTGCAATTGACCAGCACAGGGCCCGGTCGAGAATCTCCGCCTCGAGAACCTGTCTGCGAAATGAGCTTGTTTTCTTGGAATCATCAAGGCCTGAAATGGGCTTGCGGGAATCGAGAATCACGGCAGCAGCAAAGACAGCCCCCGCAAGTGACCCTCTGCCCGCCTCATCCACGCCAGCGATCAGCAATGCTCTGTCTTCATGATGCGGGCAATTACCCGTGCGGCGCGCATGTCAGCCCCAACCTTCAGTTGCTGCCGTATCTTCCGGAACTCGGTTTCCAGTGCTTTCATCTGCCTCCGGTCAGCGATCAGCCTGCAGACAGCATCGGAAACCTTTCGGGGTGTGGCATCCTTCTGCATCAGTTCCGGAATACAAGGTCGGCTCAACAGATGATTCGGCATAGAATAGTATTCTACATGACGCAGGATCCTGAACAACCACCAGGTAATCGTCGATACGCGGTATGTAACGACATGAGGCCTTTCAAGCAATGTAGCCTCAAGTGCGGCCGTACCTGATGCCAGCAATGCCACATCACAGGCATCAAGCACCTGGCGGGCATTTCCTGTAGACATTCGGACCGGCAAGTCATCCAGATCTCCAACGAGGTCCACGAACCGCTGCCGGACTGTCGTATCAGCAAATGGCAGGACAAATCTGAATTCGGGATTCTCCGTACTCATGAGTCTGGCTGACTCGGCGAACAACCGGGCATGGTAATCGATTTCCGATTTTCGACTGCCTGGCAGAAGCGCAATCAGTGTTTGACCCATCCCTGCATCAAGTCCCAGTTGCTGGCGTGCTCCTTCCCGGTCCGGCTGACTGATCTCGTCTGCAATCGGGTGCCCGACATAGCTGACCGGTACATTCTTGTGACGATAGTACTCGGTTTCGAATGGGAACAGGGTCAGCATGCAAGTCACGGCACGACGAATCTTGCAGATACGGTATCCTCTCCACGCCCATACCGTGGGACTGACATAATGCACGGTTGGTATCCCCCTTTTCTTGAGCCTCGACTCGAGGGACAGGTTGAAATCCGGAACATCTATTCCGACAAATATGTCGGGAGGATCAGCAATGAACCGTCTGCCCAGCCTTTTCCGGATACGCAGGATGTCGATACCCCTGGAGAACAACTGATCAAGGCCCATCATTCCAATGGAACCCATTTCAAAGAGGATCTCGCATCCAGCATCGTGCATACGAGGTCCACCTATTCCAACAAACCGACAGCCCGGAAACAGATTCCTCAGATCATGGATAAGTGTGGCACCCAACGCATCGCCAGAAGGTTCGCCAGCAACGATGCCGACAGATGGTGGAGTACCCGAATTCATGCAACGCATGCCTCATTTCGACTGACAGGCACAGTAATCCCGATTCCGGCCACGGACAAGGTCCGGGGGGCTTCCAGCAGGGCAGCAAGAAAAACTAGCGAATGGTCCCACGTCTGGAATTGCACAGGAAGCGGGAAAAGACTGTAACATTGGGATCGCCATTGTTGATTTTGTCCAGCTCAGCCAGTGCGCTTTTCAAATCAAGACCCCTCCTGTATACAATTCTATAGGATGCAGTCAGCAGCTTGATTGATCCTTCCGAAAACTTTCTGCGCCTGAGCCCCTTGGTATTGATTCCATATGGTCTTGCGGGATTCCCTGCAGCAACAATGTAAGGGGGAATATCCTGCAGACAAACACACCCGATGCCAGTTATGCAATGGCAACCTATCCTGCAAAACTGATGCACCAGGGTAAACCCTCCCAGTATCGCATGGTCCTCAACATCCACATGCCCTGCCAGACTCGCGCCATTGGCGAAGATGATGTTGTTGCCAAGTACACAGTCATGGGCAATATGTGCATAGGCCATGATGAAATTATCATTTCCTATCTGTGTAACACCAAGTCCCCTGATGGTTCCCCGGTTAATCGTGCAGTACTCCCTGATCGTGTTTCTGTCTCCGATCTTCAGACGCGTCGGCTCTCCCGAATACTCCTGATGCTGCGGATCTTCACCCAGCGAACTGAACTGGAAAATCCTGTTTTCCGACCCGATCTCCGTATGACTGCGTATAACGACATGGGAGCCTACCCGGGTACCACGACCTATGGATACATCGCCATCGATTATGGAGTAGGGGCCCACCGACACACCTTCCTCGAGCGTGGCAGAAGGATCAACAATCGCTGTAGGATGAATATCAGCCATGGACTAGACAGTCCGATAGGTGAACATGATCTCTGCCGAGGCTGCGACCTGCTCGGAGACGACTGCCTGGGCAGCGTACTTCCAGATGCGCCTCTTGTAATGTGTCTGCTCTACCTGCAGGAGCAATTGATCGCCAGGCTCCACCTGCTTCTTGAACCGGACCTTGTCGATACCAGCAAACAGAAAGATGATTTCACCCTCGATTTCCTCCTCAACTCCCAGGCTGGCAAGTATCGCAGAGGCCTGAGCCATGGACTCAATGATCAGGACACCCGGGAAAACCGGGCGGCCTGGGAAATGCCCCTGGAAAAAAGGCTCATTGGATGTGACATTCTTGATTGCGGTCAACGATTTCCCCAGTTTGTAGTCAATCACCCGGTCGACCAGCAGGAAGGGATACCGGTGCGGCAGAATTTCCCGAATCCTGTGTATATCGATAGTGGCGTCCTCGTTCATCTTTGGTTTCTACCTGATTGCTTGCCCACTGGCATGGTCCGGCAATATCTAGTGTTTCGGATCGGACTCATTGTCCGAGGATAACGTCTGAAGAGCGGCAGTCCCTTTCCAATATACCAGTTTCCCAATGACCCGATCGAGCTTTCTTAGCCAGGCCAGATTCTTCCTCCATACCTTGGCCGGCTGGACGGGGATCATCGATCCGTATTCCCCCTTTTCGCGTATGCTTCCGGTAACCAGGCTATTTGCCATGATGGTGACATCATCGGCGATTTCGAGATGGCCAAGAATTGAGGCTCGCCCTCCAATCCTGCATCGCCGACCAATACGTGTGCTGCCTGCTATGCCCGCGCATCCGGCGATTGCGGTATTTTCTCCAATCACCACGTTATGTGCGACCTGAACCAGATTATCAATCTTGACGCCATCTGCGATCACCGTGTCTTCAAGTGCACCGCGATCTATGGTCGTGTTTGCCCCGATATCGACATGGTTGCGGATTATCACGCGTCCAAGCTGCTCAATCCTTTCCCACCGTGTTCCATCGGGGGCGTATCCGAAACCGCTGGAACCGATCACGGCTCCCGGTGATATCAGGCAGTTCCTTCCAATTTCACAGTCACGGTTTACCGTCACATGATCTCCAATGACGGTATGGTCTCCAATAGTCGCATCCTGCCCAACCGACACATGGTTTCCCAGGGTAACACAGCAACCGATCCGTACACCACTGCCTATGACGGACCCTGCACCGGCAGCAAAATGCTCGCCGACCTGTGCATCCCCGGACACCACAGCACTGGAAGCCATGCCCGAACAGGCCACAGGAGGATTGCGGAACAGCTGGCTTGCCTTGGCGTAGGCCAGATACGGATCGTTGGTGATGATCCGGTTAATGGAAAACCGCTCCGCAAGCTCCGGGCTGACAAGAATGGCCCCGGCCTGCGTATCAAGAACGGTCCTGCCGGGCGCATGAACACAAAAGGTCAGCGCATCCCCTGTTGCCGTGCCAAGGCTCATGAGCGCATGAACTTCAAAATCCCCCCTGCCGACAAGCCGACCATCCACATGCGCGGCTATTTCAGATAACAACAGCATCTTCTATCGGATGGTGCATCTTGTATTTGGCAAATGCAGGAATCTGATGCCGCGCAGACTATTCCCGTTGTGCCATCCGGTTCAACTCTTCCAGCACCTCATCGGTCAAATCTATATCCCTGCTGGCATAGACCGCCTGCTGGAGTACCAGACTGATGTTCTTTGCCTCGGCTATCTTCACGATAACCTCCGAAATCAGCTTTTCCAGCCTCTCCAGAGACCTGTCCCGACTTATCACGTAATCATCATTGAAGGTCTGCTGGTCACGCTGCAAAGCCCTTTCCAGCTTCCTGATCTCGTCGGCTTCCCGTTGCCGGTCCTCCGCAGACATGAGTAGAGCATTCTTCTGGAGCCTGGCTTCACGGGAAACAAGGTCCTCGGCCCTGCCCTGAAGCTCACGGCTCCTTTCACTGTATTCCTTCTCAAGCAGATGGATCTCTCCCTCCCGTTGCGGAGCCTCGTCTACCAGTCTCCTGGCGTCAACGAAGCCGATTGTCTGGGCCTTCAGCGGCAGTGACGCTGCACACAGCCCGAGTACAAGACAGGCGAGAACAGCTCTGATCTTCATATTGGTCAACCTCACTGTTAAAAGGCAGGTAATGATGTCAGCATCCTGAAACAGGGTTATCCTGCCGTTATCTGAAAACCGTCCCGATAGACAGCTGGAATTTTTCCCGCTCATCTCCAGGCTCCCTGTCAAGTGGCACACCATAGCTGATGCTCAGCGGGCCAACAGGGGAGTACCAGTCGAAATACAGCCCGGCGGAATAGCGGAGATCGTCCAGTTCCACATCCTGGCTTGCCGCCCACACCATGCCGCCATCCGCAAACAGACCGAAACGCTTGTCACGTGCATCTCCGGTTCCGAAAGCCGGAAACAGCAGTTCGACATTCACCAGGAGTCTTCTGTCTCCACCTGTCGGCTGGGGAGTGGGACCTGAATCCCGAGGCCCGAGCGACCTTGAATCAAACCCACGGACCGACTTCGGACCGCCGGCAAAATAATTCTTGAAGAAAGGCAATTCAGAATATACACCGTCACCATAGCCCCCCCCCAGACCGAGCCCGATTCCTCCCTTCAAGGCCATCGTATCCCCAAGAGGGAAGAAATATGCCCCCTGGGCATTCACCTTGTAGTATTCGAAATCACTGCCCGGAAATGCCAGTTCAAGTGTCAAGGAAGCATTGGCGCCGCGGGTCGGAAAAAAGAAATCATCCCGATTGTCCCTTGAAATCCCGCTGCTCACAACGAACTGATCGGATTCCGGCTGGGCAGCGATTACCCCCAGAAACTCTGGAGGGGTTTCGACAGTAGACTGAATGGTAATGCTCTCATAAGCAAACCCGAGATTGATTGAATTCGTTTCGGCAATCGGAATGCGGTAGTGTACGCTACCTGCCTTTGTCTCCAGCGCATATTCGGCAGTATCCACTTCTTTTGAATCCACGCTCCGGGACAGCAGCTTAAACCTGCGACTGATACCATCGGGCGTATGATAAGGGTTGGTATAGACGATCTCGTATGTATCTACCGCGTCCGAATTGTTCAATACAAGCGACAGGTTCTTCCCGGTACCGAAAAGGTTTCGTTGTTGAAGCTCGACACCGAACAAGGCACCGTCTGCATCGGAATATCCTGCCGAGAACAAGACAGAACCTGTATCCCTTTCCCTGACGATAACCTTCATATCGACCTGATCCGTGGTTCCTGCAACAGCTGGGGTTTCTATCTGGACGGATTCAAACAGACCGAGTCGCCTCAAACGGCTTTTTGACCTGCTGATATCGCCGGATGAATACCATGCCCCCTCGAACTGTCGCAATTCTCTGCGGATTACCTCATCCCGGGTAAATACATTTCCGGAAATATCGATCCTGCGCACATACACACGCTGATTCAGCCGGACGGTGAAGAGCGTATTGACAATGTTGCTGACCTTGTCGGTCGTGAAACTCGGAATGACATCTACAAAAGCATATCCATCATCGGTCAGCCGCCCTGAAATCAGGTTGCGCGCAGCACTGACGGCAGACTCGGAAAAGGGCTCCCCTTCCTCAATCGGCAAATCAGTCGACATGGAATCCGTCAGCGTCTCCTCCAGGCCCTCGATCGAAGTGCTGCCGAACCGGTACACATCTCCCTCCTCAACCACGATACCGAGAAAGATATTCTGCTTGTTGGGGCTGATCTCGACGCTGGAAGACGTGATCGCGAAATCATGATACCCACGGTCAAGATAATAGCTCCTGATGCTTTCCAGATCGGCTTCAAACTGCTGCTTGGAATACTGGTCCTTGCGAGTGAAAGGCGAGAAACCGCGTCGGTCCTTGAGTTTCATTTGTTTCAGAACACGCGAGGTCTTCTCCTTTTCCACACCTATGAGATTGATTTTCTTGATGCGTGCAACCTGTCCCTCCCTGATAATGATGCTCAGGGATACCCGGTTGTTCTCCAGGGCATCGGTTTCCGTGGCAACTGTCGACGAGTAACGTCCCATCGACAGGTAGAGATCGTTGATTTCACGGACAACCTGATCCAGGGTTGCCTGGTTGAATATGCGCCCTTCAACCAGTCCCACGCGCTCAAAACCCTGCTCGATATCCTCCGTCTTCAGTTCAGAATTTCCTGAAATGTCTATACTTGCTATGGATGGTCTCTCAATCACCCTGACAATCAGGGTCGTGCCGTCCTGATCGAGTGATACGTCCTTGAAAAAGCCGGTGGCAAACAACTCCTTGACACTGATGAATACTTCCTCGTCATTGGCCTCATCCCCGACCTTCAATGGCAGGTAGTTGAAAACCGTTCCCTCTTCCAGCCTCTGCAATCCCTCAACACGAATATCAGTGATTGTGAACGGTTCTATGGCAAGGCTCATGTTCCCGATCAGAAAGAGCAGAAATCCAAATGTAATTTTTTTCATAAAAAAGAAAACTATCTCGGCATCTATTTCAGGATCCAGATTGCATACAGCAGACAGCCAATCAGGATGATACATCACTAAGGCACAAAGTCACATCATGATTGTTGTCGGAAACGTTACAGAAATTTTAGGGTCGATCCGGACAATCATGCCTTGAGGCTATTATGCCCGATATCATGGGGATTTCATTACACCGGAACGGCAGAATCTGCGGTGGGCAGGCAGGTTTCCCGTATCATTTCCATTTTTTCGGGCGCTTGCAGCCGGTAGCCGCAACCGACTCCGGGCAACATCCGTTTCGCCGCCGTCAGGCTGCTCAACGCACCGGGCCCAGCCAGGTCGGTGAGCAAAAGGACCCCCGGTTCAAAGCAATCTTGCGATGTCATTGTAAAAGGCCACGAACATCAACAGCATGATGATAAGCAAGCCCAGCTGGTACCCGCGATTCATGACTGCTTCGGAAGGCTCCTTTCCGGTAATTGCCTCATACAGGAAATACATGAGGTGACCGCCGTCAAGAACCGGTATCGGAAGCAGGTTCAGCAAACCAAGACTGATGCTGATAACGGCAAGAAACCTGAGGAAGTCCACAAATCCGGACGCCGCTGTACGACCGGCGATGCGGGCAATCGTGATCGGGCCAGACAGGTTCTCGCTGGACATTCTCGCGGTCAGCATCCTGCCCAAAGAGCGCAAGGTGACTGCTGTCATCCTCCAGTTGTAGTCCAGTGCCTGCCAGATCGATTCCAGGGGGCCAAAACGCAGAACGACCGAGTCAGGCCGAGGACGATACACGCCGATCTGTCCGTACCGGACCCCGTCGACAGTAACCGCATCAGGGATAATCTCCACTTCGATCACGGAAGCGTCTCGACCGACTCCAAATACAAGTTCATGCCCCGGGGACTGTGTGATTTTCCGAACCATGTCGGACCAGCTGCCCACGGTATCGCCATTTATCGTCACTACCCGATCACCCGGCTCAAGTCCTGACTTCTCGGCCGGTTTCCCGGGCACCAGATCTCCTATCACGGCATCCTGAACGACTGGCCACAGGCCAATCATGGATGTGATCGCCCGGCCTGAAATCATGGCCTGATCGATCCGGCTGAAATCCAGTTCCAGATCACGCCCTCCATGATCCGGATTGTCTACCGCAACCCGCACGACATTCCCCTTCATCGCCTGATGCAGCATGTATAACTGGTACTGCCCCCAGGTCCTGACCGGTTTTCCATCCACGGCAACCAGTTCATCCCCGGGGAGAAAACCCGCATCCCGTGCAAAAGATGATTCCGACACCTCTCCAACCACCGGCTCAATGTCCGGACTACCCACGACGAAAACCAGCCAGATCGCCGCGATGGCAAACAGGAAGTTGAATGCCGGTCCGGCGAAGACTATCGCAGACCGGACACCGAGTGGCTTGCGATTGAATGCGTATCTCCTTTCCTTTGCATCGACGGCGCCTTCACGCTCATCCAGCATCTTGACATAACCGCCCAAGGGGACAAGCCCGACCACATACTCGGTTGGATCATCCTTTCGATGCCATGTGAACAGGGATCTGCCGAAGCCGATGGAAAACTTCAGCACCTTGACGCCAAGCAATCTCGCAACCCAGAAATGGCCGAATTCATGGACAGCCACCAGAATTGCCACTGCAACCAGAAATCCTCCGAGACTGTAAGCAAAGTCAACCATGCTGCAAGATCAAAAGGGGCAATCTAGTTCCCGGAATCCGTGCTCCATCGCTCAAGGAGATCCCGGGAGAATCGGCGGGCCTGCCGATCCGCCTCAAGCACCGCCTCAAGGGAATTCGCTGCCTGAGTGGAAACATGCTCCATGGCATACTCTACCAGAAGGGGAATCTTGTCGAAGCTTAACTGATTCCGGAGAAAGGATTCGACAGCAACCTCATTGGCGGCATTCAGTATCGCCGGCAGGGTTCCACCCTCTTTCGCCGCCTCCCTTGCCAGGCGCAAGGCCGGAAAACGATCCAGATCCGGCGGCTCCAGATCAAGGCTGCCGATCTTGCCGAAATCCAGCCGATTCGCACCGGACACAATTCTCCGCGGCCACGCCAGGGCATGGGCAATCGGTATCCGCATATCAGGTTCGGCAAGGTGGGCCAGCACCGATCCGTCCCGATACTCCACCATTGAATGGATCAGGCTTTGGGGGTGAATCACTATCTCGATCAGCTCCTCATCCACTCCGAACAGATGGCAGGCCTCTATCAATTCCAGCCCCTTGTTCATCATGGTCGCAGAATCCACGGAAATCTTGGGACCCATTGACCAGTTCGGATGTGTACAGGCCTGTTCCGGAGTCACCCTCTTCATCCGCTCACGGTCCAGACAGCGAAACGGGCCACCGGAACCAGTCAGCAAGATCCTGCTGACGCCTGAATCCACCTCCATGTGCACCTCGCCCATGCCTGTCGCACTTCCAGACCATGGCAGACACTGGAAAATGGCGTTGTGTTCGCTGTCAAGCGGCAGCAGACAAGCTCCATTCTTGCGAACCAGGTCAACAATGTGTGCTCCCAGCATGACCAGCGGTTCCTTGTTCGCGATCAGGAGACGCCTTCCAGCTTCCGCCGCCCTGATTACCGGCATCAGTCCTGCAGCGCCCACAATCCCGCTTACCACGATTTCCGCAGGCCCGGATGCAATTTCATCCAGCGCCGATGATCCCGATCTGACCGAGATGCCCAATCCGGCAGCGGCAGCCGACTGCTCAAACCTGGCTGCGGCAGCATCATCCACCAGAACCGCAACCTCGGGCTGAAACCGGATACACTGCTCAAGCAAAACCCGGTCATTTCGATATGCGCTCAAGGCATAAATCCCGAATCTCTCACGATGCCGGGCTATCACATCCAATGTGCTTGTGCCGATCGAGCCCGTTGAACCCAGCAGTGTAACCTTGGTAACGGCCATATCAATCACTGTTTCAGCAGGAACCAGCCAGCAACAAAAACCGGCAGGGCGGCAATCGCGCCATCAATACGATCCAGAATGCCCCCATGTCCCGGCAACAGGCCACCGCTGTCCTTCACTCCCGCAAGACGCTTGAGAAGACTCTGATACAGATCGCCCGCCACGCTGAAAACCGCGGCGAGTCCACCGCAAACAGTCCAGATCCCGAGTTGTACTCCCCGCATCTGCAACGCCCAGTACCCGAAGGCCAGCAGCACCAGCAGGGCCCCCAGCATCCCGCCGATCATTCCCTCAACCGTCTTGCCGGGACTGATCTTCGGCGCCAGCTTTCTCTTTCCGAACGCCTTGCCGCAAAGATAGGCCATGGTATCTGCAGTCCAGACTACGCAAAGCAGCGCAACGGTCAGCAGCGGACCATCAGGCAGCCCATGCAGCAGGATCATGGCAGACCAGGCCGCACATAGCAGGAAAATGCCAAGCGCATAGGATCTCGGGATCAAGCTCTCTGCAGACAATCTGCCCTGTACGATCCTGACAGCCAGATATCCCCAGACAAGCGCCGACCCGGCAATTCCCCATGTCAGCAGGGATTCAAAATGCCGTCCCTGAAGGACCAGAATGACCAGTACGGCGCCAGCCACGCCGAACTGAAACAGGCCAGCATCTCTCAATCGGCACCATTCCCATGCCGCACCTGTCAGAATGCAGCCCAGCAGTACGCCGAACCAGAATCCCGGCAGTTTCAAGGTCAGCAACACAGCCACAGGTGCAAGCAACAACGCTGTCGTGACTCGCTGTGCGATCATCCGGCCGACAAAACCTGATCTTCAGTCGCTCCAAACCGGCGCTGTCGGGACGCATAGGAGTGGAGGGCCTGTTCAAGGCAGCATTCATCGAAATCCGGCCAGAAGGTTTCGGTGAAATAAAGCTCCGTATAGGCAAGTTGCCACAACAGGAAGTTGCTGATACGGACCTCTCCGCCAGTACGGATAAAGAAGTCGGGATCCGGCAGGCCGCGGGTACAAAGATGATCTTCAATGAGGCCGGGGGTTACTTCGCTGATGGAGAACGTGCCGTTCCGAACTTTCTCCAGAAGACCCTGGAAAGCCTTCAGCATATCCCACCTGCCGCCATAGTTGAACGCGATTGTGAGATGCATGGCGTTGTTTTGACGCGTCAGTGATTCTGCCTCCCTGATCGCCTGCTGCAATCTGTCGGGAAAACGGCTGTGATCACCGATCACACGCAATCGAACCGCATTTTCATGCAATTCCCCCACATCACGCTCCAGCGCCGAAGTCATCAGGTCGACAAGCAGCGCCACTTCTGCAGACGGCCTCTTCCAGTTCTCACTGCTGAAGGCGAACAGGGTCAGATACTTGATTCCCGAGTTGCCGAACACCGGCACCAGGTTGCGCACCACTTCCAGTCCTTTCCTGTGACCCGCCACGCGAGGCAGATTCCTTTCCCTGGCCCAGCGCCCGTTACCATCCATTATGATGGCAACATGCCTTGGAACCGGGATATTCGATCGATATCCGGACCGGGTTGATTCAGATTCCTGCAAAGGTCGGGATTTCAACGAGCACTGCTTGTCTGGGCGAACACAACCTAAACCTCCATGATTTCCTTTTGTTTCTCCTCCACAACCTGATTCATGGCAGCGACATAGCGATCGGTCAGATCCTGCAACGCAGTTTCCGCCATCTTCTCCTCATCCTGTGTTATTTCCTTCTCCTTCAGCAATTCCCTGACGGTCTGGATCGCATCTCGTCGTATGTTGCGAACGGCAATCTTCCCGTTTTCCCCCTCCTGCTTGACAATCTTGCCGAGTTCCACCCTGCGCTCCTCGGTCATGGCCGGCAACGGTATCCGCATGGTCTCATCGGCAGTCACCGGATTCAATCCCAGGTCCGATTCCAGGATCGCCTTTTCAATCACTGACAGCATGCTCTTTTCCCATGGTTGTATCATCAGGGTCCGTGCATCGGACACCGACACAGTGGCGACCTGGTTGACTGGAGTGCTGACACCGTAATAATCGACCGTCAGGTGGTCGAGCAATGCCGTGCTTGCTCTCCCGGTTCGAATACGCGCCATATCGTTTCGGGTCGACTCGACGCTCTTCTTCATTCTTGTTTCGGCATCTTCCCGGATATCATCTATCATGCCACTATTTTCTCCATCCGTACTCGGGGGTTCAAACTACCGGACGCTATCTTAGCAGAAACCTTGCCAGGGAAGCGGGCCAGGTCGGCCATGAACGGGAAACAGTCCTTTCACATCATTCCGGGTGGAAATCCGGACCCGCCTCGTAAAAGGGCCATGCCAAGGAAATGGCAACGACGGCGAAATGCGCCATGGCGCTGACCTTCCCCGATGACTCGACTGGCCAGAACACTGAACCACGCCCGTCCGCCGGCAGACGACAAGCACGAGATCAAACGGCTTTCGTCTTGACGGGATGGTCCTTCCAGCAACTCATTGTCATTGCAGGGTCACTTCAACCGGGAACAATCCTGCACTGCTGTTGCCTGGATGATGAAGGATTTCATGCCAGTCACTGGCCTGACGCCTGAGCCATGACCTCGGCCACGAAATCATCGCTCCTCTTCTCCATCCCCTCGCCAAGCTCAAACCTCACCATCTGGACGACCGAGGCATTCCTCTCTGCAAGCAATGCTGCAACGGTCTGTTTCCCTGTTGAATCCTTTATGAATATCTGCCCAAGCAGGGTATTCGTCTTGAGGAATTTCTGGAGTTTCCCATCCACGATTTTTTCGACGATCCGTGCCGGCTTCCCGCTATCCTCGGTCTGTGCGACATAAATCCGGCGCTCTCTTTCGAGCAGTCCTGGGTCCATGTCCTCGTTCGAGATACAAACCGGTCTGCTTGCTGCTACATGCATGGCGATATCCTTGCCCAGTCCATCATCGCCTCCCCGCATCCTGACAAGCACACCGATACGGGTTCCATGCAGATAACAGCTGACCTGCTCGCCTGCTTCCGCCTCATATCTTTCAAACCGCCGTACAGATATGTTTTCGCCGATTCTGGAAATCAGGTCCTGTCTGGCCTGCTCGATCGAAACACCCGCTTCGTCCACCACATCGGCAAGTGCCGCAACATTCGCGGGTCGATGATTCAATACGGCAACCGCAACCATCTGCGAAAATTGCCTGAACGACTCGTCGTTAACCACAAAATCCGTCTCGCAGTTTACTTCTGCCAACGCGCTGGCATGCTCATCCCGGGCGCTGGCGATCATTCCTTCGGCCGCGATCCTCCCTGCCTTCTTCTCTGCTGCTGCGGCGCCCTTCTTGCGCAGCAGTTCAATGGCCAGTTCCATGTCGCCATCAGCCTCGACCAGTGCATTCTTGCAGTCCATCATGCCGGCTCCCGTCCGTTCCCGAAGCGTCATGATCATGTCTTTGGTTATAGCCATCTGTACTCTACGCCTGTTGCAGAAAATGATTGAATCAGGTACCCGCCGGATCGGTTTTCGTCCTGACCTTTTTCAGGACCACCCGCTTACGGGCGGTCTTCCTGGGAGCGACCTCTCCTGTCTCCTGCTCGGATGCCTGAACGTCTTCGGCCACAGGCTCCGCAGGAGAGTCTTCCGGCATCGTGTCGGAACCTGGCGCTTCCAGCACATCGCCCAGTTCGTCAACCTCTACATATTCGTCATCGCCCGACGGGAGTTCGGCATTGTTTGCGACTGACCGGGATTGCGCCTCACTGATGGCGCTGGATGCGGCCTCCAGATACAGCCTGATCGCCCGGCCTGAATCGTCGTTGCCCGGGATCACATAGTCGATGCCCTGATGGGAACAGTTCGTGTCCACCACGGCGACAACCGGTATGCCCAGCTTGTTGGCCTCATTCACTGCGATATACTCATGTTCCACATCGATGACAAACAGCACATCCGGCAACGCCTCCATGTCCTTGATTCCCGAAAGGGCCCTGTCCAGTTTTGCACACTCCCTTTCAAGGGACAGAGCCTCCTTCTTGCTCAGCCGGGCTGTTGCCCCCGATTCGATCCTCTGTTCGAGTTCCCTGAGCCGGGCAATTGAATTCTTTACCGTGTTGTAGTTGGTCAGCATGCCACCGAGCCAGCGGTGATTGACATAGGGAGATCGGCACGCTTCTGCCTGCTCTCGCACCTGCCTGCCTGCCTGCCTCTTGGTTCCGACGAACAGCACCTTTCCGCCCCTGGTCACGACCGACCCCAGGTAATTCATTGCCTCCTGCAGCATGGGCAGGGTCTTTTCAAGGTTGATGATGTGAATCTTGTTCCGGCTCCCGTAGATGTAGGGAGCCATCGATGGAGACCAGTATCGGGTCTGATGTCCGAAATGGACACCAGCCTCAAGCAGC
>JAJDVC010000048.1 GCA_022826305.1 Gammaproteobacteria bacterium | reverse complement strand
ACACCGCCGCAACATCCTCCCGGCGCGCGGCTCTGAAACAGACGGTCATGCCACCCCAGTCGAGCGATTTCAGGACCGGATGTGGCGCAGAAACCAGCGCATCCACTTCAGGGCATGATGCCAGATAGCGGGCAACCTCGTCAGGAATCCCGTCCCAGCCCATCACATGTGCAACCGTACCATGCACCCGATCGAGCATCTGTGCAAACAACTCGGACCCTGATACGGAATCCGGGAAATCAAGGACCGGTGTCGGCACGGGTAATGGCGCCGCTCCTTCCTCCAGTGGAACCGTCGACTTCCTGATACGGTTCAGGATATCCTCTCTGGCGCTCAATGCCGTTCCCTGCGCTGTTTCCACAAGGACTGAAACGTGCTCTGCCCCGGCCTCGGAAAATCCCGGGTATCCGTCCATCCGGACATCAGGGGCAATACCCTTATGCTGCCCCGGGAACTGCCGGGGAAACAGGTTGCCATCATGCCCAGAAGCCGGACGGCTATCCGGGTCAGCAATCGATACATGCTGCAGCGCCTGGCGACCTGAAACCACACACCCATGACAAGCTTCTGCATCGTGCCGGCATCACCCGTCACAATCAGCCCCCTGCGATGTGCGCGCAATAATTCCGGCAGGGGGATCTTGACCGGACAGACCGTTGCACATCGGCCATTCAGGGAGCAGGCATGAGGCAGATCCGAGGCATTGCGCCGCCCTGCCAGCAGGGGAGTGAGAACCGACCCCATGGGACCAGGATAGACCCAGCCGTAGGCGTGGCCTCCGATACTGGTATAAACCGGGCAATGGTTCATGCAGGCGCCGCACTTGATGCAACGCAGGATATCCTGGAACTCCCCGCCGAGCACCCCGCTTCGGCCGTTGTCCACAAGCACGACATGGAATTCCTGCGGCCCATCCGGGTCATCATGTCTTCCTGGCCCGTTGAACAGGGTCGTATACACGCTCATGGCCTGTCCCGTTGCGCTTCTTCCCAGCAACCTGAGCAAGCCGCCCAGGGCTTCCATGTCAGGAACAACCTTCTCGATGCTGGTCATGACGACATGCACTGCCGGCAGGGTGGCGGTCAGATCCCCATTACCTTCATTGGTGACAATAGCTACCGACCCCGTATCCGCAACGAGAAAATTTCCACCCGTGATACCCACATCGGCGGTACAGAAATGGTCGCGCAGCACCTGCCTGGCCTGGTTTACGATTTCCTGGTGTCCCGACACCTTCGGCAGGCCCTGGTCCTTGTGAAACCGGTAAAACAGATCTGTCACGGCCTGTCTGGACTTGTGAACCGCCGGGGCAATGATGTGGCTGGGGGTTTCTCCGGCAAGTTGAATGATGTATTCGCCCAGATCGGTTTCCACCACTTCATGACCAGCCGCTTCAAGCGCCTCGTTTGTGCCGGTTTCCTCCGAAACCATCGATTTCCCCTTGATGATCTTGCGGGCCTTCGCTCGCTTGCAGATATCAAGCACAATCCGGTTTGCCTCAGACCCGTTCCTGGCCCAGTGAACGACCCCTCCGCTCTCGACCACCCCCGATTCAAACCGACACAGGTAGGAGTCAAGGTGTTGCAGGACATGATTCTTGACCTGTCTTGCATATTCCCGGAATTCCTCGAAATTCTCCAGGGATTCCACGGCGGATTTTCGCGTATCGACAAATCCGCCTTCCGCCCTTTCCATGGCAGAGCGAAGATCGCTGTCGAGCAATGCCGCCCTGGAAGCGGAACGGAAATCGTGTGTCCTGATTCTCACGATCAATCGCCTCCGGAATCTCCGATGCCGGCGCCCGGATCAGAATTGAGCAGTAATTCCGCATAGTGATATACACGAATCCTGCTGTCCTTTCGTCGAAGCCTTCCGGCAATATTCAACAGACATCCCAGATCACCTCCCAGCAACAGATCCGTACCGGATTCATCAAGGCCATCCAGCTTGTTGTCAACCATTCGGGTGGATATTTCCGGGTACTTGACGCAAAAAGTGCCACCGAAACCACAACAGACCTCAGCGTTTCCGAGTTCCCGGATCTCAATCCCGCATCGCTCAGAGAGCAGTTTGCGGGGCTGATCACGCACACCAAGCTCGCGCAATCCCGAGCAGGAGTCATGATAGGCAATGGTGAGCCCCTCGAAACGGTTATCTGCAGAAGTGCCGGGTGAGAGTCGGGCGACCTCAACGAGGAATCGGGACAGTTCCCACGTTCTCTTGCCTATCTCCAGGCAGCGCCGGTACGACTCTCCGTCCCTTTCAAACAACCGGGGATAATGCACGCTTACCATTGCCGCACAGGATCCCGATGGCGCAACAACATAGTCATATCCTTCAAACTGCCGGACAAACACCTCGGCAAGTGTCCGGGTCTTGTCCTGCTCCCCGCTGTTGTAAGCCGGCTGGCCGCAGCAACTCTGGGGCGGGACATGCACCTCCATGCCGCATTCCTCGACGAGCCTGGCGGCGGCCAGTGCTACCTGGGGGCGGATGAGGTCCGCCAGGCAGGTCGCAAACAACGCAACGCGAATTTTCGGTGCCTCATCCTGAACGGCCATCAGCCTCATCCCGCAATCCCGGCAAGACATCGCCCGTGTGAAGGCATGCTGAAAGTCGGTGCCCGGGCATGTGATGCACCCAGCCGAATCCCGGTGCATGTGTCAGAACCACGCCTGCATCGGTTTGCTGCATGAATCCGCATGATCTTTCCACCGGATAAGAACCTGGATCGATTTTGCCTTGCGGTCCTGTCAGGAAACCGATGTCAGGCTTGTCTGCGCTCTTGCAGCATTAATTCGATCACGATAGGACTCGGCCTTCAAGGAAGCTGATCTGGCAAAGTCATCCTGCGTACCAGCATACAGGATATCCCTTGAAACATTAATCATCAGCCCGACCCCCCGACTGTCCAGTCCGCACTCCAGAACGGCATCAAGATCTCCGCCCTGAGCGCCAATGCCCGGCACAAGCAACGGCATATCTCCCACGATCCCACGCACCCGTGACAGGGCATCGGGATACAGCGCACCGACCACCAGGGCAAGATTCCGGTTTCCATTCCAATCCCGTACTGCCCGCCTTGCAATATGCTGGTAGACCGGACAGTCGCCGGATTTCAACTCCTGCAAGTCCCCGCTGCCAGGATTGGAAGTCCGACAGATCAGGATCACCCCGCGATCGCCATAGTCGGTAAACGGGGTAACCGTATCGAATCCCATGTACGGATTCACCGTCACGGCATCCGCTCCATACCGTTCGAACGCCTCTCTCGCATACATGCGCGCCGTTGACCCGATGTCCCCGCGTTTCGCATCCAGAATCACGGGCATGTCCGGAAAAGCGTCCCGGGCATATGCAATGGTCTGTTCCAGCTGACGTTCCGCTCCAACAGCGGAATAATACGCAATCTGCAGCTTGAATGCACAGGCATAGTCACCTGTTGCATCAATGATCTGTCGATTGAACTCCAGAAGAGGAAACCTGTGCCCGATTATCCGTGACGGCAGCTTGTCCGGATCCGGATCCAGCCCCACGCACAACAGGGACTGACGAATTTCCCAACTTGTGGCAAGCCTCTGATAGAACCCGTTCACCAATACCTGATATCCGAACCTTTGCGAAGACCCCCGCAATCCGGCCACGATGCCGGGAGTGGCACGACGAAGGTCACGTCACAGGCATTCTACCTGATTTCCGGGGCAGGCGCTTCACCCCTTTTTCTGCAGCCTGGGAAGCAACACCCTCATGCCACGGGCCAGTTTGCCGGACTTCAGTTCCGGGTTGAGCTTGTAAAAAAGCCAGATCGGGAAACCGGCCTGCTGCGACATTGACCAGACGGTCTCTCCCCGCCTGACGGTGTGCGAATAAATCCCGGTCAGATCGTAGTGTTCCTTGAGTTCCTCGTTAAGCACCTGATGGAACTCGGAACGCTTGCGCTCAAACCGGTCAACCTCCGAGGCCGATGCAAACGGAATCCTGACCACTTGTCCGACATGCATGTTGTAGCCGGATGAAATCTGATTGAGTGTCCTGAGCGGCTTTGCAGAACCTATGCCCAGCCAGTCCGCATAATGCCCCAACGTCTCGTCCGACTCCACCCTTATACGATAAACCGGTCCTGTCCCGCCCTCCGCAATCATCACCGACAGATCAGGCAGGGTATCCAGCAGATTGGTCAGTTCCGGATTCCCGGACTCTGTTTCCGGCGCACTCTTGTCAGACTGGGTGCTGGCAATCACCTTGTCGATCTGCGCCAGTTGTTCGGCTGTCTCGCTGGTATCGGGAATATCGTATCCCGGAACCTTCAGCCTCTGGCCCGGATGAATGATGCCCTTGCGATCCAGCTTGTTCAACCGGACGAGAGCCTTGCAGGACACATTGAAACGCTTGGCTATGGCGCACGCCGTGTCACCCCGGACAACCAGATACTGGTTGTTCTCATCCAGTCTCGCCACGGTTCCCTCCCGCTTGCGATAACCCGGAATCTCCAGCCGTTGCCCAACCCGTATCACGGCCTTGCGGCCCAGATTGTTGATCCGGATAAGTTCACGACAACTGACCTTGTGATGTCTGGCTATGGCGCAGGCCGTATCACCTCTTCTCACCGTGTACGCAAACGGTGTCACTGGGGAGGTTTCAGGCACGATGGCCACCTTCCCGGTGCCGTGGTCCCGTGCTTCTTTCGTCACGACCAGACGTTTCGGGATATCGAGCTTCTGACCAACCCGGATCAGTGCGCGCTTCCCCAGGCGATTCATGGAAATCAGTTCCCTGCAATTCACGCGCAAGGCCCTGGCAATCCCGCAGGCCGTGTCACCTTTCCTGACAATGTAGTTTTGCGATCCCGGAGCGACAGTCTCGGGAGTCAGTGCCATGAGCTTCCTGATCTCCGATTCATAACCCTCATCCCGAGGCGGGAGTTTCAACTGATAGCCAGCCGGTATCAGTCTCCAGCCGTTCCAGATAAACCGGGTCAGTCCAAGATTGATGGGCCTGAGTTCCCGTTCGGATACGCCGAAGACCTGCTTCACACGATCTACCGACGTATTGTCCTGCAAGACCACAGTCGTGTAATTGGGCGCTGTCCGAGGGGTAATCTTCTCGAAGAAGTACTCTGTATTCAGCGCCACATGCCGCGCAGCGAGAAAACTCGAGTAGAAGTTTTTCACGGCTACCTGAAAGGCCGGGGAGCGATACTGATTGAGCACGGCAAGGTAGTCGGGTCTTATCTGCCTGATCGCCCGCTTCATGCCGTTGACCCCGTAGTTGTAGGATGTAATGACAAACGGGTTGATCTCTTCTTCCGAGATGGACGGATCGATCTTTCGCGCCAGCGAGGTCAACTGCCTTCTCGCATCCGTCAGATAACGCGCTGCAGCATGGGTAGCCGCTTCAGGCTCCAGCCGTTCATCCACGGCTGCATTGAGTTCCAGACCCAGCACCCGGGCAGTCCTTGGCATGATCTGCCACATCCCTGCCGCCCCCGCCTTTGAATACGCCTTGGGATTGTAGGAGGATTCGACAAACGGCAGATACCGGATATCCGGTGACAAGGGATATTGCGCGAGAATCTGATCCACCATGTATTCGTACTGGTGAAACCTTTCCAGACCCGCTATGTAGCTTTCCCTCACGCCGCTCTGGCAACGGATGTTTTCCGATGCGCGCCGCAGGTCTCCCGGTTTCGCGCCTGGAAAGATGGCAGCAAGGTGCTTGTCCTGCCCTGAAAGCGGCTCTCCCGCCTCCAGCTTGAGTGCCGCGTTGTACAGGACAGTCCTTATGCGCTTGCGTTCCTTGTCAAGCCTTTTCCTGGCCCGCCGGCTGCAGCCTTCTCCGGTATCGATTACCGAATACACCCGCTCCGGCACATCGGGATCATGCAGTATGGCCTGCCCTTTCCCCCATTTGCTGAAAACATGGACCCAGAAATTGACCCGCCCTCTCAATGCTTCAGGGCAAGGGAAATCCTTGCTGCAGTCCAGTTCATGATCTTCAAGATAGTGATGGGCCCTGGCCTCGCCGCCGATGTGCAACGCACACACCGCAAACAGGACAGCCATCACGTTGGTAAAACCAGATTTGCTCACGTGTCAAACGCGCCGGGAGAGTCAAACGGAATCTGCAGGATATTCTAGCTCACCGTCCTGCCGTTTTGTGACCATTTTGGGTCTTCGGGATTACGGAAGCTCATGACGATGGCGCATCAGTCGGCATGCCTCATGACGCCGTACTGCATGCCATTGACCTGCTTGTCTGATACAGGATATAACCCTGATTCCGACATTTCCCCATTATCCTGATGACTATTATCAAGGAAGTCGACCTTGTCGACAGCATCGCCGATTCGCTGCAATATATCTCCTGCTACCACTCTCCCGATTTTGTCCGCGCCATGCATCAGGCGTGGCTCAAGGAACAATCCGACAGTGCGAAGCAGGCCATCGCACAAATCCTGATCAATTCCCGAATGGCGGCCGAAGGAAGGCGCCCCATCTGCCAGGATACGGGGATTGTGGTGGTGTTTGTGAGAATCGGGATGCAGGTGAGGTGGGAAAGCGAACGGGCCCTGGACGCCCTGATCAATGAAGGTGTACGACGCGCCTATCTGGATTCCGGAAATCCCTTGCGCGCATCAATCGTTTCACCACCGTTCGGAGGGCGGAAAAACACCCAGGACAATACACCGGCAGTCATTCACATCGAAATGGTCGAAGGAGACAAGGTGGATATCCTGATCTCGGCCAAAGGCGGCGGCTCAGAAAACAAGAGCAGGTTCGCAATGCTGAATCCCGGAGACAGCATTGTGGATTGGGTGCTTGAAACCGTTCCGAAAATGGGCGCAGGGTGGTGTCCACCGGGCATTCTGGGCATAGGCGTGGGCGGCAGTTCGGAAAAGGCCATGGTGCTTGCAAAGCAATCCCTGATGGAGCGTATCGATATCCAGGAACTTGTCAGGCAAGGGCCCCGTACACCACTTGAGGCACTGCGCATTGAACTGTACGAGAAAGTCAACAGGCTGGGCATAGGTGCCCAGGGCCTGGGAGGGGTGACGACAGTCCTTGACGTCAAGGTCAACGAGTATCCCACACATGCGGCTTCACTGCCGGTGGCCATGATTCCAAACTGCGCAGCTACCCGTCATGTCCACTTCACCCTGGACGGTTCGGGCCCGGCCCACCTGGAACCGCCAAAACTGGATGACTGGCCCCGGATAACCCTGCCCCGTGACGAGGAAACGATAGACGTCAATCTGGAAAACATAACCCGCGAGGAGATCATGACCTGGAAACCCGGCCAGACGCTCCTGCTGTCAGGCAGGATACTGACCGGCAGGGACGCTGCCCACAAGCGGATTGCCGAATATCATGCACAGGGCAGGCCGTTGCCGGGCGGCGTCGATTTCAGCGGGCGTTTCATCTATTACGTCGGACCGGTGGATGCCATAGCAGGAGAGGCTGTCGGTCCGGCAGGACCCACTACCGCTACCCGCATGGACAGCTTTACCGATCTCATGCTTGAAAAGGTCGGCATACTGGGCATGATCGGAAAAGCGGAACGTGGGGCCGATACCATCGAGAAAATACGTCGTCACAAATCCGTCTACCTCATTGCTGTGGGTGGGGCGGCCTATCTTGTTTCACGCGCAATCAGGTCCGCCAGGGTTGTTGCATTCAGGGACCTGGGCATGGAGGCAATCTACGAGTTTGAAGTGGAGGAAATGCCGGTCACGGTAGCTGTCGACAGTCAGGGAAATTCCGTACACCGCACCGGCCCCCGGCACTGGGCGAGGCAATTGAACGTGACAGTGGATGGCCCGGTTGCCTGATGTCGCAGTCAACAACAGGTTCTAGCTGTACAGCAGATTGAGCATTAGCACCACGACGGCTATGAACATGAGCGTCATGATGCTTCCCGCCTTCATGAAATCGGAAACCCGGTACCCGCCCGGCCCCATGATCAGTGCATTGACCTGATGGGTGGGAATCAGAAAGGAATTCGAAGTGGCCAAGGCAACCGTCAAGGCGAACATGGCAGGGTTTGCGCCGATGCCGACAGCAATGTTGATCGCCAGCGGAACCAGCAGAACGGTGGCGCCGACATTGGACATCACCAGCGTGAACACAGTCGCCATGGCTGCCAGAATGGTCTGCAGGACCCAGACCGGAACATCACCCAGGTAGAACAGGACCTCCTGAGCCAGCCAGGCGGCGGCGCCACTGTTCTCCACCGCAATTCCCAGGGGAATGAGACTGGCAAGCAGAAAAACCGACTGCCAGCCTATCGCATTGTAGGCTTCCTCTATCTTGATCACTCCGGACAGTATCATGCCGACGGCTCCCGTCATCAATGCCGTCGACAACCTGATATCGGAGAACAGAACCAGAAACAGGGTAAGCAGGAAGAATCCTGCCGCATACTTGATCTTTTCCGGCCGTTCATCCTCCCGCGGAAAGTCGGTAACCACCACAAAATCGTTTCTTGCATCTGCCATGGTGCCGAGATTGTCCCATCTGACATGCATGACGAGGGTATCCCCCGACTTCAGTACCAGATCGGCAATATCAGTATCAATGACGTCGTCCACCCGAAAGACTGCCAGGACCGTCGTGTCATACAGTCTCCTGATGCCGATTTCCCGAATCGATTTTCCAATCATCGAGGACTGGGGAGGAATGACCGCTTCAGCAATTCCGGCACTGCTGGGGCTCAGCACATCCGAAAAAACCTCCAGTTCATTCTTCACCGTCAGGGCATATTCCCTGGCAAACTCGTACACTGCCGTCTTGCGCCCCATGATCGCCAGCTCACTCCCGATCCAGAAGTCGGTATCGCCGCGGGGGGCAACAATGAGGTCATTGCCGTTACGGATGGCAATGATCCACCCGGCCCGGCCGGCAGCATCAATTTCGGAGAGTGTTCGGGCAATCAGCGGGCTATCCCGTGTCACGACGCATTCGTACACTTCCCCGTCTATGCCGTAAACCTCCCGAAAGTATTTCAGCATGTTACCCGACTCTCCCGGCTTGTCCTTGATCACGGGCAATACAAACCTGCCGAGGAAGACGAAATACACGATGCCCATTACCAGCAGGGAAAGTCCTACTGGCGTAACCGAGAACAGGCCGAAGGTCTCCATCGGCGTGCGGCCAGGAACGGCCTCGTTGGCATTGATGATCAGATCATTGAGCAGGATGAGCGGACTGGATCCCACCATGGTGATCGTGCCGCCCAAAATGGCGCAGAAACCCATAGGCATCAGCAGGCGGGATATGGGCAGGTTACCCCGGCGAGCAATACGATTCACAACCGGCATGAACAGCGCTGCCGCGCCGATGTTCTGCAAAAAGCTTGAAATCAGTCCTACCACGCCGGAGATTATCGTAATGATCCGACTCTCCGTTCTGCCGCCCATCTGCAGGATCTTTCCGGCAAGCCTGCCCATGACCCCGGTGCGATCAAGCCCCGAACCGATGATCATTACCGCGATGATCGACATCACGGCATTGCTTGAGTATCCGCTGAACAACTGCTCTGCACTGACCAGTCCCTCATAACCCGGAATCAGTGCAGTCAGGCCGATCAGCACCATTATCG
>JAJDVC010000234.1 GCA_022826305.1 Gammaproteobacteria bacterium | reverse complement strand
TTGCGTTCGGCCTCCTCCCTGCGCCTGCGTTCGGCTTCCTCTTCCCTGTGCTTGCGCTCGGCTTCTTTCTGCTCTTCTTCGTTGATCTCCTCTGGTTGTTTACTTTCTATCCGCACATCAACTACAACCGCCTGCATCGGTTTGGTCTCTCCGCGTTTTGCGACCACATCGAAATCAGGCCACCACAATCCTGACAGCAGAAGAGCTGTCAGAACACTATGCACCAAGATTGTAAATAGTACAGACCTTGTAAAGGATACTGTTTGCCTTAATTTATCCTTCATTCCGCACTTCTTGCTCAGGCGGATCTGTAATCAACCCTACAGACTCAACTCCTGCCTGCTGTAACAAGGCCATGGCTTTCACAACCTGATAATACTGCGCCGCACCGTCGCCTTTTACCAAGAACGGCGTATTGGGATTCTTGCGCAAGACTGTCCTTGCCTTGATCTCGACCTCTCGACCTGACGCAACTTCCTCTCTTTCCGAATTGAGATAGAGCCTGCCATCCGAATCTACGGTCACGATAAAGGGCTCCTGCCCCGGGTCAAGACCGTGATCTGCAGAAGAACTTGGCAGGTCAACCTCCACACCCGTTGTAAGCAAGGGAGCTGTAACCATGAAAATGATAAGCAGGACGAGCATGACATCAATGTAGGGTACAACGTTGATCTCGCTGATCATTCGCTTTTTACGTTTCTGGTGCGAAGAAAGCATTACGACTTTCCCTGTCCCGTACTTCGGTGATGACTGATCAGGCTCAGGAATTCTTCTATGAAGACCTCGTACCGGTTATTCAAACGCTCGGCCGAATTGGCAAACCTGTTATAAGCGATCACTGCTGGAATGGCCGCAAACAAACCCATGGCTGTTGCAATCAGCGCCTCGGCAATGCCCGGAGCTACCGTTGCGATCGTAACTTGCCGCATGCCACTTATGGATTGAAAGGAGTTCATGATACCCCACACCGTCCCGAACAAGCCCACATAGGGACTTGTCGAACCGACTGTGGCAAGGAATGAAAGGTGAAGTTCCAGATTCGCCACTTCCCGGCTAAGTGCTACGCGCATGGACCGATGAACATCTTCCACCATCCTGGACCGGTCGAAGTCAGGCTTTTGAGCCAGTCTGTCCAGTTCATTGAATCCGGAAGCAAATATATGGGCCATACCCTCTGGTTCATGGTTTGAATGCCACTGGCGATAAATCTTTCGCATTGACTCTCCGGACCAGAACTGTTGCTCAAATTCATCTGCAATCCGATTCCATTTCTTGTAACTCGTACGCCTTCGGTCAATCATGTACCAGGACATGACCGACGCAACAAGCAAGATCAGCATTACCAGCTGGACCGGCAGGCTTGCGTTGAGAATCAGCTCCAGGATTGAATGGTCCGTCAGGGTGGATGCTTCAATTGGCATGGGAATATCTTCCGGTAAAGTTATTCGGTGCGGGAAATGTTCATGAAGGGCATTGGCTCATTCAATCACCTGCTCGCCCTCCGGCGCAACAGGTCTCAAGCGCTGCCCGGAGCCATCCGGGGATACGGCATGGCTTGAACGTACGGTCGTTTATCACCGCCAAGCCCACAACTCCCCGCACAAGACAGTTCCCGCCCCTGGTCACCTCGTGCTCAAAAACCATGCTGGCCCCAGCGAGCTTCCTGATCCTGAGCGTGACTTCTATCTCATCGTCCAGCCTGGCTGGAGAAAAATACTCCAATACAACATCCCTGACCACAAAAAGCAATCCACGCTCTTCCTTGAGGGCGCCAGGTGGAAAACCGAGACTTCTCAGACAGGCATTACGCGCCCTTTCCATGTACCCCAGATAGTTGCTGTAATATACGACCCCTCCGGCATCCGTATCCTCGTAGTTGATGGTGACTGTAATGGAAAAGCAGCCGTTCTCATGGAGTCTCGCAGTCTTCCTGGAAAGATTGTCCTGCATTTGGGTGCGAATCACGAACAATGCGCTTGAAGTCGCTAGCTCTTGGAGGAACCGAGCTGATCAGAAAAAAGATCCTCCTGTCCATGGACGAGATGTTTCGGAATCTCCAGCCCAAGATGGATCCACGCAGACCGGGTAGCTATCCTGCCCCTTGGTGTTCTCATCAGGTAACCCTGCTGGATGAGAAACGGTTCGACAATATCCTCGATAGTGCCCCTCTCTTCGCCGATCGCAGCAGAGATACTGTCAATTCCCACTGGTCCACCATCAAACTTCTGCATGATTGCGAACAGATAGTTCCGGTCAAGTTGATCCAGGCCATGTCCATCCACTTCAAGCATGTCCAGCGCGGCATTGGCCATCTCTCCGGTCAAACGCCCGCTCCCCTTGACCTGGGTATAGTCCCTTACCCGCCTCAAAAGGCGGTTCGCGATTCTTGGAGTACCCCTTGACCTGCTCGCAACAACCGTGACCCCCTCCTCGTCATGCTCGATGCCAAGCAGCCCCGAAGAGCGTTTCACAATCTGGGTCAATTCTTCCACTGAGTAAAACAGCAGCCTCTGGACAATTCCGAACCGATCCCGCAGTGGTGAAGTCAGCAAGCCTGCCCGGGTTGTAGCGCCTACCAATGTAAACGGCGGCAGATTGAGCTTGATTGACCGGGCCGCAGGTCCTTCTCCTATCATGATGTCCAGATGAAAGTCCTCGAGCGCCGGATACAGGATCTCCTCGATAGAGGGATTCAGACGATGGATTTCATCAATAAACAGCACATCGCCAGCTTCCAGATTGGTCAGGATTGCCGCCAGGTCCCCCGCCTTCTCCAGAACCGGCCCGGAAGTCTGCCGTAATTTTGCATGCATCTCATGTGCAACGATATTCGCGAGGGTCGTTTTGCCCAGCCCTGGAGGACCAAACACCAGCACATGATCCAGAACCTCGTTCCTCTGCCTTGCTGCCTCAATAAAGATGCCGAGTTGTTCACGCGTTTTCGGCTGCCCGACAAACTCCCCGAGAGAGGTGGGCCGCAGGCTGCTCTCGAACATCATGTCCCGGGCATCGTCACCCTCCCTTTCAGCGGACAGAAGTGGATTCAAGACTGATACCCGCTCAGGCGCCGCAGGGCATTGCGGATCAACTCGTCACGGTCCATGCCCTGCTCACGCACCGCCTCAATTGCCGCGCCCGCATCCTTGGCACGGTATCCCAGCGCAACCAGCGCCCCGATTGAATCCTGGATGAGTTGCCCAGCCTCACCAGCGCGGGTACTGCTCGCTCCACCCTGGATCAGGAAGCTGTCATCAATACGGTCCTTCATGTCGAGAATCATGCGGCCCGCAGTTTTCCTGCCGATACCCGGAACCCTGGTCAGGGCAGCCACATCGTTGTTCAGCACGCAGGAGGCGAACTCGCCCGCGTTCAAGGTCGACATGATGGCAAGGCCAACCCGCGGACCCACCCCATTGATCCTCAGGAGCATGCGGAACAGATCACGCTGCTCCTGATCCGAAAAGCCGTAGAGCAACTGGGAATCTTCCCTGACCACCATATGGATGTAAAGGAATACGGGCTGGTTCTCCGCCGGCAACTCGTAAATCGTCGACATCGGGGCCTCCATTTCATACCCCACTCCATTCACGTCCAAAAGCACGAACGGTGGATGCTTCTGCAGGAGCAGACCATTCAGAAATCCGATCATCGCATCAGGACCGGAGTTTCCGGACAAATCGTGTTCATGCGAGTTTCAGCTTGTGTTCAATCTGGGCTGTATGGATATGGCAGATCGCACAGGCCAGTGCATCCGATTCATCGGTTCCGGGTGTATGGGTCAGTCCAAGCAACACGCGAACCATATGCTGGACCTGCTCCTTCTTCGCATTCCCGTTTCCAACTACTGCGCGCTTGATCTGCAGGGCAGTATACTCCACGACCTGCCTTTCCTGGGACACGGCGGAACAGATCGCACTGCCGCGCGCCTGTCCGAGAACCAGCGCCGAGCGGGGATTGACAGAAAAAAATACCTGCTCCACGGCAACCACATCGGGCTGATACCGGGTTATCGTCTGTCCGACCTGTCGATAGATTTCCCCCAGCCTTTCGAACATCGGCCTGCTGCCGGTTCTGATGCAGTCACTGAATACCGGTACTATCTCATCGGTGGTCGACTCCACGATGCCCAACCCGGTATACCGGGAACCCGGATCAATCCCGAGCACGCGCATCGGCTGGTCCGTCGAAGCTGGCGTTGGAAAACACATCCTGCACATCATCCAGATCTTCCAGCTCCTCAATCAGTTTCATGACTTTTTGCGCCGCTTCCCCGGCCACGCCCACCTCTACCAGGGGTCTGTGTATCAGCTCACACATGTCCGCCTCAAGTCCCGTCTCCTGTATTGCCTGATGGACACGATGAAAATCCTCGGGTGAGGTCGTAACCTCGACCATCCCCTCCCCGCTTTCAACATCGCTGGCCCCGGCTTCCAGGGCAGCCTCCAGTATCTGATCCTCGTCCTGGCCACTGGAAAACACTATCGTGCCGATACGATCAAACAGGTAGGACACGGATCCATCCGTGCCCAGATTACCGCCATGTTTCGAAAAGGCGTGCCTGACCTCGCTGACCGTCCGGTTCCGGTTGTCCGTCGCGCATTCCACCAGGACTGCAACCCCGTTTGGTCCATAGCCTTCGTAACGAATCTCCATGATATCGTCGCCATCCTGCAATCCGGCCCCCCGGCTTATGGCCCGGTTGATGGCATCGCGGGTCATGTTCGCTGCAAGCGCCTTGTCAACGGCACTTCTCAGTCGCGGGTTTGCGGCGGGGTTGGCGCCGGCAACCCGTGCCGACACGGTAATCTCCTTGATCAGCCTGGTAAAGGCCTTGCCGCGCCTGGAATCCTGTGCGGCTTTTCTGAACTTGATGTTAGCCCACTTGCTGTGACCCGCCATTTGCTTTTCCGAATACTGAACCAATCCATACTCCGCAGGCTGTTCGGCCCTGCCTTGACGGATCCGGTTTGACGCTCTTTGACAGGATCATACCACCTGGGCGCGGTTTTCTCTATCGAGCAACCCTCTGTCAACGTACTGCGGGCAACACGGCTTACGTTGCAGTGCCCGTTCCGGTCGGATTCTCCAGACGAAGACCCAGATCGCGCAACTGACCAGGGCCTATCCGATTGGGGGCCTCGGTCAGCATGCAGAACGCCTTCTGGGTTTTTGGGAAGGCGATGACATCACGGATAGACTCCAACTCACAGATCATGGCAACCAGCCGATCAATGCCAAAGGCAATTCCGCCATGAGGTGGTGCACCGAACTTGAGTCCTTCAAGCAGAAAACCGAACTTTTCCCTTGCCTCCAGATCATCAATGTCGAGCATATTGAAAATCCGCTGCTGCAGGGCTGACTCGTGAATGCGGACCGAACCGCCACCGAGTTCAACACCGTTCAGCACCAGATCATAGGCCTGGGACCGAACCTGCCCCGGGTCATTGTCCAGCATGCCAAGATGCTCGGGCCTGGGGGCAGTGAAGGGATGGTGCAACGATTGCCATCGCCGCATTGTCTCGTCCCATTCCACGAGCGGAAAATCGACGACCCAAAGCGGCCTCCAGCCTGGCTCAAGCATTTCCAGGTCCTGGCCGACACGCTGCCTCAGGGCACCGAGGGAAGCATTGACGACCGAAGCCTTTCCGGCTCCGAAGCAGACAAGATCCCCCTTCCGTGCACAAGTACGGTCGATAACCTGCTCCAGAGTTGCATCAGACAGAAACTTCAGAATGGGCGATTGCAATCCTGCCCTTTCGCCTGGCGCATCGTTTATCTTGATATAGGCCAAGCCGCTGGCGCCGTACTGCTTCACAAATTCCGTATACTGGTCTATCTGTGCCCGGGACATCATGTTGCCTCCAGGTATGCACAGGGCGGCGACACGTCCCGACGGATCGTTCGCAGGTCCCGAAAACACCTTGAAACCAGTATCTTTCATCAGTTCGGTGAGTTCGACGAGTTCCAGGTCGATGCGCAGGTCCGGTCTGTCGGTACCGTAGAGGGCCATGGCCTCGGAATAGCTCAGCCTGGGGAATGGGTCGGGCAGGTCCACATCCAGTATTTTCCTGAAACAGTCGCGGATCAGCCCCTCTGCCAGCAACATGAATTCGTTCTCCTCCATAAACGACACCTCCATGTCCAGCTGGGTGAATTCAGGCTGGCGATCCGCCCTGAGATCTTCATCGCGGAAACACCGGGCAATCTGGAAATACCGTTCGAACCCGGACACCATCAGCAACTGCTTGAACAGCTGGGGAGACTGGGGCAGGGCAAAAAACTCTCCCGGATGCGTTCTGCTGGGCACCAGGTAATCCCTGGCCCCTTCGGGCGTGGAACGCGTCAGGACCGGGGTCTCCACTTCAACAAAATCCCTCTCCTCCAGAAACCGGCGCAATGTCGCGATGATCCTGTGGCGCATCCTGATCGTTTGCTGCATCCGGGGTCGTCTCAGATCCAGATAACGGTATTTCAGACGGGTCGCCTCCCCGATTTCGCTGTCATCCATCTGGAACGGCAGTGCCTCAGACCGATTCAGGAGTTCGATTGACTCCGCCAGCACCTCGATCTGACCGGTTTTCAGTTCAGCGTTGGCTGTACCTTCCGGCCGGGCCCTCACCGACCCCGAAACCCGGATCACGTACTCGTGACGCAGCGTATCGGCAACCGCGAATGACTCGGGACGATCCGGGTCCACAACAACCTGAACATGTCCCGACCGGTCACGCAGATCAATGAAACCCACACCGCCATGGTCTCTTCGGCTAAGCACCCAGCCGGCCAGGGATACCTGTTGTCCGACATGTTGCTCATCAAGCAGACCGCATAGATGGGTTCTCATGGAGTAACGGGAGATTATATCGGTGCAGGCCGGCCGTCTGCAGGGGATCAGGCAGTCGCCGAAGAGGCTGGACTGTCGGATGATGCGCTCGACGTTCCCGATTCAGGCTTCGGTGCACTGCTGGAACCGGTTTTCGTCTCCGGACCAGTTGCTGACTGTTTTTCCGACCCCTCTTTCTGCTTGTCATTATTCTTGAAATCGGTTACATACCAACCATTGCCTTTCAGGTGGAAGGCTGGAGCGGATATCAACTTCTTCAATGCGGCACTGTGACAGCTTGGGCAATCAACCACGGGCGGTTCTGAAATCTTCTGCAAGATTTCCAGCCGGTGGCCGCATTGCGTACATTGATATTCGTAAAACGGCATTCTGGCAACGGTTCTGAAAATCAGGCAGCAGATTATATAGCAAACGCCCGGCAAGTCCACGCCTATCCGGTCAGCCGCATGGTGACGACCGTCTTGTCCCTGGCATCCCCGACCCAGTCAAGGCCAGGCTCGTGGTGCACGACCGGTTCGCCTTCCTTGTCGACACAGTGCCGACCAAACACGACCGCCTCGTTCACCACGGCCTGCTTGCGCATCAGCGTATGCTCAAACAGCAGGCTCCTGCTCACCTTTGCCCCACCCTGCAGGTGACAGCCATGGGATATCCAGGTGGGACCATGAATCTCGCAACCCGCCTCGACCGTCGAGTTCGCCCCGATGTAGACAGGGCCTTCAACCAGCACGTCTTCCCAGTCAATACTGACATTCAGGCCCACCCAGACCTGGGGCATGACTTCCCTGCCGGGCATGTTCATGCCGCGGATCGATCCGCGCATCAGCAACTGGTTGATCAGCCAGTAATCACTCAACCTGCCTATGTCCAGCCAGCGAAAGGGCAGTTCAATCGACCCGAAGGGAATACCCCGCTCAAGCACATCTGGCAAAAGCTGGCTGCCTATATCGTACTCGGTCCCGGAGGGAATCAGCTCAATGATCTCGGGCTCGAAAATGTAGATTCCCGTGTTCACGAGGTTCGAGTGCGCCTCCTCAATTGAGGGCTTCTCCTGAAAGGAGGTAACGCGCCCATTCTCATCGGACACGACCACCCCGTAGTTGGACAGTTTCTCCTTGTGAACTTCCTTCACCACGATACTGGCCCTGGCCCCGGACTGCCAGTGCTTCCTCAGGGCGGCTGTCAGGTCAAGGTCGATGATGGCATCACCGCAAACTACCAGAAACGTGTCGTCGAAGAATCTGCCGAACTCCTGGATCTGCTTGATCCCACCTGCCGAACCAAGCGATTCACCAATCAGTTCCCCGTCTTCGACACGCCCTTCAAACGAATAACCGATGCTCACTCCCCAGCGCCGGCCGTCCCGAAAATAATTCTCTATGTGCTCCGGAAGATGACTTACGTTAACCATGACCTCCCTGAATTCGTGACCTGCAAGCAATTCGACCAGATATTCCATGACCGGTTTCCCCAGAACCGGGAACATCGGTTTCGGCAATTCGTAAGTCAGCGGTTGCAGACGGGTTCCCCGCCCCGCTGCGAGTATCATGGCCTTCATTGTCCGTACCGGAACAGGGAGATCACGGGGATCCGTCATGAACCGGCAGGTTTCCCGCACCATGGATGATCCAGGGGCAACCTGCGACCCGACGACGGGATTCCCCGCACAACGCGCTGGCTGTTTCCGGACAGGGCATCACGCCAGCAACTCCTGGGTGAAAGACCGGAACGGCTAGTCGTCGTTGCTGAAGATGCTCAGAACATGCAACAGGCTGAGAAACAGGTTGTAGATGGCCACGTAGAGCGTGACGGTTGCAGAGATGTAATTGGTCTCCCCGCCATGAATGATCTGGCTGGTCTGGAACAGGATCAATCCTGACATCAGCAGGATAAACATCGCGGATATGGCCAGACTGAGGGCCGGCATGGGCCATATCAGCGTGACAAGAGCGGCCAGAAAGGCCACCAGGATCCCCGCCATCAGCATGCCGCCGATAAAGGAAAAATCCTTCCGGCTGATCAGTGCATAGGCCGAAAGCCCGGCGAAGATGACACCCGTGCCGCCAAGGGCCGTTGCCACCAGCTGGGCACCGTTCGAAAAGGAAAGATACAGATTGAGAATCGGCCCCAGCGTCAGGCCCATGAAGCCAGTCAGGGCAAACACGAAAAGCAGGCCCCAGGCGGAATTCCGGAATCTGCTGGTCAGGAAAAGCAACCCGAAATATCCGGCCAACGTGACGATCACGCCCATCGGCGGAAAATTCATGACCACGGAAATGCCGGCTGTCACGCCACTGAAAAGCAGTGTCAGGGAAAGCAGCAGGTAGGTATTCCTCAATACATGATTCAATTCCACCGCACCTGCGGCGGGGCGAACGACTGCGGTTTGATATCTTGCCATGTTCTCGTCTCTCAACTACGGTTCTGGGTTGTTACGACGAACCGGAGCACAATACACCGTACCCGATCCTCACTGCCATTATAGCAGATGCGGGCTATCGGACAAATTTCAAGCACCTCCCTGTCGTGCACTTGCGCTGAATCCTCATTCGGACAAAGACAATTCACGCGAGGTGTTGTATCCTTGGTCCCCTGGCAGAGGTCAAGGTGCGGTTCCCGCATGATGACTTGGGACGGTGTCATTCGGGTTTTCCCGATGGTTCCGCAGAGGTCGGCAAGCCAGTCTCGAGACTTCGGCCAGACAGGGTTTGTCACGGCATGACCATGGATTCCAGGTCCTGTTTTCCCGGACTTCCGCCTATGGCAAGATCAACTGACACCAGGTATTCCCCATGGCAGACAGACGCCTTCAGGTTTTTTCTACAGTCGCAAAACATCTGAGCTTCACGAAGGCAGCGGAAACACTGCACATGACCCAGCCGGCAGTAACCTTCCAGATCCGGCAAATGGAGGAGTCGCTTAACACCCGGCTGTTTGACCGCACCCACAACCGCATCAGCCTGACCGAGTCTGGCATTCTGGTAAAGGGATACGCCGAACAGATCATGACCCTGTACAAGGAGATGAACAATGAGATCCAGACACTGACCGGAGATGTCCAGGGACCGCTTATCGTGGGTGCCAGCACCACTATCGGAGAATACTTCATACCGGAGGTCGTCGGGGCGTTCCAGGGCAGATTTTCCGATGTGAGGGTCCGGCTGAATGTCGCCAACACCAACGGAATCATCAATATGGTGGAAAACAACGAAATCGATGTCGGCATCGTCGAGGGCCCGACAAACAACAAGAACCTCCTGACAGAGCAGATCTGGGATGACGAGCTCGTCGTTGTCTGTGCGAAAAACCACGCCCTGAGCAATCAGGACAGCGTTACCGAAAAGGAAATCATGGCGTATCCCTTCATTGGCCGGGAAGAGGGCTCCGGAACCCGGGAAGTGCTCAGCCTGTACCTGGAAAATCATGGACTGGACCTGGACCAGCTGGATATCATCATGGAGTTCGGCAGCCCGGAATCCATCAAGAACGCCGTCGCGGCGGGACTTGGCATTTCCATTATTTCCATTGCCACGATAGAGAAGGAAATACAGTTGGGAAGGCTATGCGCGATCCCCTTCAAGAATCCCATACGCAGACCATTCACCATCGTTTACCAGAGACAGAAATTCCGTCTCAGGGCAATGAATGAGTTTCTCGACTTCGCCAAGGTCTACTGCGCAAGGAAAGAAAAGATCATACCTGCTCGCTGAATTTACGGAAGAGAAACAGGTTGCCGCCGCAGGCACAATCGTTGTCGCGAAGATCGGCAATCTGTTCCGGTTCTACAGGTTCGTGTCCGGTTCCGGCTTGAAAAAGCCTTTCCGGACCAATACGATTTACCCATGCAGGACAGGACCACGGACAACCAGCTCGACGACGGCTACCGCAGGAACGTTGGAATCATTGTCTGCAACCATTATCACAAGGTATTGTGGGCACGGCGTGCACGACATGATGGCTGGCAGTTTCCGCAAGGTGGGATACGGCACGGCGAATCCCCCAGGACCGCCGCATTTCGCGAACTGTACGAGGAAGTCGGCCTGCAGGCACATGACGTCCGGTTGCTCGGACATACGGAAAAATGGCTCAGGTATGATGTTCCGGTCAGGAAAAGCGGGCAACAGCTGGCGTTTCGAGGACAGAAGCAGCTCTGGTTCCTGTTCCGGTTGATATCGGACGAGTCGAGGATATGCCTGAATGTCTCCCGCCATCCGGAGTTCGACCAGTGGAAGTGGATAGAGTACTGGAGTCCGCTCGACCGGATTATCGCGTTCAAGCTCGGAGTGTACCGTGAAGCGCTGACCCAGCTGGCCGACATGCTGCATGAATGCGAGAGCTGACTGTCCCATCGCGCATCATTTCGACACGGTCATGCCGATTCCCCTGACCGTGCAATCGCACCGATAACGGTCCTCATTCCTGCCCATCGGCTGCGAGACACGCCTGGCCATGTGCCCGGACGGACGGACGATCGTATAATCGGGATGCGGACAGGTTCCGCTCCCGCTTGAAATCGACCGGAGGTGATCAATGAAAACATGGGCTTTTGCGCCGACATGGCCGGTCTGCATCTGTCTGCTCGCAATGGCTTCAATGCCGGCATTGGCACAGCACACCCACGATCCGTCATCCCACTCCCGGGGCACCGAAGTGCCAAGCCTGACCGACGAGGAGGTTCGTGCACTGCGGCACGGCGAGGGAATGGGACTCGCCCGGGCGGCCGAACTGAATCACTTTCCCGGACCGAAGCATCTGCTCGAACTTGCGTCGGAGCTCGGCCTCAGCAACCATCAGGTGATACGAATCCGGTCAATCCACGACAGGATGAAGTCTCAAGCCGTAGCCCGGGGCAAGGATATCATCATGGCCGAAAGTCATCTTGCGGATCTGTTTGCTTCCGGCGAGCCCTCGACCCGGGAAGTGATGCGAATGACCGGACATCTGGGAACCATGCGTGGTCAGCTCCAGTCAATTCACCTGCTTGCACATATCGAAGCGGCCCGCGAACTATCGACCGATCAGATCAGGGAATACGACAGACTTCGAGGCTACCTGGACTGACGAAGGCGAACATGCATCAAGCCGGAATCCTGCCAGAAACCCGGAGTCCTCGAAAGGGAGCCTGAAAGCTGATGACAGCCTTTCCCCCGGTGTTTCCGTAGCCGGGTTTCGAGTCACGGCGCGCCTGCGGAATGCCGCTTCGGACGGTGACCCCGCAACGTTCTGACCCTTTACTGCATCTCTTCAGTCTGCCGCATCGTAGACCACGACCCTGTCCAGGCTGTCGCCTGTGAACAGGAAGGTGATGCCCAGGCCCTTGTAATCAATCCGGTTGGAGCTTTTCTTTCCCTTCTCGCCCCGATACAGGCTGGCGACTTCCTGAGGGTTCATGCCGAAACGGGCACCCCTGCCTGTGCGGAACGGGGCTGCAGCCGTGCCTTCGCAGGTTATGGTGTGCACGGCATCGTTGCCGGTAAAGGTTACCGTCAGGCCGGGTACCGGCCGGTAGACGTAATCGGACTGGTTCTGGCTGACCGGTTCCCCCCATATGCCGAGAACCGAAGGCAGGGGATCATCCACCTGTGCGTTGATGAAACCCGACCCCGCTACAACGACCCTCTCCCTTGCAAGATAGAACAGCGCCAGCTGCTCGGGAGTCATATCCTGCAACGCCGTACCGGACTGAGTACCGGACTGACCGGTACCCTGTGCATGCAGCGCATCCTGCAGGACCAACGACACCAGAACGAACAGGGCGAATACGGTTCGGTATGCAACGGGAAATGCCGGGTACATGCGCTGAACCTGCCTCAGTCTCCCGCAATCGTAACGTTCTCGATCAGGACAGACCCGGTCCGGATGTTCCCGCGCGGATCGATATCGCTGCCCACGGCCTGTATTCCCATGAACATCTCCTTCAGGTTGCCTGCTACGGTAAACTGCTGCACCGGATACTGCACCTGCCCGCCTTCCACCCAGTACCCGAAGGCCCCGCGCGAATAGTCTCCCGTGACCGTATTGACCCCGAAGCCGATCAGCTCGGTAACCAGAATTCCCCGCCCCATCAATCCGGCAATCTGATCTGCACCCCCCTCTGCCGTGCCGGCAAGCGTCAGGTTATGCACCCCCCCGGCGTTTGCCGTTGTCTGAAGGCCGAGTTTGCGGGCCGTGTAACTGTCCAGAACATAGCTGTCCAGAATCCCGTCGCTGACGATGCGGTTGGAGCGGGTCGCCACGCCTTCCGCATCGAAACCGGCGCTTCCGATCCCCCTTGCCAGGTGCGGGCTTTCGAAGATGTCGATGCCCCGGGCAAACACCTGTCTGCCCAGACAGCCGCCAAGGAAACTGGCGTTCCGGTAAAGGCCGGAACCGCTGATCGCGGCAACCAGGTGCGACAGCAGGCTGGAAGCGACTGTCGATTCATAAACGACCGGATACTCCCCGGTAGCAACCGTGCGTGCACCGATCCGCCTTACGGTCCTGTCCACGGCCTGCCGCCCTATGGATTCAGGGGACATGAGATCATCCGCAGAACGCCTGGAATCGTACCAGTAGTCCCGCTGCATCTCCGCGCCGGTTCCGGCAATCACCACACAGCTGCTGCTGTGCCTGCTACCCTGGACAAAACCCCTGAATCCATGACTGTTGGCATAAAGACTGAGTCCTTCGTAGGTGGTGAGGCCAGCTCCTTCGGTATTGGTGATCCGGGCATCATGCGCCAGCGCTGCAGCTTCGCACCCGGCGGCGATGTCTATCGCCGACGCAGCGGAAATCCCCCAGGGGTGATACAGATCCAGATCGGGAAAATCCGTGGCCAGCAGGCCGGGATCGGCCAGCCCGTTGAATTCGTCCTCCTCGGTATGCCGCGCAATGTTGGCAGCGCTTCGCACGCTTTCCCGGATAGCATTCTCGGACAGGTCGGATGATGACGAGTTGCCGCTGCGGTGTCCGAAGTAGACCGTGATATCCATGCTCTTGTCGCGATGATGTTCGATGGTCTCGACCTCGCCATTGCGTACGTTTACGGACAATCCCTGACCCTGCGACACGGATACTTCGGACATGCAGGCACCCATCCGCCCGGCGTGGTCCAGTGCCAGGGCTGCGGCATCCTGCAACCGGCTGTGCAGGGAACCGTCCAGCGAATCGACGCTCTCCGGGCGGCTCATACCGATACGCCTCCGACGGTAAGACCGTCGATACGCATGGTCGGCTGACCAACGCCCACCGGCACGCTCTGCCCCTCCTTGCCACACACTCCGACGCCACTGTCGAGGGCCATGTCGTTGCCGACCGCCGAAACCCGGCCCAGCACCTCCGGCCCATTGCCGATCAGTGTTGCACCCTTGACGGGAAACGACACCCTGCCCTTTTCTATCAGGTACGCCTCGGAGGCGCTGAACACGAATTTCCCGGAAGTGATATCCACCTGCCCCCCACCGAAATTGACGGCATACAGACCCCGGTCGACCGAGGCGATGATCTCCTGCGGATCCTGTTCGCCGGCGTACATGCAGGTATTGGTCATTCTCGGCATGGGCAGGTGGGCATAGGATTCCCTGCGTCCGTTTCCGGTCGGCTGCATTCCCATCAGCCGAGCATTCATCTGGTCCTGCATGTACCCTTTCAGCACGCCCTTCTCGATGAGAACCGTGTTCTGACTGGGCGTACCCTCGTCATCCACGGACAGCGAACCCCGGCGACCGGCAAGGGTGCCATCGTCAACCACGGTACACAGGTCCGACGCCACCCGTTCCCCGATCCGGCCGCTGAAGGCGGAAGTGCCCTTGCGGTTGAAGTCCCCCTCGAGACCATGGCCGATCGCCTCGTGCAGCAGTATGCCGGGCCAGCCCGGTCCCAGAACAACCGTCATCTCCCCGGCCGGTGCCGCCCTGGACTCCAGGTTGACGAGGGCATGCCGGACCGCTTCCTCGGCGTAACCCGTCGCCCGGCCCTCCTCTACGAGATACCGGTAATCGGACCGGGCTCCCCCACCCGCACCTCCCTGTTCGGTTCTGCCGTTATGCTCGACGATCACGCCGACATTGATCCTGACCAGGGGCCGTACATCGGCAACCATCAACCCGTCGGAACGTGCTACCAGAACCACATCCTGTCTCCCGGCAAGTGTCACGGACACCTGCCTGACCCGGGAATCCAGCTTTCGCGCGACCCGTTCCACCTCCTTCAGCAAGGCTACCTTGTCATCATCCTGCATGGACCCTGACGGGTCAACCGGGGGATAGTGGCGAACCGTCTCCCCTTGCGGCTGACGGATCCTGACCGCACCGGTATCCGGACCGGACCGTGCAATCGTCCTGGCGGCCCGGGCAGCCTGTTCCAGGGCGGGCAGAACGATTTCATCGGAATAGGCAAAGCCGGTCTTTTCCCCGCTCACCGCCCGTGCGCCCACACCCTGGTCAATGGAAAAGCTCCCCGATTTCACCACCCCCTCGTCCATGCTCCAGGCCTCCTGCCTCGAATACTGGAAATACAGGTCCGCATAATCCACTCCCCGCGCCATGAGACTTGCAAGGGTTGCCGAGATTTCCTGCTGCCCCAGACCGCCCGGGTCAAGCAACAGGGCGGACGCCGACTGCAAGTGTTCAGACATTACCATGAATCCTGGTTCAGAAGAGATCGGGCCGAAGATGGTCCAGCGAGGGCAATCGGCTGCGAACCTCGTCCAGCCGCTCTTCAACGATCTCCGCATGGATGATACCCCAGCCGCTTCTTCGTTCCGCCAGGACCTTGCCCCACGGATCCAGAACCAGCGTATGCCCCCAGGTCCTGCGGGCCTGGTTATGGGTACCGAACTGGGCCGGGGCAACGACATAACAGGTATTCTCGATGGCACGGGCCCGCAGCAGGGGATGCCAGTGGTCCCGGCCGGTGCTTGCCGAAAAGGCGGCGGGAACCGCCAGTACCCGTGCCCCCCTGGCAACCAGTTCCCGGTACATCTCCGGGAAACGCAGGTCGTAACACACCGACAGGCCGATCCTGCCCGCCGGGGTCTCGACAACGCCCAATGCGTTTCCCGCAACCGTGTACGAAGACTCCCGGTAGCTCTCTCCCTCGGGCAGGGATACGTCGAACAGGAAGATCTTGTCGTATCGCTTGATGCAGATTCCATGATTGTTGTACACCAGGAGCGTATTGGTGATGCGTTGCGGATCGGCGGATCTGAGCGGTACGCTGCCTGCAATGATGTACATCCCGTGCCGTGCCGACTGTTCGGCCAGCCAGTCCTGGATGACGCCGCTCCCGTAGTGCTCCGACGTTTCAAGCAACTGCTCCCTGCTACGCTGCATGAACGCAAAACACTCAGGCAGGGCAACCACCTCGCACCCCTGGTCGCGGGCTTCCGGCAGCAGACCAGCTATCCTGGCAAGATTGCTGTCTACATCGTCACTGGAACTGGTCTGTAGGGCAGCGATTCGGGTCAAGCGCCTTCCCCCTGGATTCACCGTTGCATGAAGCGACGAGTATACCAAACCATCGAACATTCAGTGCACGGAACATGCCCGAAGGCATGCATGCGCCTCCTGCTACAGAACGTAGAAGAAGTGCTTGCCGATGCGCGCAATCAGCCTGTCATCACGGATCCAGTACGGCTTGACGTGCTCGGCATGGTAGTGATTCGCCTTGCCGACCAGTTCACCCCCGCCTCCGCTCAGGAACCGCTCGGCAATGTCCAGCGCCTGTTTCCAGGCACGAACATTGACAATGGCATGGTGGATTGGTGCGGTCCGGGTCCAGCTGAACTGCTTGTGCTGCCATACCACCTCGCACACGGTATCGGGGAAATGCCTGCTCTGTACACGATTCATGGTCACCGCCGCGATGGCTTCCTGTCCCCTGTAGGACTCGCCCCGCCCCTCGTGATAAATGTTCATGGCGAGACATTCCCGATCCTGCCCGTCAACCGATACGGAGGAATCGGACTGTTTGGCGGTATCCGCGCTGACGCCGGACGCCGCCAGCGCGGCGATGCATCCTGCAAGAAAAACCGTCGGAACACTGAAAGGCGTCATTCGATGCATCAAGAATCTGTTCATTTTTCTGCTGAGCTGGTGGCGGGAATCGCCTTTTGCAAATGATTTTACCATAAGTTGCACATAAGTTTGCGAGCATTTCCCAAGTATCCTGCATGTTGCCCGATTGACGTTTCCAGGAGCGGGAGCGGGCACCGACCGCCCGGCTACAGGTCACGCGTTGCGCGGAAAACCACCCGTGGCCACCGTTCGACAGCAAGCCTGAGATTGGCCAGGCTGGGGGCAATGTAGGACAGGGTGTCCTGACCGTCCATGGCGAGATTGTGCATGTTCCTGCGGCGGAACTCGGGTTCTTCGGACGGATCCTCGAAGACAACCCACCTGGCCGTGCTGACCGGAACGGCCTCGAACACGCACTGCACGTCGTATTCCGTCCTGAGCCGGTGCGCCACCACCTCGAACTGCAGAATGCCGACAGCGCCAAGGACCAGCTGGTTGCCCTGAAGGGGTCTGAACACCTGGGTTGCACCTTCCTCGCTCAACTGGGTCAGGCCCTTCTGCAACGCTTTTGCACGCAGGGGGTCGGTCAGTCGGACCCGGCGAAACAGCTCAGGCGCGAAATTCGGAACGCCGGTGAACTTCAGGTCCTCACCCTCGGTGAAGGTGTCGCCCACCCGTATCGTGCCGTGATTGTGCACGCCCAGTATGTCACCGGCGTATGCCTCCATGGCCTGATCCCGGCGTGATGCGAGAAACGTGTGGGCGTTGTGCACCTGGAAAAATTTCTGCGCCCTGACGTGACGCAGCTTCATGCCTTTCTCAAAGCGGCCCGAGGTAATGCGCAAGAAGGCGACCCGGTCATGGTGGGCAGGATTCATGTTGGCCTGGATCTTGAACACGAAGCCCGTAAACCTCGATTCGTCGACTGCTACCTGTCGGGATGCCGCTGTCCTTGGCTGCGGCGCAGGCGCGTAGCTGACGAAGTTGTCCATGAGTTCATCAGTACCCTGCCCGTTCAGTGCGGAACCGAAGAAAACCGGCGTCAGCACCCCATCGAGATACGCCTGCCGGTCGAACGCGTGGCTGGCCCCGCGCAGCAGTTCCAGTTCCTCGCGCAACCGGGCGGCCTGATCGCCGAGCACTGCATCGAGTTCGGGAGCATGGAGTCCCTCGACAAGTCGGTCCGACTCCCGTCCTCCCCGGTCGGCGAAGAGGTGCACGGTATCGTCATACAGGCGGTAGATGCCCGTGAACGACTTTCCGCTGCCGATGGGCCAGGTCATGGGCGCGCAGTCCAGCCGGAGCACCTTCTCGATTTCATCGAGAACCTCGACCGGGTCCCGGCCCTCCCGGTCCATCTTGTTCACGAAGGTCATGACCGGGGTGTCACGAAGCCGGCAGACCTCCATCAGCCTGATCGTCCGCTCCTCGACACCCCTGGCACCGTCGATCACGACCAGGGCCGAATCGACCGCCGTCAGGGTCCGGTAGGTGTCTTCCGAGAAGTCGGCATGGCCCGGGGTATCCAGCAGGTTCACCACCTTGCCACGATAGGGGAACTGCATGACCGAGGAGGTCACGGAGATGCCGCGCTGCTTTTCCAGTTCCAGCCAGTCGGACACCGCATGGCGGTCGCTTTTGCGCGCCCTCACGGTCCCCGCCTGCTGGATGGCGCCGCCGTACTGCAGCATCCGTTCCGTCAGCGTGGTCTTGCCCGCATCCGGATGCGAGACGATCGCAAACGTCCTTCTTCTCTCTATTTCCTGCAACACGGTGGAATCTGGCATGTATTCGGTCCCGGCCGGAATCGACCCGTACCGGCATATCCGTCCGTTCGCGACGCAGGTTCGGGAAGGATCCGGCACGGGCGCAAGTATAAACTTCCGGGCAGCGGCGATAAAGCCGGAATCACGCCTCCCGCAGACCGATCACGCCCATCTGGCGGCCATGATGTCGCCCACCCCGGCGACACATCCTCCGGTAGCTGAAAAATTCCCCCTCCCCTGCACAGGTATCGCTGCCGAGACAGTCGATGTGCCGGATCCCCGCATGCCCGAGTCGCCGCACCAGGTATCCGGGCAGATCGAACCAGGCCCTGTCTCCGGCGATCCTGAAACAATTTTCGCAGTCGAAAGGCGAGCGGGCGGTGAAGCGCTCGACGAAATCGAGCGCTACCTCATAGGACCGCTGCTGGATCGCCGGGCCGATGGCGACAACCAGCCTGTCTGCATCCGCGCCGAGATCAAGCATGCGCATGATGACATGGTCCGTAATCCCGTCCAGCGCTCCCTTCCAGCCGGCATGGGCTGCGCCGATCACACCGGCACCGGGATCCGAAAGCAGCACTGGTGCGCAATCGGCAACGAGCACTCCCAGGGCGATGCCGATTTCGCGGGTCACCATCCCGTCGCCTTCCGGCATTGCGTCGTAACGCCAGTTCCGGTCAATCGTCAGCACCCTGTTGCCGTGCACCTGGTGCAGGCTGACCAAGGCACGCAGACCGAGCGCCCGCAGGATCCGGGCACGGTTTTCCAGGATCCGGACACGCCGGTCCCCGGAACTGAAGCTGCAGTTCAGCGACGCCCAGTCACCCTGCGACACGCCGCCATGCCGGGTCGTGAATGCATGGACGGTACGCGGGTCCCCGGACAGGGGGCCGCTTGTCAGGAAGACCGGCCCGTTCACGGCCTCCCGGGAATTGTCAACCGATGTGCTGGCGGGCCGGCAGCGCATCAATCCGACCGACTGCGGGATGTGGTCCAGCCGCTCCCTCTCGGATATAATCCGCATTCTGCAGGCACCGGCATGCAGGACATTTCCGGGAGCGGGTTTCCCGGAGCACACCGGAGAGTTGGCAGAGCGGTCGAATGCGGCGGTCTTGAAAACCGTTGACTGTAACAGGTCCGGGGGTTCGAATCCCTCACTCTCCGCCAGTCCTTCGCCCCCGTGTTGCCCGCCGGCATCTGCGACGGGCAACACGGGGGCGGGACGCTCACGGACATCTCGCCGTTCCGTTCACCGGGCAACCGGTTCGATGGCCCGTACCCGACGGTACCCTCTCGGCAACTGTCTTCCAGTCTGCGCACGGCTTCCCAGATAGTGTTCGAGCTGGACCGGACGAAGGTTGAGATACTGGCTGCCGCTGTACACCCTGAGCGAGTCTGCCCTGCCAAGCACCGCAACATCCACGACCCACTGCTGCTCCGGTGCGGACCTGGACGAGGGAAACGCAATCATCTTCAGCCCCTTCCCTTTCGATTGCCGCACCAGTTCCCCGATGCGCATGATCAGCATCCTGCCGAAACTGGTGACAACGCAGAGCAGGTCGTTCTCGAAGCTCTGCACCGGCCGCGGCGTCAGCGCCGTCGCGCCGGAAGGCACCTTCAGCGTGGCCTTGCCGAAGCGGGTGCGGGTCACCATGTCTCCCAGCGAAGCCACGAACCCGTAGCCCGAACTCGTGGACAGCAGGTAAAGAGTATCTTCCGTCCCGGCCATCAGGCTGCAAAAGGCGGCGTCAGATCCCGTACTGCAGGTGCTGCTCAGCGGTTCTCCCAGGCCGCGCGCGGACGGCAGGGAGTGGGCCGGCACGGTATAGGCCTTCCCGTTCGAGTCGAGCACCAGAAGCAATTCGTTCGTCCTGCCCCGGACCGAGCACAGGTATCGATCGCCCGACTTGTAGCCCAGCCTGCCGATATCGACATCGTGCCCCTTGGCCGCCCGGATCCATCCATTGGCAGAAAGGATGATCGTGATCGGCTCCGCCGGCACCAGGGCCGCCTGATCCAGCGCCCGGGCCGGTTTCGCCTGCACGATCGGGGAGCGCCGGGGGTCCGAATAGCCCTTCGAATCGGATGCCAGCTCGTCGCGGACGAGTTGCTTCAGCCGTTCCTCCGAGCCCAGTATCTTCGCAAGCCCGGCACGCTCCCCGGCAAGCGTCTCCTGCTCCCTGCGGATCTTCATTTCCTCCAGCCGGGCGAGGTTGCGCAACCGGGTGTCGAGTATGGCGTCAGCCTGGGCATCGCTCAGGCTGAACCGGGCGATCAGTTGCTGTCTGGGCGCCTCCTCGTGACGGATGATCCGGATCACCTCGTCCAGATTCATGTACGCGACCAGCAGCCCTTCCAGGACGTGCAGCCGCTCCGTGACCTTCTCATGGCGGAATTCCAGCCTGCGCCTGACCGTCCGGATGCGGAAGTCGAGCCATTCCACGAGCAGTGTCTTCAGGTCGTAGACCCGTGGACGACCGTCCAGTCCGATCAGGTTCAGGTTGACCCGGTAGCTGCGTTCCAGATCGGTGGTGGCGAACAGGTGCCGCATCAGGCTCTCCACATCGACCCGGTTCGAGCGCGGCTCCAGGACCAGTCGTGTGGGGTTCTCGTGATCCGACTCGTCCCGGATATCCGCGATCATGGGCAGTTTCTTGCCCAGCATCTGCGCAGCGACCTGCTCCAGGACCCTTGAACCGGAGACCTGGTAGGGCAGCGCGGTAATGATGATGTCACGGCCCTCGCGCGCCCAGACGGCCCGCTGGCGCACCGCCCCCTGGCCGCTCCGGTAGATGTCCTGCATCTCTTCCGGCGTCGAGATGATTTCCGCCCTGGTCGGGAAATCCGGTCCCTCGACAAACCGGCACAACTGCTCGATCGGCAACCCGGGGTTTTCCAGCAACCGCACGCAGGCGCGGACAACCTCGCGCATGTTGTGCGGCGGAATATCGGTGGCCATGCCGACCGCAATGCCGGACGCGCCGTTGAGCAGCAGGTTGGGCAGCCTGGCCGGCAGCAGCCGGGGCTCCCTGAGGGTACCGTCGAAATTGTCCGCCCAGTCCGCCGTGCCCTGATCAAGCTCCTGCAGCAGCAATTCGGCATAGCGGGTCAGCCGGGACTCGGTATAACGCATCGCGGCAAAGGACCTGGGATCGTCCTGGCTGCCCCAGTTTCCCTGCCCATCGATCAGCGGGTAACGGTAGCTGAACGACTGGGCCATCAGCACCATGGCCTCGTAGCAGGCCGTGTCGCCGTGAGGATGGAACTTGCCGAGCACGTCGCCGACCGTGCGCGCCGATTTCTTGAATTTCGACGATGCCGACAGGCCCAGGTCGGACATGGCGTAGACAATGCGGCGCTGGACGGGTTTCAGGCCGTCCCCGATGTGCGGCAGCGCACGGTCCAGGATGACGTACATTGAGTAATGCAGGTAGGCCTTTTCCGCGAACTCCGCCATCGGCAGCGTGTCCAGGATCGGCGGCTTCCGGTGGTCCGGGTCCGTAGCGGGGGCTTTTCTCGGCATCTCGGTCGACAACGACGGGTTGCGGTCTTAAAATCCGGATGGTCATTATAACCGTCCTCCTTCCCGGATCAGCAACCCGACATCATGACTTCCTGCGATGTCTTGACCCCGCAACAGGTCTACAGCCTGCTTGATGCGGAAAATCTCGAGTACCGGGTCGTGCATCACAAGCCGCTCATGACCGTTGCCGACGCGCAGTCCGTCCGCGAACCCGGCGAAAGCGGCGCGGGGCATGTAAAGAACCTCTTCCTCAAGGACAAGAAGGAAAACATGTGGCTGCTGACGCTCGGCGAGGAACGGGTCATCGACCTCAAGCAGGCGGCGCGCTACCTCGGCGCAAGGAGACTGTCATTCTGCAGCGCCGAACGGCTGTACCGGCATCTCGGAGTAGTGCCGGGAGCCGTCAGCCCGTTCGCCCTGCTCAACGACCGCGCCCGGGCAGTGCGGTTCTGCGTGGACGAAACGCTGCTCGACCATGAGCTGATTCATGCCCACCCTCTGGACAACCGCGCCACCGTTACCCTCGCCAGGGCGGACCTGCTGGACTTTCTCGCCCGGCACGGCCATCCGTACCGGGAATTGCCGGCGGACCTGGAATTGCCGGGCGACTGAACGGGATGGTCCGCGATCCTCTTCCAGAAACAGGAACATCCCAACAGCCCGGGTCCCTGCATCGCAGGATGCGCCCGGTAGCCGGAGCTCATGGCAAAACCGCCTCTCGGGGAAACAGGTGCATGCTGAAAAAGCCCGTGACCTGCCGGACCGGGAAAATCATTCCGGCGCCAGGAAACGACCGGTCAGGCTGATCCGGCGGATTCCGCAGGACACCGGGACCCGGAATACCCTGAGGCCGTGCCACCTGTTTCAGGGAAACGCCGTCAGGAAGATTGCGGCCTACCGCAAGTCCCGTCGCCCGGACCCGGCCGGTTCAACGCCTGGATCAGAACCGGGTGAGGCGCAGGGCGCCGGAGCATGCCGGGCCTTCCGGTGCATTTCACGGAGGAAACCGGATATCCGGTTCGCGCCATGCCCTGGAATGACAGGTTGATCCGATGCATCATCGGACTCCCGCCTGTCCGGCTTCCGGCAGCCGTCTGCACGAGCGGAACAGCATCTGGCCGAATGACCATGCCCGAGGTCGTTCCGGAACCGATTTGCCGAAAGCGCTTCAGCCAGAAATGCACACCGTACTGGACCAACGGGCACAAACCGGGGTATCCTCGGGGTTCAGGCAAGACTTCCGCCGGTCGCGTGTCCTGACACAACCGTGAGCATGACCGGACGGACGGGAAAACCCGCCCGGATTCCGCACCGGCCGAATCGGATCGACCGGCCTGACGGGAGAGTACGATAACAACCAGCCCACATACACCCGCAACATGCAACAGGCGATATTCCAGTCACAAATCGATCATATGGACCTGCTCAACCGGGGGAAAGTCCGGGATATCTACGATGCCGGCGCAGAACATCTGCTGATCGTCACCAGCGACCGGCTGTCCGCATTCGATGTCGTGCTTCCGCAACCCATACCGGGGAAAGGCTCGGTCCTGACCAGGATTTCCAATTTCTGGTTCCGCCGGACCGTCCATCTGGTACCCAACCACCTTGTGCAGGCGGACCTGTCGGACTACATACCGGACTGGGATGAGCGCGAGGCGCTGGGGGACCGGGCAATCGTCGTCAGGAAGCTGAGGCCCCTGCCGGTCGAGGCGATCGTCAGGGGATACCTGATCGGTTCCGGCTGGAAGGACTACCGGGAGACCGGTTCGGTATGCGGGATACCACTGCCCGACGGCCTCAGGCAGGCCGACCGGCTTCCCGAGACCCTGTTTACGCCCTCCACCAAGGCCGAGGCGGGCGAACACGACGAAAACATCAGCTTCGGGCAATGCAGGAAGCTGCTGGGCGGTGAGCTCGCCGACCGGGTGCGGGACCTGAGCCTGCAGATCTATGGGGAAGCGGCCGAGCATGCACGCCGACAGGGCATCATCATCGCCGATACCAAGTTCGAGTTCGGGCTGGACAGCCAGGACCGGCTGTACCTGATCGACGAGGTGCTGACCCCCGACTCATCCCGCTTCTGGCCCGCGGATCGGTATGCCCCGGGGACCAGCCCGCCAAGCTACGACAAGCAGTTCGTGCGCGACTATCTGGAAACCCTGGACTGGAACAAGCAACCGCCCGGGCCGGAGTTGCCGGAGGAAATTGTCAGCAAGACGGCACACAAGTACCGGGAGGCGGAACGGCAACTGTGCGGCACGTGACGAACGGCGACCGGAACCGCGGTACCGGCAACGGGCCGTCTACTCCTCTTCCCTGCCAAACAGTTTCCGGAACGACGCAAGCCACCTGTTGCCGGTCCTCAGGACCTTCGATTCACCGTAGTCGGTCTTCCGTTCACCGAAGGTTGCCGTTTCCGCATCCATGGAGAGATACCCGCTCTTCGGATAATTGAGCTCCAGCACCCGGCGCGCATCCTCCGACAGCCCGGTCATGCCCATCTGGAAATAGCTGAACATCATCAGTGCCAGGGCATCCTCCGCAGCCGGCGTCTCCGAGTACCGTTCCAGCACCGTTTTCGCGCGGTTCACGACCGCCACATGTGCACCACGCGAGTAATAGTACTTCGCCACGCCTACTTCGCTCCTCGACAGCGCATAGCGCAGATACTGTGCGCGCTTCCTGGACTCGGGAGCGTACTGGCTGTCCGGGAAAAGCGTATAGACCCGCTCGAAAGCGATCAGCGCCCTGTGGATCCGTTCGGAATCCCGGTCGCTCAGGTCAGCCTTGCCCATGATCCTTCCGAACAGCGTCCGGTCCTCCTCGAAACTGGCGAGCCCCTTCAGGTAATGGGCGTAATCGACGGATTGGTGCGTCGGATGCAACTTGATGAAGCGGTCCGCAGAGGACAGGGCCAGACCCGAATTCCCCGCCTGGTAATGCGCGTAGATGGTATCGAGCAACGCCTGCTCGGCGTAAACCCCGTACGGATACCTGGCCTCCAGGCTCCTGAGCTCCTCGAGGGCCTGCGACCAGTCCCCGTCCACCATGCTTTCCTGGGCCCGGGCATGGATTTCCTCCGCCGTGAGATCCTCCTCTTCGGGATCGTCCCTGTCGAACCAGACGCAACCGGAGAGCAGCACAGCGCAGAATACCGGCATGAGAAAATGCCGGAGCGCCCTCAGGCAGGCAGGATCGGGGCGGGACAAGGCAATACGATTGTCAGGCATGCGGCTGGTATCGTCGAGATCAAAACCAAAAGTACGGAACGGTTCCCTTCAACTGGTAAACTTCCATCATGGAACGGGGATATTGTGCCACAGTTATGCTCTCATGTCGGACCTTGTCATGCAAATAACCGTTGAAATTCCGCAAGACGCCGACGGGCAGCGCCTGGACCGCACCCTCGCAGGCCTGCTGCCCGAATACACCCGCACTGCCATCCAGGAGTGGATCCGGGGGGGGCGCATCACCCTTGACGGCCAGCCCGTCAGAATCCGGCACAAGCCGCTCGCCGGGGAAGTATTCGACATCCGCATCCCCTGTCCCGAACCGTTGCAGGACCGGCCCGAGAACATTGCCCTCGACATCGTCTGGGAGGATGACCATCTGGTCGTCCTCGACAAGCCCGCAGGACTCGTCATGCATCCCGGTGCGGGCAACCGCACCGGCACGGCACTGAACGGCCTGCTGTACCGTTACCCGGAACAGGCCGCGCTACCCAGGGCCGGCATCGTGCATCGGCTCGACAGGGACACCACCGGTCTTGTGGTCGTCGCCAGGACCGAACAGGCGCGTCGGCACGTGATCGGCCAGATCAGAAACCGGAGCGTGAAACGGGCGTATCTCGCGATCGTGGAAGGCGGCGTGATTTCGGGTGCGACAATCGACCGGCCGATCGGCCGCCACCGGCACGACCGGTTGCGCATGGCGGTGGTGTCGTCCGGGAAACCCGCAGTCACCCGGTACCGGGTACTGGAACGGTTCAGGTCCCATACCCTGCTGGATGTCCGGCTCGAGACCGGCCGGACGCACCAGATCCGCACCCACATGCAATGGCAGGGCTGTCCGATCGCGGGAGACAGGCTGTACGGAAGCCGCAACCGGCTCCCGGCTGGCGCCGACAAGGCGCTGGCGGACTGCCTGCAGGGATTCGCCAGGCAGGCGCTGCACGCGCGATCCCTGGCGCTGAACCACCCGGTCAGCGGCGAACCGCTGTCCTGGACGGCCGAACCGCCGCGGGATTTCCAGACGCTGCTCGGCCTGCTCAGAAAAGACCGGGACGACGCATCCCCGGCCGGCGAACAGGCGCGCACCGGCAGCCCTGCTACAGGGAGTCGTCGATGACCAGCACGTTGCGCAGGCTCCGGCCCGCCAGCGTGTCTTCCATGGCCTCGTTGATCCGCTCCAGCGGATACCGGTTCGAAACCAGTTCATCAAGTTTCAGCCGGTCCTGCCGATACAGGGCCAGCAGACGGGGAATATCGACCTTGAGCCGGGTCTGCCCCATGAAGCTTCCCCTGATGGACTGTACCGCACCAGCGAGCCCCAGGGGCAGGAATTCGCTCTTCACGTCCAGCGCGGTCATGCCGACGATGATCACCTCCCCGCCCCGCCGGATGAGCCGGTAGCCCATGTCCATCGCCTCCCTGGCGCCGACCGTCACGAAAACGTGGTCCGCCCCCCGGTCAGCCGTGAGCTCCCGCACCCGGCGCGGAATCTTCCGTGCATCGGCGCGGATCGCATGCGTCGCACCGAATGACCGGGCCGCCTCGAGCTTGCTGTCCTGCGTGTCGATGGCAATGATACACTGCGCGCCACTGATCGCCGCACCCTGCACCGCATTCAGACCGACACCGCCCGTGCCGATGACCACGACACTCGAGCCGGGCCGAACCCTGGCCGTGTTCATCACGGCCCCGACGCCGGTGATGACACCGCAGGCGAGCAGGCAGGCCGTATCCAGGGGAATATCCGCATCCAGCTTCGCGGTCTGCGACTCCTCGACCACGATCCATTCGGCGAATGCGCCGGTTTTCATGCCCTGCGCGACCGGCGTCCCGTCTCGCAGGGACAGGATTTCCGTGGAGTCCGCCGCGGCCGCCTCCCCGCACATGACCGGTTCCCCCTGGTCGCAGTAGAAACAGCTGCCGCAGGACCTGATGAGCGTCGCGATGACACGATCTCCGACCCTGAGCGACACGACGCCGGGCCCGGTTTCGGTTACCACACCTGCCGCCTCGTGACCGTAGACCGCCGGCAGGTGACCGCCCCACGCGCCCTCGGCATAATGGATGTCGGAATGGCAAATCGCGCAGGCAGCGACCCTGATCCGGACCTGACTGCCGACTGGAGAGGCAATGTCGACATCCTCGAGGACCAGCGACTGGCCATGCGTATGACAGACGGCTGCTTTCATGTGCGGATTCCTGTCTGCTCAAGTTGGGACAAGTGTATCCCCCGGAACCGGTCCAGGCAATCGTGATCGACCAGGCTGCCCGGCATCCCGGAGCGAGCGCAACCGGGCAATAAGGGTTGAACGGAAGCGGGACTGTACAGTAAAGTAGTGACAGTGGGGCACCGCCGACCGGCGGTGCTGCCGCCTAACCGGGAGAGTTTTCCATGTCAATGCGTTTTCCCAGCCGAAGCATGAGCCTGAAACGGGGATACCCGCAGATACGGCCTTCAACACACCACCATGCGCCATGCCAGACAACCTGTGGCAATTTGTCGAACCCTCGCTGAAGCGTAATCTGGACGGGACTGCCTGGATCTGCCGAGGCCCCGGGCCCAGGCGGACGGTCAGCTACCGGCAGCTTTACCTGGCAGCACTCACCACGGCCGACCTGCTGCGCCAGGCGCAGACGGGGCCGGGCGACACGATCGCCATCACGGCGCCCAACGGCCCGGAGTTCAGCGTTGCCGCACTGGCAGCATGGAAAATCGGCGCCACCGTGGCACCGATCCACAGGGGCAACAGCGAACAGGAGATCGCAGCCCAGCTGCAGGCGATACAACCCGGGATCATGCTGGTGCACGCCTCCGAAACCGGCTTCGAACCGTCCCGCGAGATTTCGCTCGAGAGCGACGATGCAGCGGTTTCCCGGGAACAGGAAGCCGAGGCGCCCGACTCCCGGGAGGCCGTGGCGATGCGGATCTACACGTCCGGCAGCACCGGACACCCAAAAATCGTCCGGCTGTCGCACGACAACATCATCACGAACGTGCAGGCCGCCTGCAACTTCCAGCCTTTCGGCCCGCATGACCGGTTTCTCTCCCTGCTGCCGTTTTCCCACGCCATGGGAATGACCGCAAACCTGATGCTTCCGCTGTATGCCGGATCCTGCACCATTACCCCGAAAGTGCTGGCCGCCAACGAGATCCTGGCCGCTCTGGGCGAAGAGAAAATCACCGTGCTGGTCGCCGTGCCAAGGCTGTTCCGCAACATCATGAACGGCCTGGAGAAGAAGTTCCGGGAGAGCAGCGCTCCGTTGCGTGCCTACGTGGGACTGCTGCGCTACATGCCGCTACCGTTGCGCCGCGTCATGAATGCCCCGCTACGCAACAAGCTCGGCGGGAAGATCAACTGCTGGGTCAGCGGCGGTTCCCATCTGGACGGTCGCATCACGAGGTATTTCCATCGACTCGGCATTCCCCTGCGCCAGGGCTACGGCCTCACCGAGACCTCGCCGATCGCCACCCTGCAGGATGAATTCGATGCGGCGGTCGAAAGCGTCGGCAAGCCGATCGAGGACGTTTCCGTGACCGTTCTTCATCCTGACTCGTCCGGTTCCGGGGAAATCGCGATCAAGGGTCCGAACGTGATGCTCGGCTACGAGGATGCCGCCCAGAATGCCGAGGCATTCGAGGACGGCTGGTACCGGACCGGAGACATCGGAACCATCGACTCGCAGGGACGGGTCACCCTGACTGGCCGCTCCAAGCGCCTGATCGTCACCGAAGCAGGCAAGAACGTGTATCCGGAAGAACTGGAAATCCTGCTTGAGAGGGATCCGAGGGTGAAGGAGGCGGGCGTGTTCGAACTGGACATGAAACCGGTCTGCGTAATCTCCACCGACGAGGAGTCTCCCGAAGCAGTCAGGAGCGTGCTTGGCGACTACAACGAGACTGTCTCGTCGCACAACCGGATTACCCGTTTCGCCATCACGGAAGAACTGCCGAGGACGCCGCTCGGCAAACTGGCAATTCAGAAGCTGCCTGCGGTGTTTTCGGAAAAGGAGGTCAGGCAGTAGCGGGCATGCCTGCTTGCCAGGCCGATCCCGCAACGGAGACAACCGGTCTCCGGCAAGCACGACGATTTCGACCTGCCACCCCGGACGCAAGGACAACGGGGCAGCAACTGTTCATGTCGGAACCGAAAGACGGCCAGGGTCCGGACCCTCGCTGGTGTCCTGTGCAGTCACGTTCTCCAAAGCGCGGCAAATCGTGTCTTCGATCCGGAACGTGCTGCACGGTACCACGGCCTGAACAAGATCCGGGCCGAGGCTCGTCCGGTGCGGGGTCACTGCTGTTCCGGTTCGCCTGGACAGGCGCCTCAGCATGTCCGTGACCTGTCATGTAACAGAGGTCCCACACTCCTCCCTCATGTATTTTTCGGGCTGGGCGCGAAGCCACTTCCGGGTGGCTTCTGCTTCTTTCTCCCCCTGTTATCGGGCTATCAAGATGCCGGTCTGGAAATTGTTCCGGTCCGGTCTGTCAATTCGTCCGGAAACTGCGCCCTGAACAACACGCCGGACCGGATTCGCTTGCAGAAATCGATTTCCGGAAGCAATGCCCGACTTGGTCGGGTATGGAGGTCCAGTAGCCCGCCGCACTTGTTCAGCTCGCCTCTACACTATCTACGTGGTCGAAGTTCGGAAAACGGAATTTTTCGTCCGCTGGCTGGACAGTCTGCGCGATGTCCGTACCCGGTGTTTTCGCTCGAATCGGACGTCTGGCGTCCGGGAATCCCGGAGATGTCA
>JAJDVC010000254.1 GCA_022826305.1 Gammaproteobacteria bacterium | reverse complement strand
TTGATTCCGAGATGCGGATAGGGGTGGAAGGGGAGGCCTCTTGCAATGGAAGGAATAGTCTGCGAAAGTTTCCCGGTGCCGCATTTACGCTCAGGTCCACTACCACAACGGGGTATTCGGACTCCCGGGTGATGATGAATGGCAATGATTCCTGTCATGCCCTTGTTGCGTTATGATCGACCCTGTTCACTGCAACCAACGGCCGGATGATTCCGGAACAGGTGGAATGTCTGATCTTGAAGCGTTGAGACGGGAATACCGCCGGGACGGGCTGCGAAGAAGGGATCTGTCCGATGACCCCTTCAGGCAGTTCGAGAGGTGGCTCGACCAGGCGATAGGGTCGGGAATCAAGGATCCCGTTGCCATGACGCTCGCCACGGTCGACGCGAACCGGCAGCCCAGCCAGCGGATTGTCCTGCTCAAGCAGGCAAGCCCTGAAGGACTGGTGTTCTTCACCAACTATGCCAGCAACAAGGCCCGGGACATCGATCGGAACCCCCGGGTCAGCCTGCATTTTCCCTGGCACATGCTGGAGCGGCAGGTCAGGGTCTGCGGCAGGGCGCGGAAGATCAGCAGTGCCGAGTCCTTGAAATACTTCGTCACCCGGCCAGAGGACAGCCAGCTGGCGGCCTGGGCGTCCAGGCAGAGCCGCAGCATCCCGTCTCGCCGCGTGCTGATGCAGCAGTTCGCCGCGATGAAAAGGAAATTCCGGGACGGCGAGATCCCGTTGCCCGACTTCTGGGGCGGGTACCGGGTGGTGCCGGATTCCTTCGAGTTCTGGCAGGGCGGCGAGGATCGCCTGCACGACCGCTTTCTCTACACCATTGATGGACAGGGATGGAACATCGAGCGTCTCGCGCCATGAATCCAAACCGGCGGCCTGAAAGACCATGAAGATCTCGCTGGCGGGGAAACGGGCCCTGGTAACCGCCGGTGGAAGCGGCATGGGGCGCGCGACGGCCATCGCCATGCAGGCACTGGGTGCCCGGGTGTTTACCTGCGACATCGATGCCGATGCCCTGGATCGACTGCCGCCGGACATCGGGACATTCCACTGCGACGTGTCGGATCCGGAGGCGGTGGACGCCATGTTTGCACAGGTCGTTCCGGACGGTCTGGACATTCTCGTCAACAACGCCGGAATCGGGGGTCCCACCAGGCCCGTGGAAGAGGTGACGGATGCGGAATGGCGCACATGCATGGGCGTGTGCATCGATTCCCATTTCTTCTGTGCCCGGCGTGCGGTTCCCGTGTTCCGCGGGCAAGGAAGCGGGGTGATCGTGAGCCTGGTGTCCGCGGCCGGAATCATGGGATTTCCGAACCGTGCCCCCTACGTCGCGGCCAAGTGGGCGGTGACCGGGCTGGTGAAGACGCTTGCGATGGAACTCGGGCCGGACAACATCCGGGTCAACGGCGTGGTGCCCGGCAATGTCAACGGCGACCGGATGGATCGCGTTGTCGCGGCGCATGCCGAGGCCGAGGGCCTTGAAGAGGCGGAAGTGCGACGACTGTATGTCCTGGGGACATCCATGCAGTGCCATGTGGACCCCGAAGAGATCGCCGACATGATCTGTTACCTCTGTTCCGATTTCGCACGGCACGTCTCCGGGCAGATCATCGGAGTTGACGGGTTTACCGAAACGCTCTATCCACGTACCTGACCCGCCGGCTGGCGGTGCTTCAGGCCAGTCCGGCGTGACTGGGAAAGGAGCGGAAGTGAAAGGGTATCCTGCCCCGGATTCGGTCCTTCATCGGCGCAAGCGTGAAGCGTTTCCTGTACGCCCTTGAAAAATGTGCGGAAGAGCGGAAGCCGCATGCGCTCGCGATCTCGACCATTGGCATTTCGGTTTGCGTAACCAGGCCCCTGGCCCGATCGAGGCGCACATCGACGTAATACCTGACCGGCGTCATGCCGGTATGCAACCGGAATATCCGTTCAAGCTGGCGCACCGAGAGGCCGGCGTGGAGCGCGATCTCGGGCAGGGGCAGGGGCTCCTCCAGATTGCGTTCCATGAGGATGATGGCGTCGAGCAGGTTGGTGGGCATGGCGTGGCCCACGGGTTCATGGCGACGGGAAAGCTGGCCTTCCGTGCGGGGCCGCAACCGCTCGTGGAAGATGTAGCGCGCTGCGCCGTTGGCAAGGTCCAGCCCATGGTTGCCGCAAATGATCTCGAGGGCCAGGTCTGCCGAGGCCTGCCCACCGCAACAGCTCAAGCGGTTGCGGTCCATGACGTACAGCGTGTCGGACACGGTGGCGTTGCGGAACAGTTCACGGAAGGCGGCAATGTGCTCGTAATGCACCGTCACCCGGTAGCCGTCCGCCAGGCCCGCATAGCCGAGCAGAAATGCCCCGGTGTCGATCGCCACCAGCGTGCTGCCCATCGCGGCCTGTCTCCTCAGCCATCTCGTCAGCGGGGCGCTGCGGCAGTTTTCCGGGTTCCAGCTGGCATTGACCACGACATAGTCCAGCCTGTCCGTACATTCATGGTAGCGCCGGGTGTTCGAGAACCTGAGGCCGTTGCTGGCCGTGACGGCCTCCTGGCCCGGGGACAGCCATTGCCAGTGGTAGACCGGTCTGCCGTGCAGGTAGTTGGCGGCCCTGAAGGGGTCGATCATGGCATGGGCAGCCAGTCCGTTGAAGCCTGGCAGCAGCAGCATGCCGATGGAAAGGCAGTGATCGTCCGAAGTGGTTGTCATGCAGATTTCTTCGCGATACTTGTCGGAATAATATCAAAAACATGACGGAAATAATCAATGACGGGCGGCATAGGATTGCTAGCATTTTATTGTCAGCGAATGGATGAGAAAACGATGAACATCCAGTTATGCACCCGGGAATTCGACGAGATCAGCGCCGGCTACGATCCCGACCCGTTCAGTTCATGGTCGCTCAATGCCAGGTGCTATCTGGAGGACAGGTTCCTGCAACTGGACCGGGAGCAGGTTTTCTTCCGGAACTGGCAGTTCCTGTGCCACGAGTCGAAGCTCGGGGATGCGGGGAGCTATGTCGCGGCAGACCTGCAGGGGCAGAGCCTGTTCGCGGTGCGGGATGCCGACGGGACGCTGCGCGCCTTCTACAACGTCTGCAAGCACCGCGGTCATGAACTCCTGTCGGGAGAGGGAAAGAGGAACCGGATCGTCTGCCCCTACCACGCCTGGAGCTACCGGCTTGACGGAAGCCTGCAAGGCGCACGGCGTTCGGAATTCCTCAAGGATTTCGACACGTCGGCGATCTGTCTCGACCCGATCCGGATCGAGGTTTTCTGCCATCTGGTTTTCGTCTGCCTCGATCCCGAGGCGCCGGCCCTGCGCGAACTTTCGGAGAACCTGGCCGACGAGATCATGGCCTATGTGCCGGACCTGGCGGATCTCGAGTTTGCGCACCGCCTGACCTACAGCGTTCAGGCCAACTGGAAATCCGTGGTCGACAATTTCCTGGAGTGCTACCATTGTCCCGTTGCACACAAGGACTTCTGCACGCTGGTCGACATGGACACCTACAGGGTCAGGACCCATGGCATCTATTCCAGCCACATGGCCAAGGCGGGCATGTCGCGGAACAACGCATACGATACGGTCGATGCCACGGTGACCGATCACGCAGTGTGGTTCCTGTGGCCGAACATGGCGCTGATGCGCTATCCCGGCCGCGGCAACTTCATGGTGTGGCGGTTCATCCCGTCGGGGCCGCAGGAAACGTACGAGGAGTTCGATTTCTACTTCGAGACCGCCGAACCAGACGAGACGGAAAAGGAGGCCATCCGGTTCATCGATGACGTGCTGCAGCCGGAGGACATCGGGCTCGTGGAAAGCGTCCAGCGGGGCATGCGGACTCCGGCCTTCAGGCAGGGCCGTTATCTGGTCGATCCCGGGGAGAGCGGGATGAGCGAGCACGCCGTGCACCACTTCCACGGCCTGGTTCTCGATGCGTACAGGAAGGCCTGCCGATGAACGGCGGCGCGGACAACGCCTCCCTCGGGAACCGGATCGCCGTCGTGACGGGGGGATGCGGGGGAATCGGTACGGCGATCTGCGAGCGTTTCGTCCGGGAAGGGGCAACCGTCTATGCGGCGGACATCGCCGGGGACAGCCGCAGCGCCGCCCGCTACCTGAGCCTGGACGTCACCTGCGAGGACAGCATACGGGCGATGATGGAGCGGATCGGCGACGAGCAGGGGAGGCTGGATATTCTGGTGAACGCGGCCGGCATCGAGATCGAAAGCACCATCGAGGAAACCACGCTGGCGGACTGGAACCGGATTTTCGCCATCAACGTGACCGGCATGTTCCTTGCCTGCAAGCACGCCCTGTCGCTGCTGCGCAGGGCGGGCGGCGGCTCGATCATCAATTTCGGGTCCTATGACGGCTTCATCGCGGATCCCGGTCTGGCGGCCTACTGCGCGACCAAGGGCGCGGTCCATGCCCTGACCCGCGCCATGGCCTGCGACCACGGCCCCGAGAACATCCGCGTCAACGCGGTATGCCCGGGGTACGTGGATACGCCGATGCTGCAGGGTTTCTTCGGCTCGTCCGGGGACATCGACAGCCTCAGGCAGGCGGTCCAGGACGTACACCCGGTCCGCCGGTACGGCACGCCGGAGGATGTGGCGAATCTCGTGAACTGGCTGGCCGGGGACGAGGCGCGTTATGCCTCCGGCCAGCTCTGGGTGCTGGACGGCGGGCTGACCGCGCAGGTCCAGCAGATGAGGCTGTGAAGCCGGACAGACACCTTCCCGGGAGACCGCCATGAACAGACCCGTCATCATCACCTGCGCCGTGACCGGCGGCATCCATACGCCGACGATGTCGCCCTACCTGCCCATCACCCCGGCCGAGATAGCCGAGGCGGCGGCGGGAGCAGCCGATGCCGGGGCCTCGATCATCCACCTGCATGCGCGCAACCCGGACAACGGCCGGCCGGACTACCGGCCCGAAACCTTCATGCGGTTCCTGCCGGTCATCCGGGAGCGGTGCAACGCCGTCGTGAACATTTCCACTGGCGGCGGACTGGGCATGACCATTGACGAGCGCCTGGCGGCCGCCCTGCATGCGAGCCCGGAAATGGCGTCGCTGAACATGGGTTCCCTGAACTTCGGCATCTTCCCGATGGCCGGCAAGTACACCAGCTGGAAATATGACTGGGAAAGGGAGTTTCTGGAAATGACGCGGGATTTCATATTTCCCAACACCTTCAGGACGATCGAGCATGCGCTGAAGGAACTGGGCGAGGCCCACGGTACCCGCTTCGAGTTCGAATGCTACGATCTCGGACACCTCTACAACCTGGCGCATTTCGTGGACCAGGGGATGATCCGTCCGCCGTTCTTCATCCAGATGATCTACGGCATCCTGGGAGGCGCCGGGGCCGACCCGGACAACCTGATGCACATGCACAACATCGCGGTCAAGCTGTTCGGGGATGACTTCGAATGGTCCGTGCTGGCGGCCGGACGGCACCAGATGCCGTTTGCCACGCAGGCGGCCATGATGGGAGGCAACCTGCGGGTCGGGCTGGAGGACAGCCTGTACATCGGCAGGGGCGAACTGGCCACCAGCAACGCGCAGCAGGTGAACAAGATCCGGTCGGTGATCGGGGAACTGGGCCTTGCGGTGGCGACGCCGGACCAGGTACGCGACAGGCTGGCGCTGAAAGGCGCTGGAGAAGTGAATTTCTGATTCATGAGGCTCAAGGGAAAAACCGCCCTGGTGACCGGTGGACGGCAGGGAATCGGCCGGGCGATCGTCGAACGGCTGGCCGATGAGGGGGCCAGGGTGATGACCTGCGGGCGGGCGTACAGGCCGTCGGACCTGCCGAAGGAAATCGGCTGGCAGGTCGCGGACGTATCCGACGGGGCTTCCGTCAGGAAGCTGGCCGGACAGGTCCGGGCCACCTTCGGCGGACTTTCGATCCTGGTGAACAATGCCGGCGTACAGATCGAGAAAACCCTTGCGGAAACCACCGACGCGGATTGGGACCGCCTCATGGGTACCAATGCGAAGGGGGTCTTCCTGTGCTGTCGGGAGATGATTCCGCTGATGGAGAGGGGCGGCTCGATCATCAACATTGGCTCGGTTTCGGGCAATACGGCGGATCCCGGGCTGGCCCTTTACAATGCGTCCAAGGCATTCGTGCACGGGCTGACCCGTTCCATCGCAGTGGATCACGGTCCCGCAATACGCTGCAACGCGATCCTGCCGGGATGGATCATGACCGGCATGGCGGATGCTGCCTTTGCGCTGGCGTCCGATCCCGACAGGGCGAAAGCCGATGCCCTGTCGAGACACCCGGCCGGCCGATTCGGACAGGGGTCGGACATCGCCGCGCTCGCGGCGTGGCTGGCCTGCGACGAGGCAGGCTTCGCCACGGGACAGTGCTACACGCTGGACGGCGGCCTGACCGCCGCATCGCCGTTGAATCCCGGCCTGTTCTGACCACGGATGGGCACAGTACGTATTCAGCGTGTCGCAGTGCTCGGGGCGGGCGTGATCGGCGCCAGCTGGACCGCGCTGTTCCTGGCGGCGGGCCGCGAAGTCGAGGTCTTTGATCCGGCGCCTGACAGTGAACGAACGGTAAGGGAGGCTGTCGAGAAGGCCTGGCCGATCCTTGAAGGCCTGGGGATGACGGACGGCGGAAATCCGGACAACCTGAAGTTCCATTGTCGTGCAGGCACGGCGGTGCGGGATGTGCAGTTCGTTCAGGAAAGCGTGCCCGAACGCCTTGCCCTGAAGCATGCGCTGTTCCGGGAAATCGAACCTGTGATGCCGCCGGAGGCCGTGGTTGCCTCGTCTGCTTCCGGGCTGATGGTCAGCGAAATGCAGCAGGGCTGGGAAAACCCGGCCCGTTTCCTGCTGGGACATCCCTTCAATCCGCCGCACCTGATTCCCCTGGTGGAACTGCTGGCCAATGAACGCACGGAAGAGGGAGTGCTCGAATATGCCGAGGCGTTCTATCGCAGCGTCGGCAAGGTCACCATCCGGGTCAGGCGGGAGGTGCCGGCCCATGTCGCAAACAGGTTGCAGGCGGCCCTGTGGAAGGAGGCGATCAGTCTGGTGGAGAACGGGGTGGTTTCCGTCGAGGATGCGGACAAGGCCGTCTGGGCCGGTCCCGGGTTGCGCTGGGCCGTCATGGGGCCGCACATGCTGTTCCATCTCGGTGCCGGTCCGGGCGGGCTGCAGGAGTTCTGCAACCGGTACCGGGACAGTTTCCATCGCTGGTGGGACGACCTGGGCGAGGTGGAACTTACCGAAGGACTGGCGGAGCGACTGGTCAGCGGGGTTCGACAGGAAGGCGGCGAGCGGGACGTGGAATCCCTGTCCCGGCAGCGGGACGGGATGATCGCGGCGATTCTACGCGTCACTTCCGCAAGTCGGTAACCGGCAGGCAGGCTTTCCATGGAGAAGATTCTGGCCCTGTGGGCGACGCCGCGCTCCACCTCGACCGCCTTCGAGTGGGTCATGGCCAACCGCGGGGACATGACCTGTCTGCACGAGCCCTATAACGAAGCCTACTATTACGGAGAATACCGGCGTAACGACCGTTACTTCATCGCCGATCCCACGCTTGAGGCGATTCCCGGACTCTCGTTCGAGGCTGTGCACTGCCGGTTGCTGGATCTTGCGCGCTCCGGCCGGGTGTTCATCAAGGACTTCGCCTACTCCGTCATGCATGTGGCGGACGACGGGTTTCTGGAGAGGTTCACTCACGCCTTCCTGATCCGTGATCCCGGGAAGGTGATTCCGTCGTTGCATGCCCGCTGGCCCGATATTGCCCTGGACGAGCTCGGATTCGAGGATCTGCATCTCCTGTTCAGGCGGGTTGCCGACCGGGAGGGGTGCGTACCGACGGTGATCGATTCCGACGAGTTGCTGCAGGCGCCGGAGCGGGGCATCCGGGCGTACTGCGATGCGGTAGGGATTGCCCATATCGGGGAATCGGTACGCTGGGGGGCAAACGTCAGGGGCAGGAATCCTACCTGGAACAGCGACGAGCAGGGATTTCACGACAGCCTGAAGTCGAGCAGGGGGCTGGGCAGGCAGCGCAGCAGTTATCCGCCGCTTGATTCCAGCGCCGACATGCTGCGGCTGCACCGGGCATCGATGCCGCATTACGAGGAACTGTTCGAGCACCGCCTGAAATTCTAGTGCCCATCACCGGTTTTCGGCTGCTGACCGCTTTCCGGTGTGCGAAGACCATGGCTTACATGTTGTGCGATTCGTTGTTATATTCTGCTGCTTCAGAATCTCCCTGCAACCCGACAGGTAACGTGCCATGAAAACCTTACTCGCCACCTTGCTGTTCACGATAACCGCTGCCGGAGCGGCCTTCGCGCAGGGGACCCCGTCCCCGGATGGTGCCAGGGTGTATTTCGTCAACCTTTCCGATGGCGACACCGTATCCAGCCCCGTCAAGGTGATCTTCGGCCTGTCCGGCATGGGCATTGCGCCCGCCGGCATCGCGCTCAACAACACGGGCCACCACCACCTGCTGGTGGACCGCGCTCCGATGGGCGAGGGCGACAACGGCGCCGCCGAGTTGTCGGTCTTCATTCCGGCTGACGATGCCCATCGGCATTTCGGCGGCGGCCAGACCGAAACGACCGTGGAACTGCCCACCGGCACGCATACACTGCAGCTGGTGGTCGGCGACCACCTGCATGTACCGCACTCGCCGCCGATCATGTCCAGGGTCATCACGATCACGGTGCAGTAGGAACAGCAGACAGGCGGCTGCCGTTCTCATGGACCGGTCCTGTTTTCTTTAGTGATACAAGACGATGTGAAACGTCAAGAGGAGTTCAAGTGTTGCGGCAAAGGAAGAGCCGTGCAAGTCCTACGAAACCCGCATGACTTTGACGTCCTCAAGATCGACTGACTCTCGCGCTTCCTCCGGGTCATGGCTGGTTTGCAGATTGAGCCAGAATGCCGGGGAAGTGCCGAAAAACTTGGCCAGTCTCAGGGCGGAGCTTGTCGTAATGGAGCGTTTGCCATGGACAATTTCGTTGGTGGTGCGGGGAGACGTCGGATATCGTTGCAATAGAACCGTTGATCGAACCGGCGGTTCAGTTGTTCCTGACGAGGTGCCGATGCCTGGCGGAATGAGATGGGTGCTGGCAGCGGAATCGTCCTGCGCCTGAGGTAGTCCGACATGTTTTTTGCCGGAGTCCCGTGTACGGGTGTGGCTGTACACCCGTACACGGACATAAGGTATTTGGGCTGCTGCATCCGGTTGAATCGGCTGGGAAAGAACGAAATGCACTTTGGCGATGGTTTGGGCAGGCACATCGACAAACGCCCGCTTCCAGGGCATTCAAGGACTGATGGATGTATGTCGCATGCGGCCCAGAGAAAAATTCCAGGGCTGAGGGTTCGTGTTGATCAGGTGTTAATAATAAGTTATTGTGCTGATGAGCTGTTTCGGGTTAATTCAGTATCTTGCTAACGAAATCAGGTGAGGGGAAAGTGGTGATGGCTGGGCAGGGCGGCATATGGTCGAACGAATAAGAGTATCCAGGATCGGACCGGTTAACGAGGCGGACATTTGCCTTGGCGACGTTACAATCTTTGTTGGGCCGCAAGCGACCGGGAAAAGCATCTTCCTGCAACTCCTGAAACTGTTCGTAGACAAAGCCGCGATTCACAAAACCATGAAGCATTTCGGCATGGCACAGCAGGGCCATGCGAAACCCTTTTTCGATTTGTATCTTGGTGAAGGTATGGCGGCAATCTGGTCGGAAGAGGACAGCAGACTGTACATGGGGCGTTCCAGAAAGTCTTCTGACCTGCTGGCATATGCGCGCCCGGGTCGGACTGAGCATCCGGAAAAACTGTTTTATATTCCTGCGCAGAGGGTAATGAGTCTGCGCGATGGCATGACCAGGCCATTTACGGATTACCGGGCAGGCGATCCATTCGTTTTGAGGGACTTCAGTCAAAAGCTTCATGAGGTCGTGCAAAACGAAATTGGTCTCGATAACAGGCTTTTTCCACGCTCACAGCGTTTGTCAGAGGCCCTGAGAGGGCCGCTGGATAAGCATATATTCGGGGGATTCGGACTGCGTACGGATACGGCGGCACATCATGGGCGCCTGGTTCTGCATCCGGATAATGGACAACCATTGTCCTACCTGGTGTGGTCGGCCGGACAACGTGAGTTTGTACCGCTGTTACTCGGGCTGTATTGGCTTCTCCCGCCATCCAGAATACCGAAACGTGACAATATTGAATGGGTTGTAATCGAAGAGCCGGAGATGGGGCTGCATCCGAACGGAATCGGGGCTGTCCTCAATCTTGTTTTTGAATTGCGGTTGCGTGGATACCGGGTTTGCATCTCCACGCACTCGCCGCATGTGCTTGACGTGGCGTGGGCCTTGCGTTTCTTCAAGGAAAACGGGGGCAGGGAAAATGATGCCTTGAAGCTGCTTGGACTGCCCCAGAATTCCAGGACCCGAAATTTAGCCCGTACCGCCTTAGCCAGCAATTTCAGGACATACTACTTTCGGAGAGACGGTATTGTTGATGACATATCCGCCCTTGACCCAGGATCGGATGATGTTGCTGAAGGCGGCTGGGGCGGCCTTACGGAATTCTCAAGCAGGATTGGAGACCTGGTTGCCGAGGTTGCAAACCGCGCACCAGCCAAAGCGTCATGACCTTCAGGAAGGCAGTGAAGGCTGCGCCGCCTCCTGTGAATGTTGCGTATTGCTGCGGGATACAGGCATTGGCGGGCAGTCATCGGAAACAGGTGACCTGCAAGAATCCGCGGCGTTTAACAGGCAGTATCGATTTGGACTCGGCATTGAAGCGTGTTCCCGGTCACGCCAGCGCAAACCGCTGGGATTATGGAATCGGCTACAGGCCGGGGAACGGACCAGAACGGGTGATATGGGTTGAAATACACTCAGCAACGGAAAAAGAGGTTTCAACAGTACTCAAGAAACTGCAATGGCTGCGTGACTGGTTGAATGGCGAAGCCGAACAGCTCCATCGGATGACTGAGCGTGCCGATCCGGACATGCGTTTTGTGTGGATTGCCAGTTCCAGGGTTTCGATTCCCGGGAATTCCAGACGAATTCGAGAACTTAACCAAAAAGGCATACCGTCCGTGAAGAAAATGCTTCAATTACAGTGATCCGAAACATGTCCGTCGGACCAGCAGGATTTGCGAGCGGTGCGACTGCCCTGATCCGGGACCCGGGGAAGGCGGTTCCCCCGTTGCACGCTGTAGAAACAGAACCGGAAAACCGGAGTTTGCGAACATGTACCTGTATCAATCGTTGCTTGAACGTGCCGCTTCAATGCGCCCGGTACGGGTCGGTCTGATCGGCGCGGGCAAGTTCGGCGCCATGTTCCTTTCCCAGGTTCCCACGACACCGGCAATTCAGGTCACCTGCATCGCCGATCTTGATCCGGATGGTGCGAGAAAACGTTGCCGGGACGTGGGTTGGGAGGACGGGCGCATGGATAGCGTGCGGTTCGTCGATGATGCATCCGCCCTGATCTCAAGCGACGATGTGGACGTGGTGGTCGAGGCAACGGGAAACCCGGTCGCGGGCGTGGACCATGCCCTGCAATGCATCGGGAACGGCAAGCATGCGGTGATGGTCAACGTGGAGGCGGATGTCCTGGCTGGCCCCTATCTCGCGCACGAAGCGGCCGGTGCGGGCGTGGTGTACACCATGGCCTACGGGGATCAGCCTGCGCTGATCGTGGAGATGGTGGAGTGGGCGCGTAGCTGCGGATTCCGGGTGACGGCCGCCGGCAAGGGAACGAAGTACCTTCCCGAATACCATGCCTCGACTCCCGATACGGTGTGGGCGCATTACGGATTGAGCGCGGGTGAAGCGGCTGCCGCCGGCATGCGCAGCCAGATGTTCAACTCCTTTCTCGACGGCACGAAGTCCGCCATCGAAATGGCCGCCGTCGCCAATGCGGCCGATCTCGGTGTCCCGGCGAACGGGCTGGCCTTCCCTCCCTGCGGATGCGGCGACCTTGCCCGGGTGCTGCGCCCCCGCGGCCTTGGCGGGCAGCTTGAGCAGGCCGGGCAGGTCGAGGTGGTGTCCAGCCTCGAGCGGGACGGCCGTCCCGTCCCGGACGACCTGAGATGGGGCGTGTTCTGTGTCTTCGAGGCGCCGAACGACTATACCGCGAACTGTTTCCGGGAGTACGGGATGAATACGGACCCGTCAGGCCGGTACTCGGCCATGTACAAGCCCTTTCACCTGATCGGCCTCGAACTGAATATTTCCATATTTTCCGCGGCGTTCAGGAGCCTTCCGGTCGGAAGTCCGCAGCGGTTCAGAGCGGACGTGGCGAGTGTCGCGAAGAGAGACCTCGTTGCGGGGGAAACGCTTGATGGAGAAGGGGGGTACACGGTATGGGGACGGCTCATGTCGGCGCAAGCGAGCATTGAGCGCAATGCCCTGCCCATCGGCCTGTCCGGAGGTGTCAGGGTAAGACGCGCCATCTCGAAAGGGGATGTCATCGGGCTTGGGGATGTCGTTCCCGACAAATCCTCACGCGCCTGGGCAGCCCGGGAGCATATGGTTCGTCACTTCCATGGGACAGTGGTCAGGGAAGGGAATATGCCCGAGAGATAATGTGGAGCAGGTGCTGGATTTCCTGGTGTCCGGATCGGGCATCAGAATCCCGGCTGATCTGTTGTACGGCAAATATCGGCAAGGTTGCCACACCCTGCAAGTCACCCTGCCCGGTACCGTTCCACGGTATCCATCCGCACCTCGATCCCGATGCCGGGCCCTTCCGGAACCGCAATCATGCCGTCCGTCATTTCCCACGGACGGGTGACGAGTTGCCGGCGGAACGGATGTTCGGAATTGTCGTACTCCAGCACGGGCTGCCTGGCAAACAGGGACGGGTGGGCATTCGGCAGGTTCGCGATGACCTGCAGGGACGCAGCCTGCGCGACTGCGCTTCCCCAGACGTGGGGATTCACCATGACCCGATTCGCATGCGCCACGGCCGCGATATTCCGCATTGCCGTGATACCACCGCAGGAACCGACATCCGGCTGTGCGATATCGATGGCGCCAACACTGATCAGATGGGAAAAGCCGAACGGCGTATGCGCGTTTTCTCCGCCCGCGACGGGTATGTTGAGCCTGCGGCGCAGTTCCGCATAGCCGTCGATGTCCCCGGGCGCTACCGGCTCCTCGTACCACCGGATGTTGAACTGTTCCAGTTCCCTTCCCAGGGCCAGGGCTTCCGAGCGGCCGTAGGCCCCGTTGCAGTCGACCATGAGCTCGATGGACGGGTCCGACAGCGCCTGATCGATCGCTGTCATCACGGCGAGGTCATCCCGGATGCCGAATCCCAGCTTGACCTTCATGGCCGTGAACCCCGATTCCCGGTACCGGACGGCCTCTTCGGCCAGTCGGGACGCCTCGCCCCGGCCCTTCAGTCGGTAGAAACCGGTGGCGTACGGCTGCACGTTGCGGCGGAATGCGCCGCCGAGCAGCCGGTGAACCGGTTGCTGATGGAAGCGGCCAGCCAGATCCCATAGTGCGATATCGAGTGCGCTGACCGCCGACATGACGGAACCTGTGCGTCCGTAGTCCCGGACCCGGGTGTACATGTTCTCCCAGAGCACCGAAGCCTGGAGCGGATCTTCTCCCATGATCAGCGGCTTGAGGGCGTGTTCGATGGCTGCGGCAGCGATCTCCGGCGGTTCAAGTCCCTGGGCGAACGCCTCGCCCCAGCCGAAGCAGCCGTCGTCGGCCGAAATCCTGACCAGGGTGGCAGAACGCTGCGTGACGCAACCCTGGGAGAACGCGAAGGGCGTTTTCAGGGGGGATTTCAGGATGAAGATGTCGATGTCGCTGATCTTCATGTGATGCGGAATGCGAATCGTGGATCCGGGGAAAATCCAGGCATGCCGGGCTCTCCAGTGTCCGGAATTTCCGATGCGGGCCGGAACGCTTGTCTCGATGGGCAGGTCATCGGTGAATGGGCCTCCGGCCTACAGGAACAGGGTGACGATCGACGGCCAGACCAGCAGCACGCTGAGCGCCAGCAGCTGCAGCCCGATGAACGGCAGGAATCCCCGGAAGATATCAGTCAGCGAGATATGGGGCGGCGCTACGGACTTGAGGTAGAAGGCCGCCCCGCCGAATGGCGGCGAGAGAAAGCTGACCTGCATGTTCATGCAGAACAGGACACCGAACCAGACCGATACATGGTGGGGACTGAGCTGGCCGATGAGGCCGATTTCCTCGATCGGGAGCGCCTTGACGATCGGCAGGAACACGGGAATGATCAGCAGCACGATACCGACCCAATCCATGAATGCGCCCATGAACAGCAGTATGAGCATCATCGTCAGCAGGACCAGGAAGGTTGGCATCTCGGAACCCACGATCAGCTCCGCGACATAGGCCGGTCCGCCTGCAAGGGTATAGGCGCCGGACAGGGTGGCGGCGCCGACGGTCACCCAGATGATCGTCCCGGTGGAGCGCAGGGTCCGCATGAGGCTGTCCCACACCAGTTCGACCGATGCCTTGCCCCGCAACAGTGCTATGACGAAAACCGCGAGGGCGCCCATGCCGGCGGCCTCGGTGATACCGGTTACGCCGCCGTAGATCGAGCCCAGCACGATGCCGATGATCGTTACCGGCGGAATCAGGCCCTTGCCATGCTCCCAGCCGCTCATCGAGCGTTCCCTGCCGATTGCGAAGAAGATCAGGGACAGTGCGGTTCCGATCACGGCGACGAGGTAGGGAATGTGGTACCGCATGCCGAGGAAGATCGGTTCCTGCTCCTCGTCGGTGAGCGTGTTGGCTCCGGTCAGGGTATGCACAAGCGCCCGGGCAAGGAGGATGGATGCCAGTGCGGTCGCCACGATGCAGAGAAACCCGCAGAACATGATCAGCTTCTCGCTACCGGCCGGATCACCCGGCTTCGGTTCGGGCAGCGGTGCAAGGGACGGATTGATGCGTGTGCGCAGGATGATGTAGATGATGATGAACCCCGCCAGCATGAATCCCGGGAGAAAGGCGCCGGTAAACAGGGACCGGATCGAGGTTTCGGTGATCAGCCCGTAGATGATCAGGACGATTGATGGAGGGATCATGGTGCCGAGGGATCCTGAGGCGCAGATGGTGCCGATTGCGAGATTCTGGTTGTAGCCCAGGCGGAGCATCTGCGGCAGGGCGATCAGGCCGAGCAGGACGACTTCGCCACCAATGATTCCCGACATTGCCGCAAGCAGCACGGCCATCAGCGAGGTGACGATGGCGATACCGCCCCGGGTGCGGCTCAGCCAGAAGTCGAGCGAGTCGTACATGACCCGTGCGATCCCGGAACGTTCCAGCAGTGCCGCCATGAAGATGAAGAGGGGCACGGAAATCAGCACGTACTCGGTCAGCAGGTCGAATATCTTCTGGGTCAGGATGTACAGCGGCCCGGTGCCCGGACGGCTCGTGAGCAGGCCCTCCCCGAAGCTCATCGGATCGGTCAGCAGGGTCGGCTCGAATTTCATGACCATCACGAGCAGCGCAAGGGCCGCGGAGGCAAGCCCGAGGGGCATGCCGATCGCGAGCAGCACGATCAGGCCGACTACCAGGACGAGCGATATCGTGGCGATGTCCATCAGCCATCGCCCACGCTGCGCTTGATGGCCTCGAGTTCGTCCTTGTCCAGATCATCCATTTCCGCGTGGTCCGGCTGGTCCAGATTCCAGTCCGAGATCAGGTTGATGATGGCCTGCACGGCAATCAGCACCACGATGATCAGGACCATGGGCTGCACCGTCGCCGGTATCGGCGGGTCGAACGCGGTGCCGAACATTTCCCACTTGTAGAACTTGACGACGAATACCTGATGGAAGCTGCCGTAGACCAGGAGACAGGCGAATGTCGCGAGCAGGATGACGGAAATCAGGTCGAATACATGCTGCAGCCACCGCGGTACGGCGTCATACAGCAGGAATATGCGGATATGGCAGCGTTGCTGCATGGCGTACAGGCCGGAAAAGAGGAAGACGTACCCGGCAATCCACAGCGTCAGTTCGTTTGCCCAGAGCGTCGGGGCTTCGAAGACGTACCGGAGAAAGACCTCGTACAGCATCACCATGGTCATCGAGATGATCAGGATCATGGTTATCCTGCCGACGAACAGGGCTACCCGGTCAACAGGGCGCCACTGCGGATACTCCATGGATGCGCAACGTACGGTGCGAACGCCGAAAACGAAGACGACCGGGATGGCAATGAGCGCCAGCCAGTCAACGGCATCGGCGTGTCCGCCGAACAGTCCCGGCAGTCCTGGAGTTACATCCTTTCGTATCTGCAGTTCGCTGATCTGGTCGAGCAGGCTGGGATTTTCTGGCGGGATGAAATCCAGGATGTAGGCGGGAGCATGCCAGATTGACCAGCCCGCGCAAACAACAAAGGCAAAGGGAATCAGCCACTCCCGGAGACTGCCGGATTGACTCTTGTGCATCTTTCCTCCCGTCTGCGAATGACAGACCCTGCCTCAGTGCCGTGACGGCCGTCCGGCTTTCATCGGCGTGCCGTCACCCACCTGTCGCCAGGGCTGTGCCAGCGCATTGAGTCGGGCATCAGGACCAGGACCCCTGGACCCTGATGCCCGTCCGGAAACCCGCGGTTCCCCTACTTCATTGCGCCGAGGTCCCGCAGGAATGCGATATGGCTTTCAAGCAGGGCCTTGGCTTCGGGGGTGGTGGCGAACTCGGTCCAGCCCTTCTGCACGGCGTCCCGATACTTGGCCAGTTCCTCGGGTGACCACTCGTAGAGGTTGATCCCCTTTGCGCGCAGGTCCTTCGCCGTCTGGGCGTTCTTCACCTCGTTGATGGTGGAATTGCGCAACGCCAGTGCCTGCATCGCAACCTTCATGATCGCCTTGTGATGATCAGGCATGGCGTCCCAGACATCCTTGCGGCAGGTCAGATGGTCTGCGGGCATGGAGTGGAAGCCCGGGAAGTTGGTATGCTCGGCGATGTCGTAGAGCCCGAGTCCGACGTTGTTGGTCAGGTTCGCGGCATCGGCGCCGTCGATGATCCCGGACTCGAGTGCCGTGAAGATCTCGTTGAAGTCCATGACGATCGGGGATGCGCCGAGATTCTTGAAGACCATGGTGGCCATGCCCGGGGGCGAGCGGAACTTCCAGTTCTTGAAGTCTTCGACGTTGCGGATGGGCTTGGTTGACGACAGCGACTCGGGACCGGGTATCCACCAGCCGATGAATTCCATGTTGTGTGCGTTGTACAGCTCATTGAGCTTTTCATATCCGCCGGCATGCAGCAGCCAGGCCATCTGCTGATAGGGGTTCTGGTACCCGCCCAACAGGTCCCCGGCGAACTGGAACGCAGGGTTCTTGCCGGTCTGGTAGGAGCCGCCGGTCATGTCGCAGTCCAGGATGCCCGTTGCCGCGGCATCGAAGGTTTCGGCGGACTTGACGACGGACGAGGAGAAGAACATCTCCACCTGGATTTCACCGTTCGACATGGCGGAGATGTCATCGATGAACTCCTGCGCCATCTGACCCGACAGGGTTTCAGTCGAGAAGTGCGTCTGTATGCGCAGCCTGGTTTCCGCCGCGCCGGCCGTTCCCATGGAAACGGCAAGCAGGACAGCCATGCCGGCACTGACCAGTCTGATCGTGGGTTTTAAGGTCTTGAACATGATTAGCCTCGTTTGTGATTGTTGGGAACCGGTGCCTTCATGACACCGGAATGATGCGCCCGGATCCGTCGGTTCGTGCGGACACACGCGCATTGCTTGCCACCGGTTGAGCTTGCCGACATGTAGCATGACCGCAAGTTCATCTGGCGGGAATCAGTTCGTTGATGCGGCGACCGGCATCTTCGAGCAACAGGATCATTCTGGCCTCGGCATCGTCCCCGTCATGACGATGGATGGCCTCGTACAGATCCCGATGCAGCGGCACGGACCTGGTGTTCGCGGCCCTGTCCGGGTTCGTCAGCCGGATGCTGGTGAGCATCGCTGAATAGATGATGCCTTCGAAGGCGGACAGGAACTGGTTATGGGCCGCATACAGTACCGAGCGGTGGAAGCGGGCGTCCGCGATGACGAACTGTTCGGGCTTGTCGACCTTCTCGTCCATCGCATCGCACGCCGAGCGGATATTCTCGAGCTCTTCCTGCGTGGCCCGGTCCGCCGCCCAACGGGCCGCACAGGGCTCGATGACCCGGCGCACTTCCACCAGCTGACGCAGTATGGCCTCCTGGGGTGGCGCCGACAGGTGCCAGGCAAGCACGTCATCGTCCAGCAGCACCCAGTCCTCGCGGGCCTTGACCCGTGTCCCGATGCCGCGCCGCACTTCCAGAAGTCCCTTGCCCACGAGGATCTTGACGGCATCCCGAATGACCGTCCGACTGACCTGGAAGCGCTCGGAAAGCGTGCCCTCGTCTTCCACGAGGCTGCATGGTGCGTAGAATCCGATCACGATCCGGCGTCCCAGTTCGTTTGCCACCAGCGAGGACAGGCTGAGTGTGAGACCGGGCCGGGCCTTCAGATCGTAGTACATCATCTCATTCATGTGATGTATTCAAACATATCATGATTCTGATCTCAAATGCAGGATGATCAGATCCGGTCCTCCGGATCAATGCCGGTCGACAGGGGATATCGGCTGATCTGGTCACGGGTCGGAATGGAACTGGCTGCACCGGCTGTCGTCGTGGATATCGCCGCGACCCGGTTGGCATGACTGCCGGCGTCAAACGGATTCAGGCCACTGGCCAGCCCGGCAAGGAAGGTCCCCGCATAGGTGTCGCCGGCGCCGTTGGCATCAACGGTGTCGACCTTCAGACCCTCAAGGGTCCTGCGTGAATCCGCCGTCGCGATCACGCAGCCGTCCCCGCCAAGTTTCAGGACAACCACCTCGGTGCCCAGGCCGAGATAGAAGTCCACGATCCGGTCCGGCCTGTCCAGGCCGGTGAGCAGCCTGGCCTCATCGATGCTGGGCAGGGCGATCTGGCAGGTTTCCAGGGTCTCGTGAATGACGCGCCTGGCGCGTTCTTCAGGCCACAATGCCAGCCGGAGGTTGGTGTCGTACGAGATCGCGGTGCCGTTCGCGTTGGCGATTTCCATGGCCCTTTTCACGGTAGCGGCTGCCGTCTTGCTGATTGCCTGGCTGATGGCCGAGACATGCAGGTATTTCGCGGCGGCAATATAGTTTGCCGGGATATCGGCCGCTGTCATGTTGCTGGCTGCCGAACCCTTGCGATAGTAGGTGAAGTGATGACCATTCCGGTCATGGGTAACGAAATAGATCCCCGTGGGAAACCCGGGTTTGCGCGACACATGGGCCGTGTCGATGCCCTGCGATTGCCACAAGGTCATCAGGCTGTCGCCGAAAGGGTCGGCGCCAAGGCAGGTTACGTAACCCACTCGGGCGCCCATCCGCGCGGCTGCGATGGCGCAGTTGGAGGTGTCTCCACCATGGCCCTGGACGAAGGATCCGTCTTCCCGCTGGTCGAATTCGACCAGCGGCTCGCCCAGGCATACCAGATCGACGTGCGTTGCCGGAGCCGGGTCAGGACTGCTCATGTCTGCCCGTGTCGGGAAGCTGGTCCACGGTTTGCTGCGCCCGTGTCGTGATGGCACTCCACTGCTTTCCCGTTATCTGCTGCCGTGTTGCGATCCAGGACCCGCCGACGGCCCATACCAGGGGTGTCTCAAGGTACTGCCGCAGGTTGGAAGGGTGGATGCCGCCGGTTGCGCAGATGTGCAGGTCGAGGTTTCCGAACGGCCCGGCAAGCGCCTTGAGGTACGCGATCCCGCCAGCGGCCTGCGCCGGGAAGAATTTCAGCAGGCGGCAGCCGAGTGCAAGCGCATTTTCGATTTCGGTCGGTGTCAGGATGCCCGGGACGAAGGGTATGCTGCGTTCCCTGAAATCCGATACGATCCGCCGATTCAGCCCGGGCGCCATGCCGAACTGCGCGCCTGCGCCGATTGCCTGACGGGCCTGTTCCGGGGTCTGTACCGTACCGGCGCCGACCACGAGGTCGGGCAGGCTGGCGCGGATTCGCCTGATCGACTCGAAGGCCGCTTCCGTCCTCAGGGCGACTTCCAGCACGCCGATTCCGCCTGCGGCGATCGCCTGTGCCAGGGGTACTGCGTCGTCGGCGTGTTCGATTTCCACGACCGGGATGACACGGTTGCCTGTCAGGATTTCCAGCACCGATTCCCTTACCTGCCCATCCAGCCGCCGTCCACGGTCAGGATTGATCCATGCATGTAGTCCGAGGCCGGGGAAGCGAGGAACACGACCGGCCCGGCGAAGTCACCGGGCAGACCCCACCGCCTGGCCGGGATTCTTTCCTCGATGGATCGGCTCCTGGCCGGGTCGTCCTGCAGGGCCTGCGTGTTGTCCGTTCGTATGTATCCCGGTGCGATGGCATTGACGTTGACGCCCTTGCCGGCCCATTCATTGGCAAGGGCCTTGGCCAGCTGACCGACGGCGCCCTTGCTGGCGGCATAGCCCGGGACGGTGATGCCGCCCTGAAAGGTGAGCAGGGAGGCGGTGAAGATGATCTTGCCGGATCCTCTTGCGATCATTCCCTTGCCGATTTCCCGGGACAGCAGGAACTGGGCATTCAGGTTCACCTCGACGACGTGATCCCAGAATTCGTCGGAATGCTCCTCGGCAGGCGCACGCCGGATCGTCCCGGCATTGTTGACCAGGATGTCGATTTTCGGGTGGTTGTCATGCAGCTGCCGGATCAGGTCGTACAGCCGGTCGCGACGGGAAAGGTCACACCGGTATCCGGTGAATTCACGATCAAGCGACGTAACCTGTCCGGCTATGTCGCTGTCCGCGTTTTCCAGCGTGGCACTGACACCGATGATATCTGCGCCCGCCTCGGCAAGGGCGCCCGCCATGGCCTTGCCTATGCCGCGCCTGCATCCGGTAACCAGGGCCGTCTTTCCGGCCAGGGAGAACTGGTCGAGCACCCGCATCACGCAGCCTCCTCGGACACCTGTATCAGGCTTTTCAGGGCACTGGGGTTGCGACTCAGGTCTGCCAGAGTTTCCCCGACCCGGTCGAGCTGCTGCACGTTCGTGATAACGGTCTCGCAGTCTATGGCGCCCGAGGCGATCAGAGCGATGGCCGTGTCGAAATCCTCCTCGTCGTAAACCCGTGCGCCGAGCAGTTCGATCTCGCGCCAGAAGAACTGGAACAGGTCGATCCGGGGCTTCTCGGCATGAATGGCCACCATGACGATCCGGCATCGCGCGGCCGCAGCCGCCGTCATGCAGTCTACCCCCGCCTGACTGCCGGACACCTCGAAGATCACGTCGGCTCCCTTGCCGCCGGTGCGGTCCCTGATGACTCCGTCGGTATCCTCGACGGCGGAATTGATGGTGTCGAACCCCAGGGATCGGGCGATCTCGAGTCGCCGGGGATTGATCTCCGAAAGGCATACCTTCGCGCCACGCTGCCTGGCCACCATGGCGATCAGGATGCCGATCGGTCCCGCACCGATGACCAGTGCATCCTCCCCGGCCTCGAGACGGCTGCGCTTGACGTCGTGGCAGGCGACCGCCGTCGGTTCGACCAGGGCGGCATGCTTCAGTGACACGCCGGGCGGCAGCCTGTGCACCGTGTGGCGCGGCACGGTCCAGTTCTGCTGCAGGGCCCCGTCGGCATCAAGCCCCAGGAACCGGAGATTGTGGCAGATATGGCTGTTGCCGCTGCGGCAGGCCGGGCATTCCCGGCACGGGTCAAGCGGACGGACAACGATCCGGTCTCCGACCGAGATATCATTGACGTCGGATGCGACGGCCTCCACCGTACCGGACATTTCATGGCCGATTATCCTTTCACAGCCCACCCTGCTGTCCATGTGACCATGGTACACGTGCAGGTCGGTTCCGCACAGCCCGCAGTACGCCACCCTGACCCTGACGTCACCGGCCGTCGGCTCTACGGGGGTACAGGCGCCGAGCGTGAATGTCTTGTCGCAGTTGTAAAATGATGCTTTCATCAGGAACCATCCTCCAGTTCGTTCGAAAATACGCGTGAGCCGCTCCTTCCTGACGGAACCTGCTCAGGTCGCCCTGTACGGCGCCAGTCTTTCCCAGTTGAAGTCCACGCCGATCCCGGGTGAATCGGGTGCGATGGCCAGATGGTTCGCAACCTGCAGGGGACGTTGGGTATATTCGTCGATGGGAAAGCTGTGTACCTCGATCCAGCCTGCATTGGTCTGGGCGCTGACCAGAGACACGTGCAGTTCCTGCATGCCGTGGCTGCATACGGGAATCCCCTGGGCGCGCGACATGCTGGCGACGTTCAGCCAGCCGGTAATGCCGCCGCAGTTCGATGCGTCAGGCTGGATAAAGGACAGTGCCGACTGTTCCAGGGCAGACTCGAATTCGTACATCGTGTGCAGGTTCTCGCCCATCGCCAGCGGCATGCCGGTCTGCCGGGCAATCTGGGCATAACCCCGGTAGTGGTCGGGATTGATCGGTTCTTCGAACCAGTAGATGTCGTAGTCGGAAAAAGCCCTGGCGGCGGCTATGGCCCCTGCCACGGACATGGAATAGTTGGCATCTACCATGAACGTGATGTCATCGCCGATCAGATTCCGGATTGCGGCGACCCTTTCAACATCAGTTGCCAGTTCGTCGTGGCCGACCTTGATCTTCACGCCGTCAAAGCCCTGTTCGAGATATCCCAGTACGCTTGACTTCAGTTTTTCGAGCGGAAAGTTCAGGTCGATGCCGCCGCAGTAGGCTCTGGCCGTCTTGCCGGCCCCGCCGGCCATCTGCCACAGCGACTGGCCGGTTCGTTTCCCCCTGATGTCCCACAGTGCGATGTCGACCGCAGAGATGCTGAAGGCGGAAACGCCGCCCCGTCCGACATAATGAAGATGCCAGTAGATTTCGCCGTACAGCTCCAGGATCGCCGTGCCGTCCTTGCCGAGCAGGAAGGGCTTCACGTCATGTTCCAGCATCGACAGGATCGCTGTTCCGCCCCTTCCCCCGGTATAGGTGTAACCTGTTCCGCAACTGCCATCGGCGAGCGTGATGGTTACCGTGATCAGTTCAAAATGGCTGTGGTCCCCGTGCCTGGCATCGCGCAGCACCTCGTTCAGCGGCACCTTGAACAGGTCGGTTTCAATGCGCGAGATGCGGGTATCCTTCATGGTCATGCAAAGGCTTCAGTTCCGGTTGCCGGTCTGCCTGGGCCTCTTGCGGCCGTCTGGCAGGGGTGCCGATTCTCCAGTCAGCATTCCGGCAGAGTAGCCGCCCGCCGCGATGGCCTTGTCGAAGTCGTGGAGAATGGATTTCAGGTGATTGCCTATGGCGATTCTCCCCCTGACCGGATCGCGGTCTTTCAGTGCGTCAACGATAGCGGCATGCTCGGTGTAGGTTTTCTCTCCCCTGGGTCCGATGTTCCAGCTGGTGTAACGGATGATCTGGGCCTGGGTATTGAGCCGCGAGTACAATTCGATGAGCAGTTTGTGCCGACAGTTCTGCATGAAGCACTGGTGGAAATCCCAGTCCAGTTCGAAGGCGACATTGCGGTCGGTGAATTCGCGTCCACTGCATAATTCCCCGATCTTGCCGTTTATCCGGTGCAGGTCCCTGACGAATGCGTCGGTCACCAGATCCTTCCTGAACATGATGTCCAGGGCCTCGATCTCGATCAGGCGCCTGACGTCATACAGTTCATGCATCTCGTCCAGGGAGAAGCTCCGGACAACGGATCGCCGGCGCGGGATGTTGCTGATCAGGCCCTCTCCCGACAGGATCAGGAGCGCCTCCTTGACGGGCGCAATGCTGACGCCGAGTTCCGATGCCAGGTCATTTGCCCAGATCCGGTTACCCGAGACAAGGTCGCCGTTGAGTATTTTCGATTTCAGGAACCTGCAGATCTGCTGCGTCAGGGTTTCCCTTGTCGGGAGCAGTGACCGGGTGCTTCCCGCATGGTCTTTTTTCTTCATGGGGCCGGAAGCGGTGTGGTAATGTCTCAAGAAATAAAATATATTTTATTTGCCATTCTATCCGAGGCGGCAGGGGGCAGGTCAATCGCTTTTTTGCATATGATGCCCGAACCGGATACAGTTGCCGGTTCCGTATTCCCTGATCGCGACGGCGCTGGCCGCAAGCTGTCGGGTAGACATGTCGGCGCATTGCCCCCTGGAATCGCTCGAAGGAGAAACATCCAGCCATGAACAACAGGCACCCTGCAAGGCTTCGCAGCCAGCTGTGGTTTGACAACCCCGATGATCCCGGCATGACTGCCCTGTATGTCGAGCGGTACCAGAACCAGGGCTACAGTCTGGAAGAGCTGCAGTCCGGTCGGCCCATGATCGGTATCTCCCAGACCGGCAGCGACCTTGCGCCGTGCAACAAGATCCATGTCTATCTGGCGGAAAGGGTGAAGGCCGGAATACGGGAAGCGGGCGGCATACCCATCGAGTTTCCGGTCCATCCGATCCAGGAATCGGGGAAGCGGCCCACCGCGGCGCTGGACCGCAACCTTACCTATCTCAGTCTGGTTGAAATACTGCAGGGGTACCCGATCGACGGCGTCGTGCTGACCACGGGATGCGACAAGACGACTCCCGCGCAGCTGATGGGAGCTGCCACGGTCGACCTGCCGGCGATCTGTCTGAACGGCGGACCCATGCTGGACGGGTGGTGGCAGGGCAGGCTGGCGGGCTCCGGCACGATCAACTGGGAAAGCCGGCGGCTGCTGGCGGAAGGGAAGATCGACCACGGGGAGTTCATGCAGAGAGCCTGTTCTTCCGCCCCCTCTCTGGGTCATTGCAATACCATGGGTACTGCATCGACGATGAATGCCCTGGCCGAGGGACTGGGCATGAGCCTGCCGGCCAATGCGGCGATTCCGGCCCCTTACCGGGAACGGTCCGCCATGGCCTACCGGACTGGTCGGCGAATAGTCGAGATGGTCAGGGAAAACCTGAAACCCTCCGATATCATGACGCGGCCGGCATTCCTCAACGCGATTCGCCTGAACACGGCCATCGGGGGCTCCACGAATGCGCCGCCGCACATCATCGCGATTGCCCGGCACATGGGCGTCGAACTGGATATCGGGGATTGGCAGACGCACGGATACCACCTGCCCCTGCTGGTCAACATGCAGCCGGCGGGAGAATACCTGGGAGAGGCCTTCTTCAGGGCAGGCGGGGTTCCGGCCGTGATGGCCGAACTGCTGTCCAACGATCATCTGGATGGGGAGACCGTGACGGCAACCGGCAGGACTGTCGCCGAAAACCTGGACGGCGTGACCATACGGGATACCAGGGTGATCAGGAACTGCCGGGAGCCGATCATGGAGAACGCCGGGTTTGTCGTGCTTGGCGGCAACCTGTTCGAGTCCGCGCTACTGAAGACGTCAGTCATCTCGGATGACTTCCGCCGGCGGTATCTGTCCAGGGCGGGAAGCGAGGGAATCCACGAGGCCAGGGCAATCGTGTTTGACGGCCCCGAGGACTACCACGCCCGGCTGAACGATCCCGGTCTTCGCATCGACGACAGGTGCATGCTGTTCATCCGTGGCGTGGGTCCGGTAGGTTATCCCGGATCGGCGGAAGTGGTGAACATGCAACCGCCGGATCAGCTGATAAGGCAGGGGATCAGCCACCTGCCCACCGCAGGCGACGGGCGCCAGAGCGGCACTTCCGAAAGTCCGTCGATCCTGAATGCCTCGCCCGAGTCCGCGGTCGGGGGCGGCCTGGCCGTGATCCGGACCGGGGACCGGGTACGGCTCGACCTCAACAGGCGGGAACTGAACCTGCTCGTTACGGACGGCGAGCTTGCACGACGCTGGCGCGACTGGCAGCCGCCACAGCTCGAAAACCAGACTCCCTGGCAGGAATTGTACCGGAGCCATGTCGGACAGCTCTCATCCGGGGGTTGTCTCGAGTTTGCCGTCGCGTATCAGAAAACATCCGGAAGAGTCCCTCGGGACAGTCACTAGCATGGGTCCGTCAATTCGATTCGGGTGGTCCGGTGCACAACAGGAGAAAGTCTGATGAAGGAGCATCTGCTGCTGATGGCAGGAAATCTGGAGGGCCACCTGGAACCCCTTGAAGAGCGGTGTCACATCCATCGCTGCTACGACGATGCCGGGTCGTCCCGGGTGTTGCTGTCGGAATTTGGCGAACGGATCCGGGTTGTCGGCACCAACGGTCACATCGGGTGTTCGGCGCAAATGATGGAGCAATTGCCCCGGCTCGAGATGATCGGCTGTTTCGGCGTCGGCATCGACGCAATCGATGTCGGGGTGGCGAAGAAGCGCGGCATCAGCGTTACCAACACGCCGGAAGTACTGAATGATGCGGTGGCCGAACTGGCCCTTGGACTGATGATAGCCCTGTCGCGGCGGATTCCCCAGTCGGACCGCTACGTGCGGTCCGGGTACTGGGAAAGCGGGGAAATGCCCCTGACCTGCGAGCTGTCGGGCAGGACGGCCGGCATCGTCGGGCTGGGTAGAATCGGCAAGGAACTGGCGGTACGCCTGCAGTGCATGAAGATGAGGGTGGTCTACCATGGTCGTAACAGGCAGCCCAACCTGCCCTTCGAGTACTTTGCGGAGCTCGAGGAAATGGCGGCTGCGGTCGACTGGCTCGTGGTCTGCCTGCCGGGCGGCGAACAGACCGACCGGCTGATATCCGGCACGGTGCTGGATGCTCTCGGTCCGCAGGGTTGCCTGGTGAACGTGGCGAGGGGGTCCGTGGTCGACGAGGAGGCGCTCTGCCGACATGTTGCCGAGCAGTCCATCGGCGGTGCGGCGCTGGACGTGTTCGCCGCCGAACCGTGCGTGCCCGAGGTGCTGCGCGATGCGCAAAACGTCATCCTGTCGCCCCATGCGGCATCTGCTACCGGCAAGGCCCGGCATGACATGGGTGAACTGGTCGTTCGGAACATCACTGCCTATCTGGATGGCCGGCCGCTACTGACGCGCGTGATCTGATGCGGTATCCCGGGCGATCGCAGCATGCCGCGGCAACGCAGGATTGCAGGAATGCCGGTCATTCGCGATATCCGAGGGGTCTGCGGATATCCTCATTCAAAACCCTTGACGGAAATTGAGCCATGAAACAGAACATAGGATTTATCGGTCTCGGCCTTATGGGCGCGGCCATGGTGGAGCAGCTGCAGGGCGCGGGATACCCGCTGACGGTTCTCGCAAACCGCTCCCGCAAGGCGGTCGATGACGCCGTGTCCCGCGGGGCTCATGAGGCAAAGACGGCGCGGGAAGTGGCCCTGAACAGCGATATGGTCATGTTGTGCATGGATACTTCCGCGTCGGTCGAGAGCCGCATGCTGGGGGAAGAGGGGGTCATTGCGGGTCTGGGTGCGGGCAAGGTGGTGATCGATTTCGGCACTTCCCTGCCCGAGTCGACCAGAAGACTTGGCGCGATGGTCGGGCAGGTCGGGGCATCGATGATCGATGCGCCCCTGGGCAGGACGCCAGCCCACGCCAGGGAAGGAAAGCTCAATATCATGGCGTCCGGGGACAGGTTCGCGTTCGACGGGGTGAAGGACGTGCTCGATGTCCTGGGGGAGAATGTCTTCTACCTCGGTGAATTGGGAACAGGTCATACGATCAAGCTGATCAACAATTTTTTCGGCATGACCACCGCCTGCGCCATGGCCGAGGCCTTTGCCACGGCGGAAAGGGCGGGACTGGACACGGACCAGCTCTACGACGTGATGTCATCCGGGCCTCTGCATTCCGGGATGATGGATTTTGTTGCTGCCTACGCGTTGCGCGATGACCCGGATCAGGTCGAATTCTCGATTCGCAATGCCAGGAAGGACATCGCCTACTATGTGTCCATGACCGACGCTCTGGGGATTCCTTCCGTGATCTCGCCGGGCACCAAGCAGGCCTTCGGAGTTGCGGCAGGTCTGGGATACGGTGATCGGCACGTATCGGAAATGCTGGCACTGTTCCGGGAACTGAACGGGGGCAGGTAGGAACCGTCCGATTTGCCCGAGAGGCCGATGACCGGTCTTCCGGCAGGCGCCGGGGCAGGGCGCACGGTGCCTGGAATCAGCCTGGTGCTGGTGGCCTATGCCTGGTTCTCGTTCGTTGACGCGAGCGCCAAGTGGCTGGTGATCTGGGGCTATCCGGTCATCCAGCTCGCGTTCATGCGCTACTTCGCCCACTTCATCATTTCCGGCACGCGGATCATGCGCGGCGGGGTTTGCTGGAAATGTTTCCATACCCGGCATCCGGTCCTGGTCGTACTGCGCGGCGCATGCCTCCTGTGCGCCACCGTTTGCAACTTCCTTGCACTCAAGTACATCCCGCTTACCCTGACTTCCACCATCCTGTTTTCCGCGCCCATCATTGTCTGCCTGCTCTCGGGGGTGCTGCTGGATGAACAGGTCGGCAGATGGCGCTGGCTGGCAGTGGCCCTGGGCTTTGCCGGGGTGATCATCGCCATCCGTCCGTTCAATGACGATTTTCACTGGGCGGCGCTGGTATCGTTCCTGGGCGCGGTCTGTTTTTCCCTGTACCTGATACTGACTCGCAGGCTGTCGGGACACGCCTCCCCGGATACCATGCAGTTCTATGTCGGACTGATCGGCTGCCTGACGCTGCTGCCGATTGCCGTGGCACAGTGGCAGGCGCCCGAATCGGTATTCCATGGGCTGTTGCTGGTGGGATTGGGCGTATTCGCCTGGGCTGGTCATGAGTTCCTGACCCGGGCATACGGTTACGCGGATGCCAGCGTGCTTGCCCCCTACACCTATTCCTTCATGATCTATCTGACGCTCTGGAGCATCGTGCTGTTCGATGAACTGCCTGACGGCTGGACCATCCTCGGTGCCACGACCATTGTCCTGTCGGGACTGATCATCTGGTTTCGCGAAAACCGGGTCAGGCTGCTGCACCGCAGCAGGCAGGCGATATAGCCGGTATCCGCGAGGCGGGGTTTCGGCGCCCTGACGAACGTGGCTCCTCTTCAGGTTGCTGCCGCGCGGAGTTCACGCAACACTGCTGCCGAGTCGACTGCGGACCTGTCCCGTCATGGCCCTGCGGCTACACCGGACAGGAGGTTTCTCAGCCCAGATGCTCCCTGAAAAACGCCAACGAGCGTTTCCAGGAGAGCGCCGCGTCGTCCGCATCGTAGCGGGCGCTGCTGGGGTTGGCAAAGGCATGGTCCGCCTCGTACCAGTGCACCGTCAGGGCAGTTTTGCCCGCATCCTGCATGGCTTGCTCGAAGCCGTTCACCATGTTGCGGTCGATCCAGCCGTCCCGAGTGGCGAAATGTCCGAGCACCGGGCCTTGCAGGGAGACGAGGTCCGCCGCATCCTTCCTGACGTTGCCATAGTATATGATGGTGGCGTCGACCGGTACCGCCAGCGAGGTGTTGAGCGACCAGCCACCACCGAAGCACCATCCCATGATGCCCACCTTGCCATTGGCTGCATCGTGGTTTTTCAGGAAATCGACCCAGCTCACGAGGGTGTCGGTGGCTTCGGCGCCATCAACGCCCTGCATCAGTGCCCGGGCGCCGTCCGGGGTGGTTGCCACTTCGCCGCCGTAGAGGTCTACGGCCAGGGCCATGTAGCCGAGGCCGGCGAGTTCCACGGCCACGGACCGGATCTGGTCGTTCAGTCCCCACCATTCATGAATGAGGAGTACGGCGGGCGCCTTGTCCGAATCGGGCATGGCGATGGCTGCGGAGATCTCCCGCCCGCCCCGGGTCGTGATCGTGAGGGTATCCGTGCGGTCAGTTGCTGCGCGGCTCAGGTCCGGATAGGCGAGGATCGTGGCAAGGGGCAGAGAAGCGAGTCCCCTGAGGAAGCGGCGGCGGTCGGTGTCGGAAAGCCCGATCGGCGGCATGTTCCGGTTCATTGAGCAACTGTCGGCATCACACATGTTTCATTCCCCCCAGGTAGGTCATGTCCGAAAGAACTGAATCGATTATCGAAAAGTATAGGGACATCCGGGGTTTCAGGCAACCGGAGCCTTCGTTTGATGCGGAGAAACCGAGGCCGTTCCATCATGTACAAATCCTTGCACTGAAGGATGCTGACCGGATTGATGAACTGATCTTGTGGTTGCCGGAATCAATATTCGCAGGCTGTGCGACTGCTCCGCTTGCCGTGCATGAGGTCTTGACGATGGATGATCGTCTTTCTTGAGAGGATACGTCAATGCAGGATACCGAACGAGGCGCCAACGACAGGGCCATGGTCAGCGAAGTCCCGGGTGACGCGGATGGCGGATACGCATTGCCGGAACTGGTCCGGGGAAGAGAAGGCATGGATTGCCCGGGAGAGTTGCGATGAGAAGGTGACAGTGGTGCAGGTCGCCGTGCGGAATGATGGGGGTGCAGAACGACCACAGGGGTTCGAGCTGCACGGTCAGGCACTTCTCGCCGCCTTGGCAGTTTCCGGCGACGAGTAGCGGTAGGCGATGGTGTCTACGCGGTCGACGGGACGATGCATCCCCGGCTCCGGTGCCGGATAGCGCGCAAGGCTTGAGTCCCAGTGCGGTCATCTGGGACACGTACAGTGATTGCCAAGATGTATCTCGTGGGATACAATTGGTCAGTGATCGAAGTTCGCCAGACCGATGAGTATGAGAACTGGTTCCGAAAGCTGCGCGACAGGGAAGCGAAGG
>JAJDVC010000122.1 GCA_022826305.1 Gammaproteobacteria bacterium | reverse complement strand
GGACTGGCTTATGTGCTGCTGGAGCAGATCCGCCGCCGCGGGCTGTACGGCACCCGGCTGGCCCGGGCGTATGTCGGCACGATTCGTCTGAAGCTGCTGCGCATCGGTGCGGTGATCGTGCGCAATACCCGCCGGGTCGTCTTCATGCTGTCCGGGAGCTGTCCGTACCAGGACCTGTTCCGCCTTGCGGTACAGCGCCTGTCGCCGATACCGACCTCACCGTCTCCTGATATCCTGAATCTCACCTGCTTCTCGATGCTCGTGCAATGTTCGGGCTAAGTCCCGGACAATTGGGGGATGAGCCATTTTTTGCAGAAATAACAACTTCTCGCGGTTTGCAAAAGGCACGGTATTACGGTATCTCCGGCAGAAGCAGACAACAGTCATGGCAAGGGTCCGTGAGCGGGAATTCGACTCCGGTCCGGGGGGTGTCATGGTCATGCACCCTGATTCCCTATGGATGGAATTCAGCATGCCGGAAGAGGCACTCGCACACTGTTCTGAAAATGTTACCGACCACCTGATCGGATGCATGACGGGACCGCAGGATGGCAGCGGATAGCCTGGATGGCAATCCTTTCATGGTGACGCTGTGCATATGGCGATGATCACAGATACCCATGTAGGCCAGTTCCGATCAGATTTTCTTGGTTCGCCGGGTGTCGGTTGCAGGAGCGCATTCTTGCATGGCCCCGGATTTGATCTGTTCCGATTGCGATAGGATTGCGGACTACACAGAAATTCCGAAACCCGGCAGAGTAATATTTTTATCTGATTGAAATCAAATGAATTATTCCTTGTTTTTTCGGTGTGGTTCTCAGAACGAAAGGATTTTGGCGGGTTTTTGTGCCTGTCTTGCCAAACCAGACACGTCCCAAGATTTTATGGTTTGATCGCGTATCACGTTTATGCCCGTCTTCTGGAAACGTTGCCGGGTTCAATGGGCCAGCCAGCGTTTCGGCAACAGGCAGTCCGGAATCTCGGGAAGCTCCCTGCAGCCCGGTATGCCGGAGGCTGAAAATACCGTCAGTCCGATATCGTATTGATACGTCCTTCTATGCTCGGGCTGATGGAACCGCGGTCGGAAATGTACTGGAATATCTGGACAGTCATCTCGAGCGCTGACTGCTCATCGATAATTCGCGGCTTGTCGACGAACAGGTGATATCCGTCCCCGCCGTTCGCAAGGAAATCGTTGACGGCCAGGGTATAGGTTGCGTCAAGGTCAATGGGAGTACCGCCCCGCAATACTTCGATAACACGGTTATGGGGTTCCCGGGCAGGATCGTAGGTGACGGTGATTCCCGATACATGGGGAAACCGTCCAGACGACTTTTCAATCTGGCTGAAACCGTTTTCCAGCATGTCGACGACATCCTGGCCGGTGACGCTGATCATCATTGTCTTGTTACCGAACGGAAGCTCTGACTGAATATCGCGCCGGGTCAGCATGGTTCCTGCGTCGTAAACACGGTCAGCCCGGATTCCACCGCCATTGAGCAGGCTGATGTCGGCGCCGGTCGAGGCCCTGATGGCATCGGTAAAAAGATTTGCGATCACTGCTTCCCTGCTGCGAATGGCAGCCTGTCGGCTGTCCAGCCGAACAAGGGTAACGCCCAACTCCCTGTCCAGACCCTTGTCGAGCTGCACTTCGTACCAGCTGACCGCTTCTGCCATTTCAGGGTCCGGTTCTACCAACGCCGTATCGGCTAGTCGATACTCTGCAGACCATGCGAACTTCATGTTGCCGCGGTGTTCGTGTTCGTCGAGATTCAGTGTGATGACAGTGACCCACCGGGCCTGGGCGCCGGATTCAACGAACAGCATGTCGTCGTCGTACTCGGTGATCAGCAGGTGATCATCACCGCTCAGCAGGATATCCACAGCACGCTGGTGGATCAGTTGCCGGTCTTCCGAGATATCCGTATGCGCCAGGGCAATCACAAGATCTGCGCCTGCATCGCGCAACGCCGCCGATTCTGATTCCGCGGCTTTGAGCGGGTCCTCGAACACGATGTTTCCGGGACTTGACTTCTCCATTGTCCCAACTGTCGTGAGACCGAGAATACCAATCCGGAATCTCCCTGCCTCAACTACGATTGAGGGCAGGACGCCTTTCAGAAGCCCTCCATCAGGGGTTTTGCCGTTTGCGCTTAGAACCGGAAAATCAGCTTCGGCAATTCGCTGTCTTGTGATTTCCGGCCCGAAGTCAAATTCATGGTTCCCCAGACTCATTGCCGTCAGGTCAAGCCGGTTCAGCAGGGCAATCATATGCGCACCTTGATCCAGGGACGACATCAGGGACGGAGAGATTGTATCGCCTGCAAAGGTTACCAGCACGATTCCGCCCTTGGACCGTTCCTCCTTGATCAGTGCTGCCAGGCGGGCAATGCCCCCACGTTTCTTGCTGCCGGACATCTGGTCAAGGTCGTTGAAATGGACTATGGTGACCGTGACTGGTTCGGCATGGGCCGTTCCGATCAGACAGGTCAGGCAGACAAGGAGAATCAGCGGTCTGAGTGACATGTGTAATGGCGGGTGCATGAAATCCCGGGTGGGCACCGGTCAAGGTGGAAAGCCATTCGAGGAAAGCATTTTATCTCATGACTGCATGGGGTCAAGTGGTTCTCCCGATCATCGGTATCGTGTCGGTTTTCAAGGTGCCGGTGATCCGGGATAGTCTGGGCCAGACTGGCGTCACATCCTCTCCGAAGCAGTCCATATGCCATGCTGTCATTTCCGGGCAGGACCTGTTTGTAGCTGCATGCACTATTTTATCGGTTTTGGCCTTATGGCGGGATTCCGGTTTCGTGGAGGCGGCCTTTGGCATATATCTTGCTGCAAGCGTTCCGGCCCAAGGCCGAAAACATGGCCTATGGGATGGAATCTTCTGAAAAGAACGGTATCCGCCATCCCAATCCTCTTGGCAAGAGCCGGGCAGGTTTTTTGCCCGATTGATTCCGGCGTGGGTAACGGCAGTACCTTCAGGGCCTGTTCAGTCAGCGGACAGGCATGCTGAATGACGGATTCACCTCGGACTGTACATCTGGTCTTGCCGGGGAAGCCGGATTTCATGGCACAGGCGAGGGAATTCCCGCCATCCGGTAGCGCTCGTCAATAATCCGTTGTGCGCCCTGCATGGAATGAGCGCAGGCAAGAGACGGCGCTTGCTCATGTTCACCCGGCAGGTGAGTTTTCAGATGCCGCCATTTCCCCATGAATCCCTTGATGGAGCTGGCTTCCACTTGCTCGGGTTTGTTTCTTGTCAGGGGATGAGGACATCCTCCAGCTATACTGTCAACGTCTTGGAGGGTAAAATATTGGCCGTTAGCGTCTATAATTCAGTCCGAGTACGTTGTAATATAAGTATGATAATATTTAGTCAGAGAGATATTTATGGCAACCACTAAAATAGCATGGTACAGGACAATCCGGATCAAGTTGATTGCTGTAATCATATTGGTAACCTCTACCATACTTGGTATGACGGGGTATCTTGCCTACCGGTACATAGACCAGAGGGAGTATGCGCAACTCTCGGAATTGGCAGAGGTCTCGGCAATGCGGCTTGCCCATCATCTTGTCATTCCCATGTGGAATCTTGACCGGGAGCAGGTCAGTGATCTGCTGGCCGCCGAAATGCAGGAACGGAGGGTTGCGGCAATTGTCATACGGGATGAAGACAGCAGTACACTCTTTGCAGCGAAGGAACGTGCCCGTGATGGTTCAGTGGTTGAATCGATCGGCAGTGTCGCGGGTGATTTCGTCGTTGCTGACATGAAAGTACTCCGCAACGATGAGGAGATCGGTACAGTGAGCGTGTTTGTTACTCCACGCTTCACGGATCTGGAACTGCAGAATTTCGGACAGGGGGTAGTTGTGACGGTGGTGGTTCTCAATATATTGATTTTCCTGGTCATGATGATGATGTTAGGCAGGTTGCTGATAAATCCGATCATGATGCTGGCGGCCGGGGCTGAAAGGATTTCAACTGGTGACCTGAATCAGAAATTTGACACCACGAGGCGTGACGAACTCGGGTATCTGGCTACTACATTCAGCAAAATGCAGAGTAGTCTCAGACTCGCAATCCGGAGGTTGACAAAGGGTCGGTAGGATTTGGGTCAGGGGATACATTGATACATACTAGCCGATGATCAGGTAGCGGCCCATGGCAGGTACAGAAATTCTGCAAGCAATCCGGGAGCATGTCCAGACTACGGACTCCGGTACTGTAACTGTGGTATTCGAGGACGACAGTATTGGCCGGGTCTATCTTGATGACGGAAAGCCTGCACTGGCAAAGTACAGGGGGCAGGAGGGCTTGGCAGCGCTGGAGGCGTGTAAGGGGCTGGCAGTGAAGACAGCGAAATTTCATGCTGGTGTCAATATAGTGGGCTCAAAGATGTCGCTTGACTCTTCTCCGGTTCCGCAATCTCCCGCTCCAGCACCCCCGCCCGTCCAGCAGGCGTCATCTCCGAGCCTGACCCCCGACCAGAGACGTGTGATCGGCCGGATTTTGGCGGAGCATGTTGGTCCTGCATCTGCCCTGATCATGTCCGAATTGCCGGATGAGATTGGTCTTGATGCCGCGCTGAATCTGCTCGTGGGGGAGATCGGCGATGCTCAGTTGATCAAGCGGTTTGTCATGCAGGTGAGACGGGCCTTAGAGTGACTGGTTATCCGCATCAAGCAACGACCTGAAGGCGAAATAGGACGGCATTTTCCGTAGTCTGCCGCCTCGGTGGTCAACGAGACCGTATCCCGGGTTGATGAGTTGCCACCAGTATACACGTTCAACCCAGCCCGTGTTTCTGGCAACGGTAAAATAGTCCTTGAGCCATTTTGCCTGCGTATCCTCGTCCACAGTGGATCGCGGATGCCCGGAATTCGGAGTGTAGGGTTTGGTACCCAGCAAGGGCCAGTTGGTCTCTGTAATCCATAACCGGTGGTCCGTATTGCTGGAGAGTTCCAGCATTGATCTGATCAGCCTTATTTTGCGTTTCAGATTGAAATATCCGAATTGCCGCCCTTCCACGGATCCCCTGCGATTGATGTACAACTGTGCGGCGCATGCGTCGTAATGGCAGCCTGATGTGTTGACGAGCGTTCTCAAGGTAACCAGAGGTTCAAAGTCGATCACGCTTGAGCCGAGTAGCCGGATGTCCGGATATTCTCGACTGACCTGTTCGGCTATTCTGAAAAGTGTCAATGCCTCACCGCTGTGATGGCATCCCCACTTGGTCCTGTTTATCGCATTGCATATCTGGAAATGCCTTACCTGGGGATGGGTGTGCTCCAGAATGCCATGTACCTGCCTTTCCCAGCCTGCCGGGTCCGAGACACTGTCCCGGCTTTGCAGGATATTGACAATCCAGTTGTGTCGTGGAAACCGTTCAATAAATCTCCGGTAGTGATCCAGCCTGCATGTCTCCCACGAAGGAATCCGTAGCAGCAGGTTCCTGACGCCCAGATCATCGACCATCTCTTCATGAGCGGACTGCCATTGATTCTCTGCATTGATTCCGAGTCCTGCCATATCCGACATTGGCAGCATCGGTCCCTTGCGCATGCGGGCATAGTGGAGTGCCAGAAAAGGGGCAAGCCCAGCCCAGATGCCCAGAACCTTCCCGTATTCGAGGAGGTTGGCCCACGACAGTCTCGGCTTTTCAGCGGGTGGGAGCTTGTACGGCTGGCACGAGTAAGGATCCCACCAATCTGGATCTTGCATGTATCAAAGTCCGGGAAATTCTCTAATTTTCGTTAAATTTCTTTTAACTGGACGGGAAATGCGGCTTTTGAGATAATCTTGTCCACCAACTCTAGTTCATACCGACTCATGTCGCAAATCCTCGTTCTGCATGGCCCCAACCTCAATCTGCTCGGCAAGCGGGAACCGGAACATTATGGCACTACTACCCTGTCCGAGCTGGATGCCAGGCTTCGGGAGATGGCGATGCGGGATAGCATCGCCATTGACATCAGGCAGAGCAACTCCGAGAGTACACTGGTGGACTGGATTCAGCAGGCTGCCGAAGGCAACCGGCCGGATTCTATCATTATCAATCCTGCAGCCTATACACATACCAGCGTGGCGATACGCGACGCACTGGCAGCAGTCGGCATTCCTTTTGTCGAGGTGCATCTTTCGAATATCCACCGCAGGGAAACGTTCAGGGCGCATTCCTATCTGTCAGACCTGGCGGAAGGAGTCATTGCCGGGTTCGGTGAGGAAAGTTATGTTTACGCCTATTGCTATGTTCGGGACAGTATCTTGTGCAAGAGTCGGAATGACGGTTCCTGAAGTTCCCGGAGAAAGAAAAAATCAACCCCATGGGAAACAGAATTGGATCTTAGAAAAGTAAAAAAGCTGATCGAGTTGTTCGAGGCTTCGGAACTGGTTGAAATGGAAATCAGCGAGGGAGAAAACACGATCCGGATGAATCGTGGCGGCAGTAGTGTCGTGCATGGTCCGATATACGGCAAGACGATGTCGGATATAAGGAAAGATTCGGGATCACCGGATGTGAATGCGGTGGAGGAACCGGATCCGATGCCGGATAAACCGGTAGGTGAGAACGAGACCACGATTGATTCACCCATGGTCGGCACTTTTTACAATGCGGCTTCTCCCGATGCCGAACCGTATGTTCTTGTCGGTTCCGTTGTGGCTCCGGGGGATGTCCTGTGTGTCATTGAGGCGATGAAAACCTTCAATCACGTGGAATCCGAAGTATCTGGAACCATACGGGCTGTCTACAAGTCCTCTGGAGACCCGGTCGAATATGGAGAACCCCTGTTCCTGCTCGACACGCATTGACGCTTGGGATGTCACATCACATCAAGAAACTGGCTATCGCAAATCGCGGCGAGATAGCCCTGCGTATCCTGAGGGCCTGCAGGCAGCTCGGTATCCTGACGGTTGCGCTTCACTCAGATGCAGACGCCAGGGCCAAGTACGTCCGG
>JAJDVC010000259.1 GCA_022826305.1 Gammaproteobacteria bacterium | reverse complement strand
AATGCGATACCGATGAGTCGCTGTTTTCGGTCGGACTGGCCGGCTGCGGAACCGAGGAAGTGCTGATGATTGGCGAGCCCGCTCCGGGACCCGGCTTCATTTCCTGGTGCAGGGACGAAGCGCACCTGCTCTCCTGCCTGGAAAAACGGATTCTCGATCTCGATCCGGATGTCATTGTGGGCTGGAATGTCGTCAATTTCGATCTGCGGATCCTGCTGCAGCGGGCCGCACGACTGAAACAGCCGTTCGCCATCGGAAGAGGCAACCTGAAGGCGATCTGGCGCAGCCAGGGCGCGGATCGGGGCAGGGGATTCCTGTTCATTCCCGGCCGGGTCGCGATAGACGGAATCGAAGCCCTGAGATCCGCGACCTACAGATTTCCCAGCTTCTCTCTTGAACAGGTTGCCCGGGAACTGCTGGGTCGGGGGAAGAAGACCGAACACACAGCGGAAGGACGTGCCGAGGAAATCCGGTACAACTTCCTGCACGACAAGCAGAAGCTTGCAACCTACAACCTGGAGGACTGCAGGCTGGTCGACGAGATCTTCACCGAAACCCGGATCCTCGACTTCCTGACGTTGCGCGGACAAATGACAGGACTTGAACTGAACCGGGCGGGCGGTTCGGTTCTGGCCTTCAGCAATCTGTATATTCCCAGACTGCACCGGGCAGGATACATTTCACCGAACCGGGCAGGCCGGGACGGCCAAGGCAGCCCCGGAGGATACGTGATGGACTCGCGACCCGGATTGTACCGCAATGTTCTGGTGCTGGATTTCAAGAGTCTCTATCCATCCATCATCCGCACCTTCAAGATCGATCCGATGGGCATGGTGGAAGGGTTGCGCAATCCGCAAGACAGCATCGGCGGGTTCCGGGGCGCTCGGTTTGACCGCGCCCAGCACCTGCTGCCCGACATCATCACCGACCTGTGGCATCGCCGGGACATCGCGAAGCGGGATGGTGACGTGGTACTCTCTTAGGCCATCAAGATTCTCATGAATTCGTTTTACGGCGTCCTCGGCTCGTACGGGTGTCGGTTTCATGACCCCCGCCTGGCCTCCTCGATCACCCTGCGCGGACAGGAAATCATGCAGATCACCTGCCGGTGGATCAGGGAGATGGGATACTGCCTGATCTACGGGGATACCGATTCCATCTTCGTGTGGATAGAGGACGATATGCCGCAGCAGGACTGCATCGCGGCCGGCAGAAAGATGGCACAGGCCATCAATACGCGATGGAAAGAGGCGATCAGGCGAGACCACGCACTCCGGTGTCATCTTGAAATCGAATTCGAGACCCTTTTCCTGCGATTTCTCATGCCCACCCTGCGTGCCTCGGTCTCGGGCTGCAAGAAACGCTATGCCGGGCTGGTTTCCACCCGGGAGGGAGACCGGCTGGTATTCAAGGGGCTCGAGAATGTGCGAACGGACTGGACGCAACTGGCACGGGATTTCCAGCATGATCTCTACCGGATGGTATTCGAGGACAAGGATCCCGCCGATTTTGTCCGCAAAACCGTGCAACTGACCCTGTCCGGTGAGAACGACGATCGGCTGGTATATCGCAAGCGGTTGCGCCGGGCACTGGCAACTTATACCCGGAACATTCCGCCGCATGTCCGTGCAGCCCTGGTCGCAGACAGTGAAAATATCCGCAGGAACAGGAAGCTGCGCTATCAGAACAGGGGATGGATCGAATATGTGGTAACGGTCAACGGCCCGGAACCGGTGGAGTATCTCACAAGCGCCATCGATCACGGTCATTATGTCGAGAGGCAGCTGAAACCGGTGGCCGATGGAATCCTGCCGCATGTCGGACTCGAGTTCGATGCACTGATCAGCCCGCAGACCCGGATATTCTGAACCGTGACCGGATTGTCCGCCCCTCCGCAGGACCGCGTCGGCCGCAACGGGACCCCCGGACGGATCGAACGAAAAGCCGGCGGATTTTCCAATCCCCCCTTCCGTCCAGGGTTACAATCCATTCTTTGCGCCCGAAGCACGATATCAATGATGCACTGTCCGACGGCAGCCGCATGCATCGGCACAGCCCCATGAAACCGTTCCTGTCGGAAACCGGGTTCGCGATCCTGCGGGTCGTCAACTCGCTGACGCTGGTGACCATATCGATGGCCGGCATGTTTGCCTCGATCATGGTCCTGGAGCCCTCATCCCGGGAATTCGATACGGGATACGGACTCGGTTCACTTCCCTACATGCTGTTCATGGTCGGGTTCGGGGTCGGTAACGTGTTCATCGGGAAACTGATCGACAGGCATGGAATGTTCCGGTTCGCATTGCTGGCGAGCATCTGCATGCCGACAGGTCTCTACCTCGCCGCGAATGCCCAGGATATCTGGACGTTCTCCGCCATTCTCCTCGTGCTGTGCGGCTGTCTCGGATCGGCATTCGCGTTCGGCCCCATGGTGACGGACATTTCCCTGTGGTTCGAGAAGCGGAGGGGCTTCGCTATCGGCATCGTGATTTCCGGGACCTATCTCGCAGGTGCCGTCTGGCCGCCGCTGCTGCAGTCGTGGATCGACAGCCAGGGATGGCGGCAGACCTTCACGGGCCTGTCCCTTTTCTGCCTGTCCACCATGATCCCCCTTTGCCTGATATACCGGAAGCGCAGGATCCCGGATCCACAGGAGACCACGCCGGTTTCCACAGGAGGCCTCAACCGCCAGACAGGAATGCGCGACAGTCACCTGCAGTCCCTTCTGTGCCTGGCCGGCGTCGGATGCTGCGCGGCCATGGCAATGCCCCAGATCCATATCGTTCCGTACGTCCTGGATCTCGGCTTCAGGGCGCAGGACGGGGCTGTCATGCTCGCCATGATGCTGGGATTCGGAATCGTCAGCCGCGTGGCCTCCGGATGGCTTTCCGACTATATCGGGGGAACCCGGACGCTGCTCGTCGGGTCCGGACTACAGGCACTGGCGATTCTTTCCTTCCTGTCTGTCGATTCCCTGTCCGGCCTGTACCTGCTCTCTGCCGCCTTTGGCCTGGCACAGGGCGGGATCGTTCCATCCTATGCCCTGATTATCCGCAGGTTTTTCCCCGTCTCGGAGGCCGGAGAGCGGATCGGCCTGGTCTTCCTGTGCACGATAGGCGGGATGGCCCTGGGCGGATGGATGGCCGGATCCCTTTATGATCTGACCGGTTCCTACCGGATCTCGTTTCTCAACGCATTCGCTTTCAACGTGCTGAACATGTCGATCATCTGCTTCATACGATACAGAAGTCGGCGGGGCGAGCTGGCTCGACAACCTGCCGCCTGAGCAGACCGGTATCCGGGATACCGGGTGAAGGAGCTATATTTCCTCGGCCAGGGACGTGTTGCGGCAACGGACGCGCGTCTGGTGCATGCGCCGCAGGAATCGATCGGCGTCGTAGCCGCAACCCCGATGAAGCAGGCATCGGTTATCCCATATCATGACATCCCCGGCCTCCCAGTCATGGCGGCAAACCGATTCCGGCCTGGTGATTTCGTTCATGATTCCATCAATCAGCTCTCCTGACCGGCCGTTGTCCATGCCCTCGATCTGTCTGAGATGGGATCCGCCATAGAGATTCCTTTCTCCGGTCACCGGATTCTTGCGCACCAGCCGCTGCCGAACTGGCCGCATGTAGGTGCGCTGGCTCGCGTTGACGGCGTCCTCGCCGACCCTGGTCCTTGAGTGGATATAGTCATGGATGCCCACGAGTGGCAGCATCATTTCCTGCGTCTCCCGATCCAGTCTTGTCCAGGCGGAGCGGGCACTGGCGAACTCGGTTTCACCACCCTGCCCGGGAACCTGATAGGCGCACAGGATGGAGTACATGCTGGGGATTTCCCGAAAGGAACTGTCGGAATGCCACATCTGGTTTCCCGTTTGCGAGTGGATCTTTCGTCCTGGCGTACGGTTTCCGTGCCTGTCCACATTGCCGACCAGGCCGATATAGGTGATTTCCCCTGAACCATAGTATGAAACATGCTCCTCTTCAGGATCTCCGAACATGCCGGTCAAGGCCAGGTGAGTCGTATCGTCCATATCCTGTCCACGGAACAGGAGCAGGGAATGGCGGTTGAGTGCGGCATCCAGGGCGGCGAAGCAGTCTTCCGGCACTGGACGGGACAGGTCGACCCCGGAAACTTCAACCCCGAATTCCTCATGCAGGGCGGTCAGGCGCATGGCAGGTTTATCGGTACCCCGAGGATAAGCGAACGGGGAAAACCTGTCCACATGGCGCCAGGGATTCTCCCGAGGATCGGGCCAGCCTCGACTAAAGACCGGAAATGGCCTCCAGCAGATCATGCCTGGTGATGATCCGGGGCAGGCCCTTCTCATCACGCACCATGACCGCCGAATTATCCCGGTTGATCATGGAAGACAGCACATCGATGGTAGTGTCCGCAGGAACGAACTGGAACGGTTTTTCCATGATATCCCCGACGGTCTTGTCGACGATCGACGGATCGTTGATCAGCCGGGTCAGCAGACGGGTGTCGGTCAGACTGCCGACAAACTCCTCGCCGTCCACGACCGGCAGCTGGGAGACGTCGCTCGTCGTCAACAATGACACGGCCTCGGAAACCCTGCTGTCGCTCCTGATCGACGTCAGCGCATCCTCCCCGGACTGCTTGGCGATGATCGCGGCGGCTGAGGAGAAATCACGCTCCTCGTGAAAGCCGTGATCCTTCATCCAGTCGTCATTGTACACCTTGGCAAGGTAGCGCGTTCCATGGTCAGGCAGGATGATGACCATGACATCCTCTTCCCTGAGGTTGTCCCTGGCCCATTCCAGGCCCCCCCAGACCGCCGAGCCGCATGACCATCCCACGAACATGCCCTCCTCCATTGACAGACGCCGCGTCATGATTGCCGAATCCTTGTCCGTTACCTTGACGAAGTGATCGATCAGGGAAAAGTCGACATTGGCCGGCAGTATGTCCTCACCAATTCCTTCCGTGAGATAGGGATAGATTTCCTTCTCGTCGAAAATGCCGGTCTCCTTGTATTTCTTGAAGACCGATCCGTACGTGTCTATCCCGACCGTAACGATATTCGGGTTCTGCTCCTTGAGATATTTCGCAACCCCGCACATGGACCCTCCCGTTCCGACGCCTGCCGCATAGTGTGTCACCCTGCCGTCCGTATCGCGCCAGATCTCCGGACCCGTGGTTTCGTAGTGGGCGTCGGTATTGGAGAGGTTGTCGTACTGGTTGGGATAGTAGGAGTTCTCGATTTCCGCATTGAGACGCCTTGCCACGGAATAATAGGACCTGGGGTCCTCCGGCGGCACGGCTGTCGGGCAGACAAGGACCTCCGCACCAACCGCCCGCAGGATATCTATCTTTTCCCGCGACTGCTTGTCGGCGAGAGTGAAGATGCACCTGTAGCCCTTGGCGATAGCGGCCAGGGCCAGTCCCATGCCGGTATTGCCGGAAGTGCCCTCGATAATCGTCCCGCCGGGCCTGATGTCTCCACGCGCCTCCGCATCCTCGATCATCTTGACCGCCATGCGGTCCTTCATCGAATTTCCCGGATTGAAATATTCGACCTTGGCAAGAATGGTTCCCGGTATTCCCCTGTTTACCGAGTTAAACCGGACCAGCGGAGTATTGCCCACGGTCTCGATCATGGAGTTGTAGTATTTCACGGGCATCTTGCGGCCCTGGTTCCGGACCGCTGGCGATTATCGACTGGTCCAGATTAACAAATCGCCCCATCGAATGAAATAAAATTATCTTATGCCCGCCGGGGCAGGCTGCCATCCTGCGGCCGGAACCGCCGGACGGCGCAAGGCCCGATTCCGATAGTGGCTCGGGATTTGCCGACCCGGCATGACGCTTGTTCCCATACGCCCGGCAAAAAGGCCGTTCAGGTGGTCTTTTGCTCCGCTCACCGACTGTTCCCAGGTACTGTCATCACAAGTCCAGGGATTCATGACATGATGCAGTGGAGTAATCTTTCGGAAGCCGCCGGTTGCGCTCTCTCCACGGGAAGGTGCTCCGGGCACGAGTGTCCTCGGAGTCGTCGGGCCGCGTCGGTACCAATGCGGATGCCGCTTGATGTGGCGGGCCAGGATAAACGGTAACATTTAGGCGTGGAGGCGGTCGGTACTGTAGCCCGAACATTGCATGAGCACCGAGAAGCAGGGTCCATATTTCGTAAAATAATTCAAGGCTTTATGAAATAGCCACAGGAGGCTTTATCCATGCCGCACTGTATCCGCAGGACGATCTGTCTTTCATGCCGCAAACAGCCAAAGAGGAGCGACCACCGGCCGCGGTGGGGTGATGTCGGTGAGCGAACAGGGTCTCCGGTTCGGCAGACGGCGCTTGACCGGGATACCCCGCTGGCCGGTTCGCATGCTGAAAGTCCGGAGCTGGAACTGCGGCAGGCATGGATTCCGGGGTGGTCCGCCCACTCCGGGGACTCAGCCCGGGACCGCCTTGACCGCGGCCGGACTGCCGTCCCGGCTGCAGGCCACGCCGATCAGGTGGATCGGTTCCCCCCGATCCCGGTACTTGTCGGCATAGCCCCTTTCCCGGATCTGTCCGATGGCCTGCCGGACTGCGGTGTCCCGGTCGTCTTCCCCGTCGGCCACCTTGAACTCGAACACGAACACCTGGCCGCCGTGCAGCAGCACCATGTCCGCACGGCCCCGGCTCGATGAATCCTCCACCCGCAGGTCCAGCCCGATGGTGCGGAAGCAGGCGTACAGCATCCCGGCGTACCACGCCTCGTAACGCGCCGGACCGTTGCCGCCCTGCCACTGGTACGGAATCCCCGCGAAGAATGACCGCAGGCGGTCCGCGAACCCCGCGAAGTCGTTGGCCGCCAGAAGATTGCCGAGTTCCCTGCCATTGTCCGAGACCTCCTTGCTCCGA
>JAJDVC010000165.1 GCA_022826305.1 Gammaproteobacteria bacterium | reverse complement strand
ACGACGATCTGGAGGATCGGGGATTTTCGGCGGACCTGTCGTTCGATCCGGACGGGAGTACGCAGCGCGGCCCGTCGTTCAGCCTGCGCCGGGAGCTGGGCGGACGCGCGGCGGGCGGACTGGATGCGCTGTTCGCGGCCGGTCCGCCGGGAGACCGTGCGGGGCGCGGGGATGAGGAGGGCCGCTGGGCGCTGGAGGCGGCCTGGGGCCTGCCGGCCTTCGCGGGCCGCTACACGGGCAGCCCGCACGCCGGCATGGGGATTGCCGGGGACACGCGGGACTACGGCCTCGGCTGGCGCCTGACGCCGGAAGCCGCAGCGACCGCCGACCTGTCCTTCGGCGTGCGGGCGACCAGGCGGGAGAGTCCGGACACGGCACCCGAACACATCGTCGGCTTCGAGATGTCCCTGCGCTGGTAGGCGTCTCGCCCGGCCGAAACGCCGGACCCTGCCCCGCTTCCGAACCGGGGTGGTTGCCGTCAGGTCCCCGGGTCGGGACCTGTGCCGGAATCTCGTCTGCCGGGGCGCCCGAGGCGCTGGGGTTGCGTGACCCCGGACAACCGGCGTTTCCTTGAGCAGGATCGGGACAACTGCGTGCCGAACCGGCGCAGCTTGTCCCGATCCTGCTCATGCCGTTCCCGGAATTCATCCGGCAACGCCTGCGATATGCGGGTAATCCGTGGATTACGGGCAATGTCCGTGAGGTGTTTCCGATCATGACGCTCGTGCCAGTCCATGATGCGCCAGCGGCGGAAGCCGCTGTTCCCCCGGAAGATGATCCGCACGGACAGCCACTGCCGACGCAAACGACTGACTGGCAGACACCCGGTCGTCCGGCGCATCATGGATTGTGATCGGACCGAGGCATTGCTGGTCCGCATCGGCAACCCGGACAATTCCTGACGCAGGATTGCTGATTGTCCCGACAGGCAGCCGCATCATCGATATCCGGATGCCATGCGCATCCGGACGCGGCATGCAGTCCGCCTGTTATCGCAATCCCTGAAGAACCTTGCGAAATCCCTTTTCGCCCCTTGAAAACCTGTTGCTGCCCGACTTTTTCGAGACACGGGAACGCCCTGCCTGCGACTCGAACCGGCAACTTGCCGGCTGGCGGGAATCGCCGATCAGCCGGTCAATCCCGGCGGTCGGATCGAACTGGCGGTCCGGCTCGCTGACCAGCATCCCTGCTCCCCGGAAACCGGCTGCCAGCCTGCGCCGCCTGCGGTTTGCAAGACGGATCGTCCTGCCGGTACAATGCGTCATGGATGTGCCCTCCTGCAATTCCGTTTCAACTCATTGAATCATGCCGCATGACGGAGATTCCTCTCTCATGCATTCTTCGGGCTGAAGACGGGACATGATTGCTTTTCTGGTCCGAAGGCTGGTTCAGGCCGCCGTGGTCATGCTGGTGATCAGTGTACTGAGCTTCTCCATTCAGAATCATCTGGGAGACCCCCTTCGGGAACTGGTCGGACAATCCGTATCGGAAGAAATACGCGATGCCCTGCGAACTGAAATGGGATTGAATGATCCGTTTCTGGTGCAGTACTGGCGTTTTCTGGGCAATGCGGTAAAAGGAGATCTCGGGACTTCCTATTTTTTCAAGCGTCCCGCCCTGGAAGTGATCATGGACAAGCTCCCTGCGACGATCGATCTGGTCATGGGCGCCACTTTCTGGATACTGGTGTTTTCCATCCCGGTAGGTGCGTTTGCCGCGATCAATCCGAAGCACTGGTTTTCCAGACTTTCCATGGGGTTCAGTATTGTCGGGATATCCATACCCGTATTCCTGACGGCGATCTTTCTGATCTATGTCTTTGCGGTGGAACTCGGCTGGCTTCCTTCCTACGGGAGAGGAGACACCGTGACATTGTTCGGTGTCTGGACAACCAGCCTTCTGACCGGTGACGGACTCAGGCACCTGTTGCTGCCGAGCATTTCGCTTGCTTCGGTAATCCTGCCATTGTTCGTGCGCATGATCCGCTCCGAAATGATGGAGGTGCTGGAAACCGAGTATGTGAAGTTTGCCTGGGCCAAGGGATTGCCCAGGCAGCGGGTGTGGATGGTGCATGCCTTCAAGAATACCCTGCTTCCGGTTGTAACCGTGGGCGGGGTACAGATAGGAATCATGGTTGCCTACACGATTCTTACAGAGACCGTTTTCCAGTGGCCCGGCATGGGCTTCATGTTTCTTGAGGCGATCAACCGGGTCGATACACCGTTGATTGTCGCCTACCTGATCGTGGTCGGGCTGATATTCGTGATTACCAATACGGTTGTCGATATCGTGTACGGTCTTGTCAATCCCATGGTCAAGCTTGTGGGGAAGCACGATGAGCAGTGATACCCTGGAGATCAGCGGCAGCTTTCGCAAACGGCTTCTGGACTCGCCCGTGTACTACAGCTTCGTGCGCAATCCAACGGCCATGGCAAGTGCCGCAGTGCTTGCTTCATTCATCCTGTCTTCGGCGCTTGCCCCCTGGCTGGCGCCATTTGATCCATGGGACCAGACCCAGTTCGACATCATGGACTCGGAGATACCGCCTGCAGGGAGCGACGGTGCGGATGGTCGGTTCCTGCTGGGAACGGACGCGATGGGGCGCGATATGCTCAGCACCATCCTGTACGGCACCGGGATATCCATAGTCATAGGAGTGTTTGCCACCATCCTGCAAGCGGCAATCGGTGTCACGGTGGGGCTTGCAGCCGGTTACTTCGGTGGCAGGCTGGACAGCTTCCTGATGCGGATTGCCGATATTCAGTTGTCATTTACCACCCTGATGGTGGCGATCATTATCCTCGCGGTCTTCCAGACAACCGTGGGGCCGCGATTCCATGAGGACTTCGCTGTCATGATCATTATTCTGGTAATCGGAGTCGCGGAATGGCCGCAGTACGCCAGGACCGTGCGCGCCTGTGTTCTGGGAGAAAAAAAGAAGGAGTACGTGGATGCGGCAAGGGTAATCGGACTTGGTCCCACACGCATACTCTATCGTCATATCCTGCCCAACACCTTTTCCCCCCTGCTGGTTATCTCGACCGTGCAGGTTGCCAATGCCATCATAACCGAAGCGGCCCTGTCATTCCTGGGTCTGGGCATGCCTGTCACGAAGCCCTCGCTCGGCGCCCTGATTCGGAACGGCTTTGAATTCATTTTCAGCGGCGCCTGGTGGATCACCGCATTTCCTGCCGTGGTACTGGTGGTGCTGATCCTGTCGATCAACCTGCTTGGTGACTGGCTGCGGGACGTTCTGAATCCCCGGCTGTATGAAAAATAGGGCAGATCGGAAGATGGCATTGCTCAGCATCAGAAATCTCGAGGTCGTTTTCCCGTTGCGAACGGGTACGATCCCGGCCATACAGGATGTCAGTTATGATCTGGAGGAGGGGGAGCGTATCGGGATCGTGGGAGAAAGCGGCGCCGGCAAGTCGGTCTCGGCTTTCGCGATACTGAATCTGGTCAGCCAGCCGGGCTACCTGTCATCCGGGTCCATCGTGTTTGAAGGGCAGGAGATTTCAAACGCAGATGACGAAACCATGCGCCGGATCCGGGGCAACAAGATCAGCATGATCTTTCAGGATCCCATGATGACCCTGAATCCGGTACTGACGATCAGTACCCAGATGGAGGAAACGCTGCTGGCACACACCAGGATGACACGGGAAGCGGCCAGGAGTATCGCGATCGAAAAGCTCAGGGCAGTCCAGATTCCGTCTCCCGAGAAAAGACTGGAGCAGTATCCTCACGAGCTTTCCGGCGGCATGCGGCAAAGGATCGTTATCGCCATTTCCCTGCTGACTGATCCCAGGATCATCATCGCTGACGAACCTACCACTGCGCTTGATGTGACCATACAGGCGGAAATACTCGAGCTGCTTCTGGCGCTTTGCAACGACTACCGGATGGGTCTGATACTGATCACCCACGACCTGGGGGTTGTGTCACAGATCAGCCAGAGGATTCTCGTGATGTATGCCGGGCGCATCATTGAACAAGGTAATACACGGGAGGTTATTGCTTCACCTGCTCATCCGTATACCAGGGGGCTGGTCGGAGCGTTGCCTGAAATGACCAGACCAGGCCGACGCCTGAACCAGATACCCGGCACCATGCCTTCACTGCAGTCCATTCCGACGGGTTGCCCTTTTCATGATCGATGCAGCCATGTTACGGATCTGTGCAGAAGTCACAGGCCGGATCTGGTCAGCGGTTCCCGGCGTGCCGTTGCGTGCCATCACCCCCTGACCGGATGAACAGCACTCCCGGACAAGAATCGGAATCACTGGTTTCGGTGCGGAATCTGTACAGATACTTCAATGTTTCCGGAGGCTGGCTTGACCAGATATCCATCAGCAAGGGCAAGATGGTCAGAAAGGTGGAAATGGTGAAGGCCCTGAACGGAATCAATCTTGAGATAGAGAAAGGGGAAGCATTGTGTCTGGTCGGTGAAAGCGGGTGTGGCAAGACCACGGTAGGACGGACGGTGATGGGCCTGTTGTCTCCGACACGGGGTAGCGTCCATTATCGGGAATCCCGGATCGACACGCTTGATCGAAAGGGGATGCTGCCGTTTCGACGGAAGATGCAGATGATATTCCAGAACCACCATGCTTCCCTGAACCCGAGAAAGACGGTGGCAAAAACCTTGCTGGAGCCGATCAGATTCCACCAGCCGGAACTCTCCCTGCCGGAGCAGCGGGACAAGGTTGCGTCCATCATGGAATCAGTGGGGGTGGATGCTGGATGGGGTGCGCGTTTCCCGCATGAGTTTTCCGGGGGACAGCGTCAGAGAATCAGTATCGCAAGAGCCCTGATCGTGGACCCGGAGTTCATAGTTGCCGATGAGCCGATTTCTGCGCTTGACGTTTCCATCCAGGCCCAGGTTCTCAATCTGCTCATGGAGGCCAGGGAAGAGCGTGGACTGACTTATCTCTTTGTGACGCATGACTTGTCCGTAGTGGAGCATTTCGGCAGCAGAGTAGCGGTTATGTACCTGGGCAGGGTTTGTGAAGTCGGGCAGGTGGGAGAGGTATTCTCCGAGCCGAGGCATCCCTATACACAGGCACTGCTGAGCGCCATACCGAAAGTCGGGGGTGAAAAGAGACGGCATGTGAAACTCAAGGGGGAGGTTCCCACTCCCATAGACCTGCCGTCCGGCTGTATTTTCCACAGTCGATGTCCGCATGCAAGGGAAATTTGCAGCAAGGAGGCGCCGGAACTGGTTTCTGCAGGAGAGTGGACAGACGTGGCCTGCCACGGCGTCCGGGAAAACTGGTTCTGAATCGGATCGCATCAATAATCTTGCCCTTGCATGAGTTGAAGACTGTTGAGAGCATTGAGGCCAATGGGGTTTCATGGAGGGATACCGCTTCCCGGATCATCGGATCGACTGGCGATGGAGATGCATTTGCTGTGCTGGCCGGACCAGCGATTCCTATCCCCGACAGGCGGGCAACATGACACAGATCTCGAAGCCGTTCGTTTCCAGGTTTCGTGCGACAATCGATCCACCATGAAGCTCCGCTACCGTTTTCGCCAGAGCCAGGCCAATGCCGTGATGGCCGGATGAGGTGTCTCTGGCCATGTCTGCCCGATAGAAGGGCTCGAAGATCAGCCCGAGTGACACTGGGTCCACTCCCGGTCCGTTGTCCGTTATCGTCGTTCTGATCTTGTCGGAATCAGGCTGGCAATCGATCAGCAGGACTTCACCTGTCGGGGTGTAGCGCAGACCATTTCTGATTACGTTCTCAAATAGCCTGTACAGCAGGTCACGGTTTCCCCATGACCAGGCTTCCGGGCCATCCGACAGACGTCCATGGCGGTCGGATTGCTGGAACTCGTAGTTGGCGTCTATCAACAGTTCCGATATCAGAAACCGGATATCCACCGTTTCCTGATTGATCCGAATGTCGTTCCTGAGCTTTGTCAGGGAAAACAGATCCTCGATCAGGTTGTTCAGTCGTTCCACCTCATCATGAATCCGGGTCAGCTCTTCCTGCTCTCCCGATTTCTGGGCGACAAGTGATGCTGCTATCTGGATCCTGTTCAGGGGGGAACGCAATTCATGCGATACATCCCGCAACAGCTCGTTCTGGCTGAATACGGCCTGTTTGACACGTTTGCCCATTCGATTGAACTCACGTCCAAGCTCTCCGAAAGCATCCTTCCTGCCGGTAACGGAGCTCGGAACCTGCGCATCCAGATTTTCTTCCGACAATTCAACCGCAGTCTTTCGAATTGCCCTTACAGGGTGCAGTATCCATAGGGCCAGCATGACACTGGAACCGGTCAGGGCCATGAGAACCGCCAGAATCGAGAGTCCGACGAAAAGCAGTCGGTTCCTTGGCGGCATCAGCGGATACCGGGAAGTCATGATGACACGGTAATCTCCGTGCCCGCCCCGTATCTCGTGGGCATACAGAAAGCTCTCGCTGGCCGTATTCTGATGGGGATAAAC
>JAJDVC010000213.1 GCA_022826305.1 Gammaproteobacteria bacterium | reverse complement strand
ATCCCCGAAACCATCACGGTTGGAGATCTCGCGCAGGCCATGTCCATCAAGGCAAGCGAAGTGATCCGTACCATGATGAAACTGGGTTCAATGGTAACCATAAACCAGATACTCGATCAGGATACCGCAATCCTGCTGGTTGAAGAGATGGGACACATAGCGAAACCTGCAGAAAATGAGGATCTGGAATCCCGGCTTCTGTACGAGGAGACCGATGCTGAAGAGACCAGTCGACCACCCGTGGTAACCGTAATGGGCCATGTGGATCATGGAAAAACCTCCCTGCTTGATTATCTGCGGAAAACCAAGGTAGTCTCAGGAGAGGCTGGCGGAATCACGCAGCATATCGGTGCTTACAAGGTCATCGCCAACGGTCAGGAAATCTGTTTTCTCGACACACCCGGTCATGAGGCGTTTTCCGCGATGCGTGCACGTGGTGCAAGGGCAACCGACCTGATCATCCTGGTTGTTGCAGCCGATGACGGAGTCAAACCCCAGACGATTGAAGCGATCAATCACGCCAAGTCGGCAGATGTGCCTCTGATCGTGGCGATCAACAAGATCGACCGGGAGGAAGCGAATCCGGATCGGGTAATGCAGGAGTTGATCGGTCACGAGGTGGTCCCGGAAAAATGGGGAGGCGATGTGCTCACCAATGAGGTATCCGCCTTGACAGGAGAAGGCATTGAAAAATTGCTGGAATCCGTGTTGCTGCAGGCAGAGCTTGCAGATCTCAAGTCCCGCACTGCGGGGAATGCAACGGGGCTGATTATCGAGGCCCGTCTGGACCGGGGAAGAGGCCCGGTCGCCACGGTTCTGGTTCAACGAGGGACCCTGAAACAGGGTGACATTGTTCTGGCTGGTCGGGAGACCGGGAGGGTTCGCGTGATTAACAATGATCAGGGGTCCCGAATCAGGCATGCAGGTCCCTCAACACCAGTTGAAATTCAGGGGCTGGCAGGCGTTCCGGTGGCAGGCGATGATCTGATAGTGGTAAACGATGAACGGATTGCCCGTGAAATCGCAAACAATCGACAAGGGAAGAAAAAGGAGGTCAAGCTTGCCCAACAGCAAAAGACCAAGATCGACATGTTCAGCAGGATGGGCGAGGACGAATCAAGGATTCTCAACATCGTGGTCAAGGCGGATGTACAGGGTTCGGTAGAAGCCCTCAGGGAATGCCTTGTCAAACTTTCCGTTGATGCCGTCTCGGTAAACATCATTCATGGCATGGTCGGCGGAATCAATGAATCCGATGTGAATCTTGCCATTGCGGTAGATGCGATCATTGTCGGTTTCAACGTGCGTGCAGACGCATCGGCACGCAAACTGATTGACCGGGATGGAGTACGTGTTTTTTATCATAATGTGATCTACGATGTGATTGACATGGTGAAGTCGACCATGGCTGGGTTGCTTTCGCCCATCAGCAAGGAGCAGCAGGTCGGATTGGCGGAGGTCCGGGATGTATTCCAGGCCTCTCGACTTGGAGCCGTAGCCGGGTGTCATGTCTCGGAAGGCAGTGTTCGACGCAATTTGCCGGTCAGGGTCCTCAGGGACAATATTGTCATCTTCGAGGGTTCAATCCATTCACTGAGAAGGTTTCGGGATGATGTCAATGAGGTCAAGAGCGGTTACGAATGTGGCATCGGTATAAAGGACTACAACGAAATCAGGGTTGGTGATCAGATAGAAGTGTTTGAAGTGGTTGAATCAGCGCAAGTGCTGTAGTCGAATAGAGTCTGTTGGATTATGACATCTGAACCAGTCTTGGTTCGTAAGCGGGAGTTCATGCGTTATTCCGGGGATATTTCGCAAATGAAACCAGATTCCGCCAGCTCTGCGGTTATTCTTGTCATGGTGTTGTCAGCCTTCATTTTGACTGGCTGCTCAACCAGCAATCATCAGGCGAGCATTGACAAAATCGAAAGGAGTTCTCCGGGAAGCGTAATCTTGCTGATGCCGATAGATATCGAGTTGTCGCTCCAGACAGCTGGAGGGATCAGCGAGCCTCATGCAGAATGGACACGAACTGCAAGGTCATATCTTAATGAGTCGATGCGAGAGTTTTTCAGCAGTCATGATCTGATACTTGTCGAGTATGAACGACCAGCCGAATCCGATCCGCGATTTCAGCACCTGATCGAGCTTGAGCGACTCCATGGTGAAGTTGGAAAAGCAATCATCCATCATAAGTATCAGATGCCGCTACCCTCAAAAAAAGAGACGTTCGACTGGACCTTGGGGAAAACGGCAAGAGAACTCCGGCAACAGAATTCTGAGGCTGATTATGCTCTGTTTGTGCAGATTCGCGATACTTACAGCAGCACAGGTCGGATACTCGTACGGTTTGGTGCTGCATTGTTTGGTGTAAGCATTCCCGTGGGTCAGAAGATAAGGCTTGCCTCTCTTGTCGACCTGAATAGCGGAAATGTGGTCTGGTTCAACTATCTGAGCCACCCGGTTGGAGACTTGCGTGACAAGAAACCAGCACAGAGCACCGTGGGTCGCCTGTTGGAGAGCTTTCCGGTATAGGACGGGTCTTCATATGCGGCATCTTGCTGTCATCGTAACCCTTATGCTGGTCCTGTCCAGCGTGGTTAATGGCCGTTCTTTTGAACGACTTCATCCTGAACTGGACAGTCGATATGCGCCAGAGGCGGGTTCGACTGAAGAGGGGCTGTGGATGAGCATGGATGCATATGAGGAGAAGATAAAGCATTCACAGCTCAGAGTTACCGATCCTGAACTGAATGCGTATGTAACGGACTTGGCGTGTGATCTTGCAATGGAATATTGTACAGACATTCGCGTTTACGTGGTTCGTGCGCCGGATTTCAATGCATTTATGGCCCCGAATGGAATGATGATAATCAATACAGGGTTGTTGCTGCGTAGCAAAAACTCAGCACAGCTTGCGACTGTTATCGGTCATGAACTCGGGCATTATCTGCGCAAGCATTCATTGAAACGCCTCAAAAACCTGAAAAGCACCAGCAGTTTTTCTGCCATTCTCGGTCTTGGCCTAGCTGCAGGAGCAGCAACAGGCAATGTAGCCCCCGGTTTGGCTGTCGAGATAAATGATCTGTCACAGTTCTTGTTATTGGCAAGTATATTTCATTACAGCAGGGAAGATGAACATGAAGCAGATAAGTATGGGATTCAATTGATGTCCGACATACGGCTCGATACACGCGAGGCTGCTTATGTATGGCGCCAGCTTATCGCCGAACAGGAATCCTCTGAAGAGGGAAAAGTCTCAAGATCCATGCTCTCTTCAACACATCCTGCTGATGAGGAAAGAGCGGTGCGACTTGAGAAATATGCGGAACTTTTACAGTTTGGCGCTACAGGACCTGAAAGCAGACATGTTGACCGTTACCATGAAATCGTTCGACCGCATATCAGATCCTGGATCAAGGACGAATTGCGTCTGTATCAGTTCGGGCGCTCCGTTTATGTATTGAACGGCCTGCTTGACAGGGGGATATCACCCGGACTTGTTAACTTCTTCCTTGGAGAGCTCTACAGAAAGAGGGGAGGAGATGGTGATGTCGAGATTGCCAGGAAGCATTTCCAGACTGCGATGGATCTGGACTGGTCGATTCCTGAACTGCACCGTTCATTGGGGATGTTTTACCTCAAGGATAAAGATCATGATACTGCAAATCGATTCTTTAGCAACTACCTTTCACTGTCTCCGGATGCGAAAGACAGGAAAATGATCGAATTCTATCTGTCCATGGGTGAGTAATCATGAGCAGAGTTGCGATACTGGGACTATTACTGCTGCTCCATGGATGTGTTCAATATTCCCTAGTAGAAACCGGGCCACATACAATGGAGAGCATTACGGTGGTGCCTGGTACAGTATGGAACAAGGTTCCGAAAAACCTTTCGCCATTCCCCGGGGCATCAACATGGACTGTTGATGGTGTCAATCTTAACGGACTATCCTTTTTCTCTGATGTGGAAGATGGAAATTCCATCTTCAAGGCACCCAAAACGGTACGATTACCTGTTTACCGATCGAATATGTTGCCGACGGAAGTTGCTGAGCTTGCCGAGACAACATTTTCGAAATTTCTGAATCTGCGAGTAATCGCATCAGGAGAGACGAATCCCGTTTCAATGGCCGGACTTGGCGGATTTGAATACACTTTTGAAATGGTTGGCGGAAACGGTCCGATCAGCAAGTTTTATGTGGTTGCAGTAACTGAAGCCGACAAGCTCCAGATGGTTCTTTACCATGCGGTAAAACTGCACTATTTCGACCAGTATATTGGGGAAGTAAAAAAACTTGTCGCTACTGCCTCGATCAGCAAATAGGAGTCTGTCCTGCAAGACAGCTTTCATCCATTATCTTCAGAAAAAGAAAAAACGGAAGGAGCAGATGTACGCTTGAACAGGCATATTAGTCTGACATGCTCAGTTCTCTGGCTCGAACATTTCATGAACGTCGGTGAACAGTGGATATTATCCGTTTCAAGGCAAGATTTCCCTGTTCAGGCACCGTCTGCAGGGCCATATCCATCATGATCTTGCCATTGCTGGTAATGACTCGGCCGTTGAAACCATTCTGAACCTTGCGGCTTTGCGGTTTGAAAAATAAATTGTGTTGCGGGTACAATCTGTTGTGGGCGGGGTTCCTTGTAATTCTATTTTTATCTCATTGAATTATGTCCTAAGATAGGAACCACACCTTCCTCGCTCATGCATTTTTCGGGCCAGATGCTCATTCTTTCCTGTGTCAAGAAAAAAACGACAGATCGTCCCGGGCATGCATCAGGTTGACAGAATGGATCGCGTTAACGCATTGATCAAGCGTGAAATGGCGTACCTGATTACCGCGACACTGAATGATCCTCGCATCAGCGGTGTGACGGTTACGGCGGTCGATGTCAGCCGCGACCTGAAATCATCAATCATCTACATCTCGACATTCGATTCTCAGAACAATGCCCAGAGAATCGAGAACACGCTGAACAATTGTGCCGGATTTCTCCGCAGGCAGTTGAGCAGGCGGCTGACAATGCGTACTACGCCCTCCCTGGTCTTCAGGTACGATCACAGCATCAGGAGAGGTATTGAATTAACCCGTTTGATCGAGAAATTGAATTCCCGCCATGAGCAGTAAAGGGAGGAACGTGTCCCCGGGAATCCAGATCAATGGCATGCTCCTGCTTGACAAGCCATCCGGAATGACTTCAAACGCGGTGCTTCAGCGTGCCAGACATCTGCTCAATTCCAGAAAGGCGGGACACACCGGAACCCTGGATCCGATCGCAACGGGTCTGTTACCGTTGTGTTTCGGCAAGGCGACCAGGGTTGCGGGTTTTTTCCTTGATTTCGACAAGTCTTACAGAATAACGCTGAAACTGGGAATCGGCACGGACACTGGTGACAGGGAGGGCAGGATCATTCAGACATCGCGAACCCGGATAGCGTTCTCTGATGTCGAAGCTGCGCTTGAACGGTTTCGGGGCCCAATTCTCCAGGTTCCTCCCATGTTTTCCGCCATAAAGCATAAGGGAAAACCGCTCTACAAGCTTGCAAGATCCGGGGTCGAAATTGCCAGAGAGGCACGGAAAGTGACCGTGCACAAACTCGACATCATCAGTTACGACCGGATGCAACTGGTTCTGGATGTGTCCTGCAGCAAGGGGTTCTACGTGAGAAGCATGGCCGCGGACCTGGGACATGATCTGAAATGCGGCGCGCATGTTGAAGAATTACGGCGGACTGCCGTCGGCGAATTTTCCGTCGAGAAGGCCGTCACCCTGGATCAGCTGGAAGCGATGGAAACTCCCGAAAGGCGAAAGAAACGGCTTGTGGGAGTGGATGCAGCGGTAAAACACCTGCCCAGGGTACTGATTCCCGATATCCAGGTGTCAGTCCTGTGTGCCGGGCAGAGGATTTCGGTCCCCGGACTTGAACCCTGGTCTGGTCTGGCCCGCCTTTATGCCCCGCATGATCGATTCATCGGACTTGGTATCTACATCCCTGGCGGAGCAATACAGCCCAGACGGGTTTTTGACGTTCCTGGGTAGTTGGTTGTCAAAGGTCGTGCGATGAAAGCAGCAGTTCCTGGCAAGATCCTTGGGTTTGCTCGCCTTTGCAAATTAACGGGAAATGCTGGGTAACGACTGGACCTGAGAAGATTCCCATCGTCCTGAAAACTGGCTCCCCGGGCCGGAGACAGAAAAATTCGTAACATATTATTTTGTCTACCATTATTTGCATAATCCGAAAAATGCATGAAGGAGGAGGGTGGAAGAACCGCATCATTCCAGAACTGGTGTGTGCGCGAAAACGAAGCGTGTGGAAATCTTTTCCCCCGGAGAATCGCCAGACATTCTTGCGGAAGACACCATACGGCAAGAAAGTTATCTCCAGCGTATTGTCGGGCAGGATTTCACGGTCCCACGTCACGCTGTTGAAAGACCTGCGGTTTCGCCTTCTACCGATGCACCAGTCGGTTGCATGGACGATGATTGACCGTTTGCCCGAATTGCGAACTTTAATCTCCGACCAGTGTGAAGGGTTGCTGACCCGGACCTCAAGCTTAAGGCGTCTTGCGGCGCGGCGGTTGATGAACCAGTCCACGCCACGCAATATCAACGGGATCGGAGGCGCCAACGACTGATAATCAAGAATGGGCATCGGCCACCGTGCCTGTAGGCGCCAAGCCTCGAGGCGTTACGCACTTCGCGATCTTGTGGCCCGCCGCGATTTCCGCTTGGCGAAGCTCCCAGGTCTTCTGCAGGTTCAGCCAGAGGTCTGGAGTTGTGCCGAAATATCGTCCCAGCCGCAACGCGGTGTCCGCGCTCACCCCTCGCTGGCCGTTCAGAATCTTCGTCACCCGGTTCACCGGCACGTCCAGCGCCTTTGACAAGGCATTCGCCGACAATTTGAGTGCGTCGAGCTCGTCTCGCAATATCTCGCCGGGATGCACTGGCCTCATTCTGTTCTTGCTGTTCATGTCAAGCCTCTTTAGTGATAATCCACGATCTCGACTTCGCATGGCTCCTCGTCACTCCATCGGAAACAGACGCGCCATTGCGAATTGATTCTAAATGCTGTGCTGACCAGCGCGATCGCCCCGCAACAATTCCAGTCGATTGCTCGCCAACGCGGCCAGATCACGTAGCGTCTCCGCACTGTCCAGCAGTACGAGTCGGCGCGCAGCTTGAGCCGCGAATCCCTGAAATGCCGGGATGCGGCGTCCCTCGAAAAACCGTCGCGTCGCCCGACCCTTGAAACTCTGGATCATATGCTCTGACTGTATCCAATGTTACGCTTTACGTAAAGGGAGCAAATTGTGCTCGATCTTTGATTCGACTAGTTTGCAGGCAAGGACACCCCGGCGCGGATTCCATACGGCCCAGAGGGCGTCAAAATCCCTCAGTGACAGGTCGGATATATGGCAGCAATCCTTAACTCTACCCAAGCGAAATTCTCTTGTGCACAACGGGGCGGGTCATATATGGTGTAACGCATGCATCTCCAACTGCCGTATCCAGTTCGCCGCCGCCTTCTTGCTTCGCCAGCGTGGACGAAGCGCCTCATGGGTGCGCCGGGTCGCCTCGCGGAAAACGGGGACTCGTGCCTTACGCTTGGCTGCCAGCGGGTCGCCGCCGCGTCGGGCAAGCCTGCGGTTCTCGAATGCTGCTTCCCGCGCTTCCGCGAGCGTCACCACACCGCAGCCACCGAGGCCGATGTCGTGGCGTTTGCCGCAGATGGTCAGGCGCTGAACCCATTGCTTGGAGCCGCCGGGTGCGACTCGGAGAAAGAGAGTGCCGCCGTCGCCGTACAGGTCTGGTTCATTGATTGCGCGCACCTTTCTTGATCGTCAATTTTCCTTGTCCCACGTTTATTCCTCGCCATTTATCACCCTTTTTATACAACGGGCGGGAGCGAATTGTAGCGCAGGCATGTCGCCGATTCAAGAAGGAAGTATTCTATATACGACTGTTTTAATTGGCATTTATGGCGATTTCTGTCAGTTCGTGACAACTCCTGTCGAGGTGGGGTTGGCTCCCCGGGACAGACTCGAACTGCCGACAGGGTGGTTAACAGCCACCTGCTCTACCAACTGAGCTACCGGGGAACGGAGGCTAGATACTACGGATACCCGACTCCCTGGTCAAGTGGTTCACTTGATGAATTTTGATAGACACCAGTCCGTTCATCTGCAGGCTTGCCGATGCAGGGATGATATCCATGGGGACCCAGGGACCTTGTACATCCCCGGATGATATCAATCCATCGTATGGTTGCGGTATGATTTCGCCTGCTCACTAGGATCGGTTGACCGATGTACAGCCCGCATCAATACAATCTTGTAAGCCAGTATGCGCCTGCAGGCGATCAGCCGACTGCGATAGCGGCCCTGACGGAAGGTCTCAATGACGGGGAGGCCTTCCAGACGCTGCTGGGGGTGACCGGGTCAGGCAAAACCTTCACAATGGCAAATGTCATTGCAAATACGGGCCGTCCAGCCCTGATTCTTGCACACAACAAGACTCTGGCTGCACAGTTATACTCGGAGATGCGGGAGTTCTTTCCCGACAACTCGGTTGAATACTTCGTGTCGTATTACGACTATTATCAGCCTGAAGCTTATGTGCCGAGTTCAGATACCTATATAGAAAAGGACGCCTCCGTCAATGATCACATTGACCAGATGCGCCTGTCTGCAACCAAGGCCATTCTCGAGAGGAAGGATGTAGTTATCGTTGCAACGGTATCGGCGATCTATGGTCTGGGCGATCCTGCCTCCTATCATGGAATGATCCTGCACGTAAAAAGGGGTGAGGAGATAAACCAGCGCGCAATCCTCAGACGATTGGCAGAACTTCAATATGTACGCAACGACCTGGAACTCAGGAGAAGCACATTCCGGGTCCGGGGAGACGTGATCGACATCTATCCTGCAGAATCGGAGCGACTTGCGATACGGATAGAACTGTTTGGCGACGAAATAGAGCAGATTTCGCGGTTCGATCCGCTCACCGGTGGTGTGGAAGAACACCTCAACCGGATTACCGTTTATCCGAAAAGCCATTACGTGACGGCAAGGGAGACCATTCTCGCTACCCTGGATGAAATCAAGGAAGATCTCCGTATCCGGCTGGAACAGCTTCGCAACGACGGGCGGCTTGTGGAGGCACAGCGCCTGGAACAGCGCACGCTGTACGATCTGGAAATGATGCAGGAACTTGGATACTGTAATGGCATCGAGAACTATTCCCGCTACCTGTCCGGGCGGAATCCGGGTCAGCCTCCGCCGACCCTGATGGATTACCTGCCCGAAAACGCCATCGTATTCATTGACGAGAGTCATGCAACCATTCCTCAACTCGGCGCCATGTACCGTGGAGACCGGTCGCGCAAGGAAACACTGGTCGAATACGGTTTCAGGCTGCCTGCCGCTCTGGACAACAGGCCCTTGCGATTCGAGGAGTTTGAGCAGTTGCTGCCTCAGGTGATCTTTGTTTCAGCCACGCCGGGAGATTACGAAAAAGACAGGGCCCCTGACATGATCGAGCAGGTGGTGCGTCCGACAGGCTTGCTCGACCCCCTGATCAGGATTCGCCCGGTAGACTCTCAGGTTGACGACCTGTTGTCCGAGATTAATGTCAGAACAGAAAGATCGGAGCGTGTTCTGGTCACCACGTTGACCAAGCGCATGGCCGAGGACCTGACAGAGTACCTGTTCGACCAGGGTGTCAAGGTGCGGTACCTGCATTCCGATATTGATACGGTGGAGCGTGTAGAGATTATAAGAGATCTCAGAAAGGGCATGTTTGACGTGCTGGTCGGCATCAACCTGCTGAGAGAGGGACTGGATATACCGGAAGTCTCGCTGGTCGCAATCCTGGATGCAGACAAGGAAGGATTCCTGCGTTCCACCCGCTCTCTGATCCAGACAATCGGTCGGGCTGCAAGGAATCAGGACGGTACGGTGATACTCTATGCGGACCGGGAAACCAATTCCATACAGCAGGCTGTCGGCGAGACGCTCAGGCGTCGGCACAAGCAGTCGGCCTACAATGAACTGCATCAGATCGTGCCGCGCTCCATCATCAAGCCGGTCAGGGACATCATTGATATCGGTGCTGCTCCGAAGCAAGGGGAATATCCGCACGACCAGCCCGCTGTCTCCGAACAGGAACAGGCTGAATACTCGAGGAAATCCTCGAAGGAGCTGGGCAGGATTCTCAAATCCCTGGAGAAGGAGATGTATGTCTGTGCAAGAAATCTGGAATTCGAGGCTGCCGCTTCAATCCGGGATCGGATCAATCGTATCCGCACCGGAAAGTTTCACGAAACGATGTAGGTTCCAGGACACTACCGGATAGTCTGCGTACACACTTCTTCTTTGGAAATGAAGCCCGGTGAGGAGCTATAACCGAAAGTGGTGTATGGCGTAGTTGACTGAAGGCGGCGTATCGGGTTGACTGGAGTTATCAACCTGAACAACCAACCCACGGAGATACGCCACCATGAGCAAGCATAAGGCACCAGCATTCGAGAATCCA
>JAJDVC010000029.1 GCA_022826305.1 Gammaproteobacteria bacterium | reverse complement strand
ATGCGTTCCCGGGATCAATGCCGAAGCGCTTGCATAGGGTCGAGTTCTTCATCCGGTCTCCGACAACATATTTCAGAGCCGCATGCTGGTAGCAGGTCCGAATCCGCTCATCCGGCGTCATTTCCGCGAAACGACGGGGTGCGAACAGCTTGACACGCACAGTACCACCCTCCGCCCGAAAATCCGGTGGAGGCAACTGGTGCAATTCTATCGCAGTGATCACCTTGTCAATACCGGTTCCCTGCTCCTCGCAGAGACCCATTCGGCGCATCAGTGATGCCGGCACCTCGTTGCGCGAGCGCGGGGGCAAATCGAGAAATCGGTCTGGACTGACCAGCGGCAGGTCAGGATTGGTGGTTTCCAGAGCGTCCAGCGGTACTGTCGCAGGCCTCTTCACGGCCTGTCCCCGGCACTCACCGGAAACTGTCGGCAGGTCGGTCTCCATCATGCTGCAATCCGGTCAGGCAACCCGTATCAAGCGCTGCACGGGTTGCACTTCAGACTGGTACGGGGCCCCACGGTCTTGTGGTGGGCATCGAGTCTCAGGGGATTTCCGAACATCCTGCAATCCGGGTCTGAAACAATCAGTATGCATGCGGGTTGGTAAAGTAATACAATCAGGTGGCATGTCCCGTGCCGGGCATCCTGTTCGAGCACACAAGTCATCGAGTTCGGAGGGTAAGAAAATGGAAACCAGGGCAGCAGTAGCCTACGAAGCAGGCAAGCCATTGCAGATAGAGACCGTGCAGCTTGACGGGCCGAAGCCCGGGGAGGTCGTGGTTGAGATAAAGGCGACGGGAATCTGTCATACGGACGAGTTCACTCGTTCCGGAGCGGATCCGGAGGGACTGTTCCCGGCCATCCTGGGACACGAGGGAGCGGGCATTGTCGTGGAGATCGGTCCGGGTGTGACCAGTGTCAGCAAGGGCGACCACGTGATTCCGCTCTACACGCCCGAATGCAGGCAGTGCGAATACTGCACGAGCGGCAAGACGAACCTGTGCCAGGCTATCCGGGTGACCCAGGGGCAGGGTGTCATGCCGGACGGCACGAGCCGTTTCTCGCTCGGCGGACAAAGGCTGTTTCACTACATGGGGACATCCACTTTTTCGAACCATACCGTCCTGCCGGAAATCGCGGTGGCAAAAATCCGGCCGGATGCGCCGTTTGACAAGGTGTGCTATATCGGCTGCGGGGTCACGACGGGCCTCGGCGCCGTGATGAACACCGCCAAGGTCCAGCCGGGAGACAATGTCGTCGTGTTCGGGCTGGGCGGAATCGGGCTGAACGTCATACAGGGCGCCCGGATCGCCGGTGCCGACAAGATCGTCGGTGTCGACATCAATCCCGACCGGGAGAGCCTTGCCAGCAAGTTCGGCATGACCCATTTCGTCAATCCTGCCGAAGTGGAGGGGGATCTGGTTCCCTATCTGGTCGACCTGACGGACGGTGGCGCGGACTACAGTTTCGAATGCGTCGGCAATGTCGATCTCATGCGCCAGGCCCTGGAATGCTGCCACAAGGGCTGGGGCGAAAGCATCATCATCGGCGTCGCCGGTGCGGGCCAGGAAATCAGCACGCGACCCTTTCAGCTGGTGACCGGAAGGGTGTGGCGCGGTACCGCCTTCGGTGGCGCGCGGGGCAGGACCGACGTGCCGAAGATCGTCGACTGGTACATGGAAGGCAAGATCAACATCGACGAGCTGATCACCCACAAGCTGCCGCTTCAGGGCATAAACGATGCGTTCGACCTGATGCATTCCGGGGAATCCATTCGAAGCGTCGTCGAATTCGACTAGCCTCGACGGGATACCACTCGTGGAGACGTTGACCGAACAGCGCTGTTTCGGCGGGATGCAGGGCACCTATCGACACGCATCCTCCGAAACCCGCACGCCCATGCAGTTCTCGGTGTTCGTGCCGGGTTCGCGAAGCGGGGGCGCCTTTCCGGTGCTGTGGTACCTGTCGGGACTCACCTGCACCGAGGAGAACTTCACGGTCAAGGCTGGCGCGCAGCGGCTTGCGGCCGAGCACGGCCTGATGCTGGTCGCCCCGGACACCAGTCCCAGGGGCGCCGGGATACCGGGCGAGAACGACGATTACGACTTCGGTACCGGAGCCGGTTTCTATGTCGATGCGACGCACGCGCCCTGGGACCTCAACTACCGCATGTACAGCTACATTACCCGCGAACTGCAGGAAGCCGTCGTGACCCACTTCCCGGCGAATGCGAAACGCCAGGGAATTACCGGCCACTCGATGGGAGGGCACGGCGCCCTGACCCTGGGACTGCGCAATCCCGGGCTTTACGCGTCCGTTTCCGCCTTTGCCCCGATCAGCGCCCCGGCAAGCTGTCCATGGGGCCACAAGGCACTGGGCGGATACCTGGGCGCGGACGAAGGGCAATGGCAGGACTATGACGCCACTTCGCTGCTCGACCGCGGTTTCCGGCATGCCGGGGAGATTCTGGTCGATCAGGGGGAGTCGGACGCATTTCTCGAGGACCAGCTCAGGCCGGAACTGCTGAGGGAGGCGTGCGGCCGGGCAGGCCAGTCGCTGAGGCTGCGGATGCAGCCGGGCTACGACCACAGCTATTTCTTCATCGCCACATTCATCGGGGACCATATCCGGTTTCACGCCGACCGGCTGTGTGGGTAGCTCCGGTTTCCGGCACGGCGGGACTCAGGGCAGCAGTCGTTGCAGGATGTCGTCGATGAACCGGTAGCCAGTCTCCGTGCACCGGATCCCTTCCGGCGACAGTTCCAGCAGGTTGCCACCGGCGTCTTGCAGTGTGTGCAGGATCGTTTCGGCGGGCAGGCCGGTCCGCCTGCTGGCGTGCTGCAGGCTGAAGCCTTCCCGCAGTCTCAGCGCATTGAGCATGAATTCGAAAAGCAGTTCCGTGTCCGCGACGGGCTGCCAGTGGCGCCACGGGTTTCCCTGCTCGATGGCGCTCTGGTAGCTCTGCGGATGTTTCGTGTTCCAGCTGCGCTGCACCCCGCTCTCAAGGGTGAGTTTCGAGTGTGCGCCTGCACCGATGCCGAGATAGTCTCCGAACTCCCAGTAATGGAGATTGTGTCGGCAGCGCATGCCGGGCTGTGCATAGGCGGATACTTCATAACGGGAGAAGCCGCTCCGCATCAGGATATCCTCGATGCAAAGCTGCATGTCCATGATCGCATCGTCATGCGGCAGGTTCGGTGGATAGCGGTGAAAGAGCGTGTTCGGTTCGATGGTCAGCTGGTAGCAGGAAACGTGGCTCGGGCCGCATTCAAGTGCGATCCGGCAGTCCCGTTCCGCCATTTCCCGGGACTGGCCGGGCAGTCCGAACATGAGATCGATGTTGAGGTTGCGAAACCCGGCACAGCGGGCGTGTCCGATCGCCGAAAGGGCGGTCTGCGCGTCGTGGATGCGGCCGATTGCCCGGAGGCAGGAATCGTCGAAACTCTGCACGCCCACTGACAGCCGGTTGACGCCGGCATCGAGATATGCGCCGAAGCTGTCGTGTTCAACGGTTCCCGGATTGGCTTCGAGCGTGATTTCCAGGTTGTCCTTCGGAGCAAACCGCTCCCCGATGTCGGCGATCAGGCGGCCGATGGACCGGCCGGAAAACAGGCTCGGGGTACCTCCGCCCAGGAAAACCGATCTCAAGGCCCTACCCCGGATCGGCTCCAGGCTGTCGTCGAGGTCCCGGATCAGGGCGTCGATGTACCGACGTTCGTCGATCGGCCGTTTTTTCTCATGGGAGTTGAAATCGCAGTACGGGCACTTCCTGGTGCACCAGGGAAAATGGATGTAGAGGGAGACGTCGGAGAAACCGCCGTCACACGGCATTGACCGGATCCCCGGAATGCCAGGCGGAAAAATTGTCCGCGAGCATCTGGACCAGCCGCTGCCGGGATTCGCACGATCCCCAGGCATTGTGCGGAGTGACGATCAGGTTCGGTATGCCGGCCTGCAGCAGCGGATGGCCTGACGGCGGCGGTTCCAGGTCCAGCACATCGATTCCCGCGCCGGCGATCCGTCCTTCCTGCAGGGCGGATATCAGGGCCTGCGAATCAATGATGCCCCCCCGTGCCGTATTGATGATCACCGCTCCGGGCCGCATCATGGAGAATTCCCTGGACGAGAACAGGTGGCGGGTCTGTTCGGTCAGGGGACAGTGCAGGGAAATCACGTCGCTGTCCTGCACCAGGTCGTCGAACTCCACCCGTCCGGGCAGGGCTGGGCCGTACAGCCGCTGGGCGATGATGACGTGCATGCCGAGCGCCCTGGCAACCTGCCCGACCGCCTTGCCGAGCGTGCCGTATCCCACGATTCCCAGGGTTTTCCCGCCAGCCTCGATGATCGGATGGTCCAGCAGGCAGAAGACTTCGCTACGAGACCAGGCGCCCGAACGCACGGCCTGCGCATAGTCCGGCATGCCCGTGAGCAGGTTGAGCATCAGGCCGATCGTGTGCTGTACCACGGCGGGCGTCGCGTAATGACGGACATTGCACACGGTTACATCCTGTTCCCGGCAGGCTTCCAGATCGACGTTGTCCGTGCCGGTGGCAGCGATCAGGATCAGGCGCAGGGACGGCGTCTGTACGATGATCTCCCGGTTGATGGCGACCTTGTTGGTGATGACGACATGCATGTCCTGCATCCTTTCTAGGGTGTCGCCGGGCCGGGTGAACGGGTGGAACGCCCAGTCGACCGGCAGGTTCTTCAGGGGATCGGCATCCATGTCCTGCCGGTCGAATGACTGCATGTCCAGAATTGTGCCGTTCAGCCGTCCGCGCTCGTTCATTTGCTGTCTCGTCTCCTGTTGTTGTGCTGCCCCGGACACCCGGCAATGCTGTTCAGTCCGGTCTTCCGGCTGTGGTCCGTTGACAGGACTGAAGATACCATTATCCGGACCATCCTGTATCCAGGATTGCGGGATGCTGATACAATCCCCGGTTCATCGCAGGATGCGCCAGACGCAGTGTCCGGGTGCAGGAGCAGCCCTTCGGCCGGCGGCACCCGACGACTCGTCGACAGGTCGTGATCCAGAACAGCCGATGCGACATATTCCCGACATCCGCACAGCCGTGCGATCCCATGCCCCGGTCCTGGTTCCGCCCGGCCGTCGTCGGCAGGCAGCGGTCGCGATGTTGCTGGCCAGTCTGGATACCCGTCCGCGGATGTTCTTCATCGAGCGCGCGCGCAATCCGAACGATCCCTGGTCCGGCCAGATCGCGTTCCCGGGCGGCAATCTGGAGCCGGAGGACGCCGATACGTTCGGTACGGCCTGCAGGGAAACGTTCGAAGAGGTCGGCATCGTGCTTCGGGAGGACATGCTGGCGAACCGTCTGGATGACCAGCTTGGACGGGCCGGTACTCCGTCGCCGCTGGTGGTCAGCTGTTACGCCTGCATTCTCGACCCCGTACAGCCGGCCCGCTGCGGCGCCGAGGTACAAGGCGCCTTCTGGGTCGGGATTGCACATCTTCTCGATCCGGCAAACCGCATGGAATACCGGTTTGCGGGAACGTCCCATCCGGCCATCTGCCTGGGCTCGGACAGGGTGCTGTGGGGACTGACCTACCGGTTCGTCCGGATGCTGCTGGAAAAATTCGACTGATCCCGTTTGCCTCCCATCCCCGGGAACAGGATGATCAGTCGTCCGGAGCAGCCAGTGCGTAGCCGTTTGCGTAGGTCCTGATGATCCGCCTGAGACAGGTGTCGGCGTCGAGGCCGTCCGGAAATCTCCCCGGGTCCGTGATCGGCAGGTCGTAGGGTGGCTGTCCGTCTGCGATCCATCGCGCCAGGAAACGGCCGGCCCCGCCGCCGGTCCCGATGCCGATGCTGAATCCCGTCGCCAGCCACAGGCCCGGCCGGGACCTGACCGGGCCAAGCAGGGGCAGGCCGTCCGGCGTATAGCAGATCGGCCCGTTGTTGACGGCCCGGATTCCCGCTTCGCCGAACGCCGGGATACGCTCGATGACCCGGAGCAGATGGGGTTCGAGCCGCCCGATATCCGGTTCGAGGAGTTCTTCGGCAAAGTGCTCCGGGATTCCGTTCGTCGCCCAGGGAACCGGATCCGATTCGTAGACCCCGCACAGGAAACCGGATCCTTCCTGCCGGATATTCGATGGTGCGTGCGGGTCGCGCACGGTAGGCAGTTCGAAGTCGAGTTGCCCGATGCGTTCGCTGGGACCGGTAATGATTTCATGGTGCTCAAGCGCGAAAAGCGGCAGGCTGATCCCGAGCGGCCGCACAAACTGCCTCGCCCAGAAGCTGCTGGCGATCACGACCTGCCGACACCGTATCGTGCCGCTGGCAGTCTCCACCTCCCATCCATCCGATGCCGGCGCAAGGGACAGTGCCGGGCATCGGGTCCTGATCCGCGCCCCGCTCGCCCGCGCCACCGTGGCCAGTGCGTGGGTGGCGCCCGTGGGATCGAGGTGTCCGTCTCCCGGGGTATGTGCCGCACCGAACAGGCCATCGGTGCACAGCAGGGGGTGCAACGGCTCCAGTTCAAGCGGTTCGAGCACCCGGTACTCGATGCCGAGCCGCCTGAAATCCGCCGCCAGGGCGTGGTAGCGGGCAAGTTCTCCGGGCGTGGTGGCAAGGCGCAGGCTGCCTGTCGAATGGAATCCGATGCCCTGCCCGGATTCCCGCTCGGCCTCCAGATAGGTCGTGATCGAATCGGCGTACAGCCTCGTCAGCCCGGTATGGTGACCGAATCGGGTGACATTCCCGGCGGCATGCCAGGTCGAACCTGACGCCAGGTTCCTGCGCTCCAGCAGCAGGCAGTCGGTGCGGTTCGACCGGACAAGGCCGTACAGGACGCTGCAGCCCACGATGCCGCCGCCGATGATCACGATTTCTGCCCGGTCAGTCATGCGTTTCATCGGGCGGTTTCCCCGGCTTCAGCCTGACCGGATAGTGATCGCGTATCCGGCGGTCCGCAGCCCTGTCGATGTATTGCGGCCAGTGGTTCGAGAGGATTTCCCGGGCCCGTGCGCCTGCCCGTTGCCAGCTGTCCAGGGAACCGGCCCGGACCCAGTCCACGGGCGTCAGGCGATCCGCCTGCCGCGGGTAGACGTATTCCGATTCCATCAGGTCCATGGTCTGCCTGTGGCCGAGAAAGTGGCCCGGCCCGGCCACGCAGTCCCCGATCACGCCGACGGACAGGGTTTCGTCGGAAACCTCGATGCCGCGTACGAACCGGTTCAGGTTCGAGAGCATGTCGTCGTCGATGATCATGGCCTCGAACGCGCATCCCAGCAGACTTGCCAGCATGCCGGCCGATTCGTAGACCAGTCCCCCGCCCGACAGTGCAGAGGCCATCAGGGAGAAGGCTTTCTCGTATCCCGCCTGGTTGTCCGGAATCTTCGAATCGGTCATGCCGGCGCCCATGCCCCCGGGGATGCCGTAAAACGAGGCCATCTGGCCGGATGCCGCGCCGAGTAGC
>JAJDVC010000238.1 GCA_022826305.1 Gammaproteobacteria bacterium | reverse complement strand
GATCCACGGTATCCGATACCTGATACCGAGCTATGTTGACATGCATGGGGTTCCCAAGACGAAGATGGTTCCAGTCGCCCATCTTGAACGAATGCTGGGTGGATCGGAACTGTTTACCGGTGCGGCGCTTGACGGGGTTCCCCAGGATGTGTCGGACGAAGAGGTTGCCGCACACCCGGATATCGAATCCAGGATACTGGTTCCGTGGCGCAGTGACTGTGCATGGTTTTCGAGCGATCTCTGGTGTGGGGGAAAGCCGTTTCCCGCCTGTAGCCGGGGTATTCTCAAATCGGTTCTGGCGCGTGCTGCAGAGATGGGATACAAGGTGAATTGCGGCATAGAGGCGGAGTTTTTCGTTTTCTCCGACGATGAAAACGGCAGGACACCGCTCAGCGACCGTCCGCACCTCGACAAGCCAGCCTATGATGCAGTCCGCTTGCTGGATAACATGGACCTGTGGCTCGGGGACACCGTTGAGGCAATGAATCTGCTCGGATGGGATGTTTACTCGTTCGACCATGAAGACGGCATCGGCCAGTTCGAGATCGATTTCAATTATGCCGATGCGCTGACGATGGCTGATCGTTTCGTCTTCCTGCGTGTCATGGTGAATGAATTTGCCATGAACCACGGGGGATACGCCAGTTTCATGCCCAAGCCGTTCGGCGACAAGGCCGGCAGCGGCGCGCATTACAACATGTCGCTGGCGGACGACGACGACAGGAACCTGTTTGCCGCAGAGGGTCGGGACGATCCCCGCAATTGCGGGCTCACCGAACTGGGGTACCATTTCGTCGGTGGAGTCCTGAAGCATCTGCCCGCCATTCAGGCGGTTTCCGCTCCCATGGTCAACAGCTACAAGAGGCTGATACTGAAGGGAAGCACCTCCGGATTCACCTGGGCCCCCTGTTTTGTTTCCTACGGGAACAACAACCGGACCAATACGTTGCGAGTTCCGGGCGGCGGCGGGCGGATCGAGTTGCGTTCGGCAGACAGTTCGTGCAACCCTTATCTGGGTATTGCCATGATGGTCGCGGCGGGGCTGGAAGGTATAGAGCGGCGTATCGATCCGGGAGACCCGCATACGGACAACCTGTACCTCAAGTCCGATGATGAGCGAGCCAGGGCAGGTGTGGTCTGGCTTCCGAGAACACTGGATGAAGCGGTGACCGCATTCGAGAAGGATCCGCTCAGCCGGGAGGTGTTCGGTGACCTGATGCATGAAGCCTGGATAGAGTTCAAGCGTGCCGAGTGGTTGAGCTATCTGAATCACGTGTCCGACTGGGAGCGTGACCGCTACCTGAAGTTCTTCTAGTCAGGTCATGAAGATACCGGTTCCGGCCCGCAACGGTTCTATCCCGCTGTTCAGGCAAGAACAGGCTGGCAGACACCGGATGCTTCGCTGTGCCGGGGATTTGTCTGCAGGGAAGGGGGGACATGGGAAATAAGGAACTGCCGCATCACGGTCACGGTCCGGGCGAGATAGCCTTGCGGGTTCGTCGACTGGAATCCCTGCTGGTTGAAAAGGGACTGGTGGACCCTGCTGCCATGGATGAACTGGTAGATCGGTACGAGAATCGGGTGGGACCGAGAAACGGGGCGCGTGTCGTGGCCCGTGCCTGGACAGACCCGGCTTACCGGATCCGGTTGATGGAAAATGCGACCGAGGCGATAAGGGAACTCGGGTACCAGGGACGCCAGGGCGAGCACATGCAGGTGGTGGAGAATACACCCGATGTGCATAACGTTGTAGTCTGTACGTTGTGCTCCTGCTATCCCTGGCCGGTGCTGGGGTTGCCTCCGGCCTGGTACAAGTCGTCGGCTTACCGGGCGCGTGTCGTGAGCGAGCCCCGGACCGTGCTCGAGGAGTTCGGCGTCACGCTGGACGAAGACGTGGAAGTCCGGGTCTGGGACTCCACGGCTGAGATTCGTTACCTGGTAATTCCACAGCGCCCCCGCGGCACCGGGAGCCTGAGCGAGGATGAACTGGCCGACCTTGTGAGCCGGGATGCCATGATCGGTGTTGCGCTGGCAGGAAAGCCGGATTCGCGTTCATGAACTCCGTTCACGATCTGGGAGGCATGCACGGCTTCGGTATGATTGACCGGTCGCAACAGGAAAATTTTGTGCAGCCATGGGAGCGGACGGTCTTCGCCCTGACACTGGCCTGCGGCATGCTCGGCAGATGGAATCTGGATGAGAGTCGGTTTGCCAGGGAGCGAATGGACCCCGGCGATTACCTGAAAGGCAGCTACTACGAGCATTGGCTGCACGGGCTTGAACTCCTGCTGAAGGAAAAGGGACTGGTTTCCGAAAACGAGCTTGCAAGCGGTAGCCCCGAGGGATCGTCGGACCTGTCGGCGATACCGGCCGGGCGTATGGCGGCGCTGCTCGAACGTGGCGGGCCGACGGCCATGGACAATACTGATGTACCGGCCTTTCGGGCCGGTGACCCGGTCCTGGTCCGGACATTCAATCCGAAAACCCACACCCGGGCGCCCCGTTACATCCGCGGCAAGCGGGGGGTGGTAGCAACCTGTCACGGCGCCCATGTTTTCCCCGACAGCCATGCGTCAGGTACAGACAGGCTGCCGGCCTATCTTTACAATGTCCGGTTCGAGGCAGGGGAGATCTGGGGTGCCGGGGATGCCCAGGGCAATTCGTCGGTACATGTCGATGTCTTTGAACCCTACATGGAAGCCGACCATGCCTGATCGCACCCTGCTTCCGGGTCAGCCTCACTCGTCGGGAGAGCCGGTGTTTGACGCTCCCTGGCAGGCCCGGGTGTTTGCGCTGGCAGTTCTGCTCAATGAGCGGGGAGCGTTCCGGTGGCAGGAATGGTCCGAGTATCTGGCAGGGTGCATTGCCCGGTACGAGAAGACCGGCACGATCACGGACCACGACATCTACTACCAGATCTGGACGGATGCCCTGGAAGTGTTTGTTGCCGGACTGGACTGACCGGTCCGCAATGGCTACCGGTTGACGACCAGCGACAGCTCCGGCTCGGAAAATTCCTTTCGCAAGGCGTCGCGCCTATTCCGGTATTCCCGGACACTGGCCATCTTCACATGCCCGAATCCGCGTATCTGTTCAGGCAGTTCGAGCAGGTCGAGACCCGGTTTCCGGTTCCGTTCATTGAGGTTCCGCAACACCAGTTCGACATCCCGCTCGTAATTCATGATCAGGTCGCGTTCCTGACGGCGCTCGCTGGTCTTGCCGAACGGATCAAGCGCGGTTCCCCGAAGGAACTTGAACCTGGCCAGGATCGCGAAGGCTTTCAGCGCAAACTCCGGGAAAGCCCGCTTGAGCGGGTGACCGGTATGTCGGTCTGTTCTCGAAAACCACGGCGGCGCCATGTGCAGTGACAGTCTCGGGTTTCCCTTGAAGTCCGCGCGCACTGCCTCAACAAAAGGATTTTCCGTATAAAGCCGGGCAACTTCATACTCATCCTTGTAGGCCAGCAGTTTGAAATAGCTCACGGCCACGGCCTCGGTAAGCGTCAGATGTTCCGCGTGCGGGTTCAGGGATTGCTCGAAGCGTTTCACTTCTTCTACCAGGTTCCTGTACCGGTCTGCGTACCGCATATCCTGATAGCGAATGAGAATACCGTGCCGGCGGGCGACCGTCTCGTCGAGAGAAGGAGGTTCGCGGGACTCCAGCCCGGCATGTGCAGCGACCGCTTCCGGATTGACGGCGGCGCGCCTTCCCCAGGTGAAGGCCTGTCTGTTCAATTCGACCGCTACCCCGTTCAGTTCGATGGCCCGGAATATGGATGCCTCCTCCAGGGGCAGCAGGCCCTTCTGGTAGGAGAACCCGAGCAGGAACAGGTTGCTGCCGATGGTGTCTCCGAGCAGGTTGCGGGCGATGGTCGTGGCATCGACGAAGTGGGTGCTGCCGATTCCCGACTCCTGCTCGATCAGGGACTTCATGGCGCTGCCGGAAAATACATAGTCCCGATCATGTATGAACTCGGCAGTCGGATGCTCGTAGCTGTTCACGATTGCCCGGGAACGTTCACGGTTCAGGCGTGAAAGGGACTCGACGCCTGCCGATACGACCAGATCGCAACCGAGCAGCAGGTCCGCCTCGCCGTCCGGAATCCGTACGGCCCGGATCCTTTCCTGGCTTTCGGCTATCTTCACGTGGCTGATCACGGCGCCGAACTTCTGGGCCAGGCCAGTCTGGTTCAATGTGGAGCAGCCTTTCCCTTCCAGGTGGGCGGACATCGCCAGCAGGGAACCGACTGTCAGGACGCCCGTCCCCCCGACTCCAGTGATCAGCACATTCCATGGGCGGTCCAGGGCCGGTTGCCCGGGTGCGGGCAGGACCATGTCGAAATTCTCTGCGGCGGCAGGTCTGGCTGGCGTGTAGCTGCCGCCGGTAACCGTAATGAAACTGGGACAGAAGCCCTTGAGGCAGCTGAAATCCTGATTGCAGGCGGCCTGGTCGATCTGTCGCTTTGTCCCCAGTGGCGTTTCCCTGGGCAGCACGGACAGGCAGTTCGATTGGGTGCTGCAGTCGCCGCAGCCTTCGCAGACATCCGGGTGGATGAAGACGCGGACCGGACTCTGCGGCATCAGGCCCCGCTTGCGGCGCCTGCGTTTCTCCGCGGCACAGGTCTGGTCGAAGATGATGAGGCTCGTTCCCTTCACGTTGCGGATCTCTTCCTGCAACCGGTCAAAGTCGGATCTGGGGTGCACGGTGATTCCCGTATGCCCGGACAGCTCCCTGCGGGCGCGCGGGTAATCTTCCGCCACCACCGCGATACGCCGGACACCTTCTCCCTTGAGTTGGGTGATGATGCCGGTAATCGGCAATGCGCCATCCACCGGCTGGCCGCCGGTCATGGCGACGGCATCGTTGTACAGCAGCTTGTAGGTGATGTTCACGCCAGAAGCGACAGCGGCGCGGATGGCCAGGATTCCGCTGTGAAAATAGGTTCCGTCGCCGATATTCTGGAACACGTGCGGCATGTCCGTGAACGGCGCCTGACCGATCCAGGAGGCCCCCTCGCCACCCATCTGTGTGAAGGTCTCCGTTCTGCGGTTCATCCATTTCGCCATGTAGTGGCAACCGATTCCGGCCAGGCCGTAGCTGCCATCCGGAACCCTTGTCGAGGTGTTGTGGGGGCAACCTGAACAGAAGTACGGCGTGCGCACCTGTGCTGGCTCCATCTGTGACAGCCTTGTGGCCTTGGCATCGAGAAACTCCAGGCGTTCCCGAATGCTCCGGCTTTCATGAAACCGGGTGATCCGGTCGCCGATGGCTCGGGCGACCAGGGCGGGCGTGAGTTCGGAGAGGTTGGGCACCAGATCGCGGCCGATTTCGTTGAACTCGCCAACTACAACGGGCCGCTCGGCCACTGGCCAGTTGTACAACTGGCCGGTTATCTGGTCTTCGATCACGCTACGCTTTTCCTCGACCACCAGGATTTCCCTGAGGCCGCGCGCGAACTGGTGGGTCGATATCGGTTCAAGCGGCCAGCTCATGCCGATCTTGAATACCCGTATGCCGATTTCATTGGCCGTCCTGTCGTCAATCCCCAGATTGTCCAGTGCCTCCATGACATCGAGATAGGATTTTCCGGAAGTGGCAATTCCCAGGCGCGGATTGGGAGAATCCAGCACGATCCGGTTCAGGTTGTTGGTATGGGAGAAGGCGCGTGCCGCATAGATTCGGTACTTGTTGAGCAGTCTCTCCTGTTCCAGTGGGGTGGTCGGCCACTGGGCATTCAGTCCCCCTTCCGGTTCCTTCAGGTCTCCGGGCAGGGCGATATGGACGCGGTCCGGGTCGAGATCCGCGGAAATGGCGGAATCCATGTTCTCCGTGATCGCCTTGAGGGCGACCCAGCATCCGCTGAACCGGGACATGGCCCATCCGTAAATGCCGTAGTCCAGCACATCCTGTACATTTGCCGGGTTCAGTACGGGTACGGAAGCCCCCATGAACATGTGTTCGCTTTGTTGCGGCAACGTCGAGGACTTGCAGGCATGATCGTCGCCGGCGATCGCCAGCACCCCGCCGTATCGTGTCGTTCCGAACATGTTGGCATGCTTGATCACGTCCATGCTCCGGTCTACCCCAGGCCCCTTGCCGTACCACATGGAAAAGACGCCGTCGTATTTCGCTCCGGGCAGCAGGTGCGTTTGCTGTGTACCCCACACGGCGGTCGCGGCAAGGTCTTCGTTTACACCGGGCTGAAACACGATATTATGCCGTTCCAGCCATTGACCGGCCTGCCACAGCGACTGATCCAGGGTGCCGAGCGGAGAACCCCGGTAGCCGGAGATGAACCCTGCCGTGTTGATGCCTGCCTCGGTATCCCTTCGATGCTGGATGAGCGGTAGCCGGACCAACGCTTCTATGCCGGTCATGAATGCCCGGTTGTTGTTCAGCGCATACTTGTCTTCCAGGGATACACGTTCGAGTCTGGACTGAATTGCCGGATTCATGTCCGGATGTCGATGCGATGAAGCTGAACCATCGGTGATAATACGCTCTCGGGTCCGGTTCTCGTTGCCTGCATTGTCCTACAACCGGCTCGACCTTTCAAATTGAACATGCGGATCCACTGCATGTGAGACATTCAGGATACGGTCAGCCCGATACCCGCGTCGCAACCCGTCGTTGGCTCCATGCTGCCGCCGCACTGGTGCGGGCCCGGATTGCCTACCGGTACTTGATGTGGGAACAGGGGCCGCTGTCGTACAGTTGCCGTGCCTTGTGGATTTCCCCGTTGATCAGGTGCCGGGAAAGCCGGATGATCCTTTGCGCCGCGACCCGGGCCGACCAGTGGTTCCGCATGCTTTCATGGGACGCCTTGCCGCAGGACAGGATATCCTTCCTGTCGAGTTGCGAAAGCCCGTCAAGTGCTTCCTCCATGTCCCGGTCCCGGTAAAGCAGCCCGGTCCGGCCGGGCTCGACAAGCCATGCGGCGGCGCCTGACTGGCCGTTCGCCATCACGGCGCAGCCATGGCTCATCGCTTCGTTTACCACCAGTCCCCAGCCCTCTCCCCGGTGGCTTGTCATCAGGAACAGGTCCGATGACTGCATGTGTCGCGCTATGTCCGCCATGCCCTGCCAGCCAGTCATCGTTACGGATTCGGCGAGACCGCATTCACGGATCGTCTGTTCCACCTGTTTCCTGAGGGGGCCGTCTCCGATCATGGTCAGGCGGGCGTCTGTCCCTCTTGTCCGGAGTCCTTCCAGGATGTCCAGTGCCCTCAGGGGCTGCTTGACCTCCAGAAACCTTGCACACCATAGCATCCGCAGGACTCCGCGACTTTCGCGGGCCTGATAATCCGGACAGCCGATGCTGTACCCGAACCGCCAGCTGCGGTTCCTGAATATGCCGAGGGTATTGAGGTCCTGTGCGGCGTAGGGCCCGATGGACAGGAAATGGTAGTTGGCCTGCCTGACCGAATAGTAGTTCTTGCAAAGGTATGGCATGCGGGACAGCAGCTGCACCGCTGACGGCGGTTTCTTCCACAGCCTTTCCTGGTGCGCGAACGTCAGTCTTCCCTGCCGGATGCGCTTTCGCACGTGCCGGATCGGGAAACGGCCCTGTATGACCACATCCGCATCACGTATCCATTCTTCCGCATCAAGTCTTTCGGCCCTGGACCGATAGTACCGGATGAGAAACGCATCCGGATAATCGTCCCGCCAGCCCATCTGCGCGCGTTCGGGACGGACAGGTCTGTGAAACACCAGCCGGAAATTCGGTTCGGAAAGCTCCCCTGCCATGGCGCGCGCGAACTCGACCTGATGATAGGAAGCCATGTTGGTCAGATAGACGATTCTCATGCAGGTCTTCCGGTGCCGGGATCAACCTGTCGGCATGCAGGCCGCAACATGCCCGTTACGCGTGCATTGCCCGAATGGGTAGTGATAGTATCCGGGGAACCGAACATGCGACCGGTTCGAGATTCCGGCCGGAACCTGCAAGCCTCGGGGAAGGGGAATCCCTTGTCACGGCTTGCCGTGGAGAGCCTGCAGTGTACTACCTTCTTCTCGTTCATCTTGCCACCGTACTGCCCTGCTTCCTGGTCGGCTTCTGGATTTTCGCAACCCCGAAAGGAACGGTCCTGCACAAGTGCCTGGGACGGGTTTTCGTGACACTTGTCATGCTCACTGCCCTCGTTACGCTTGCCATGCCCGCTGAAGTCGGGCCCCGTCTGTTCGGTCATCTGGGTCTCATACATGGTCTCAGTCTGCTGGTTCTGGTTCAGGTTCCACTGGCGGTGATCGCGATTCGCCGCAACAGCATACGGACCCATCGCAACGCCATGACGGGCGTCTATGTCGGGGGGGTTCTGATCGCCGGCATCCTTGCCCTTGCCCCCGGCCGGACGCTGCATGCATGGTTGTTCGGATGAGCCGCGACCTCGTACCCCGCATTGCGCCCATGCTGCGGGATGCGGTATCCCGACGAACCGGTGACCGGAGGCGAGTGTTTCGCAATCACCGGACGGATTGATGATATCATTGTTGCAAGGGTTCATGCTGACCCGGAGGGTGCCTGTCGATCCCGGCATGCATGTTCATCGAGGCACCGATTAACGTCCTTGCATGAACCAGGGCACAGAATTCATAGTTTGTATGGAGCAAGTTATCATGAACGAACCAGTCCGGGCCGCTGACGGCCCTTTCGGAATCAAGGTGGAAGGTGGAAAGTCCTATTTCTGGTGCGCCTGCGGAAAGAGTGCCAGTCAGCCGTTTTGTGATGGCTCCCACAAGGGATCGGCGTTCGCTCCGGTCAAGTATACGGCTGACAGGACCGGCACGGTGTGGTTCTGCGGATGCAAGGGAACGGGGAAACAGCCGCTTTGCGACGGATCGCACAAGGACTGATCCGGAGCGAGACTGATCGCCCGTTGCATTTCCGGGAACCGGTCGGGCAGATCGGTACGGCCAGGGCAGGAGGGCGGGTCCTGCAGGCAGCGACTGCAAGCGCCTCCTGGCGTGCCGGATTATTCCACCCCCATCCCGACTTCGTGGCCGGGTTCCCCGGATTCATCGTCCATCGGCAGGGCGGGCAACCTTGGTGCTCTGAGATTCTCGCCGCAGTTGATGTTGTAGTTGCCGTTCAGGATCAGCTGTCCCTCCGTTTCATGCACGAACGAGTTGTCCGAGGAGATCCGTCATGGGCTGTTGCAGGATCGATTCCCATTTTCTTGGCGACCATGAACGCTTCCCCGGTGGCAACCGGCTGTACTTCTGCCAGATAATTGGTGATGACTTTTCCCGGAATCCGTTATGCCGGCGGCTGGGATGTGCTGCGCCACGGGGAGAATCGATGATGCGGATTCCCCGATTCGGACGCTGCGGGAAGCACGAGATCGCCAGAACGGCGCCGCTGATGGGCGCGGGGCAGCCGGAGGCTACGGAGTAAGGAGACACATCCGACAATTCCTGTAAGCCCAAAGCAGTAATGTCCCCTTTTACGCCAAGGGGCAGGTATGGAGAGAGAGGTAATTCAGATGAGTCATGCAGGGGTGGATCGGCTGGAGGTGATAGGCTTGGTCTCGGTCAGGTGGCAGTTGGCAGTTCGATTTGGGGCTGCGCGTTCGCCAAGTAAAGGGTCTGGTGAGTCGATACTGGGAGTGGGGTGCATCAGGTCTGGTATCGGGTCACAGAGGAAAGGTGCCGGACAATGCGTTTGATGCGGTGTTTCGCCATGGCGAATCTCGAAATCCAGTAGATAACGGCCGCCAGACTCCAACTCATATCCTTGGCCCTAAGGCATAGTGAGAACCTCCCGTTCTGGCGACTCCCCTGGCTCACACCACCGGAATATCGGACTGATGCAAGGTTTATTTCAGTGGGATAAACTGCTGGTACATACTGTCAGTTGGATATGTTCAAATTGTCCCTATTTCCAAAATCTGTCACTGACTAACTGCGAGAATCTCCATGTCACTACTTACCGGATCGGGCCAAAGACACAAAACCTTTGTCAGCTATCACCATGAAAAAGACCAGCGCTACAGGAATCTATTCGAGAACATGTTCGCGAACCACTATGACATCATGTTGTCGAAATCGGTCCAGATTGGTGATATTAACCCTTCACTTGGTACAGACAGGATTCGGCAAATAGTCCGTGATAACTATCTACATGATTCAACGGTTACGGTCGTTTTGATCGGCACACAAACCTGGCAGCGTAAACACGTTGATTGGGAAATTGGCTCAAGCATCCGGGATACCCGAAACAATTCGCGTTCCGGACTATTGGGTATTCTGCTTCCCACACACCCTTCCTGGAGCACGGGAAAGTACAACAAATACACTATCCCGCCAAGGTTGTCGGATAACATCGACTGCAAATACGCGAAAATCTACAACTGGTCGGAAGACCCAGCGGTTGTCAAAAGCTGGATACATGAAGCGTTCAACAGGCGCAAGACTGAAACGCCCGACAATTCCTACCAGTCGTTTGTCAACAACAGGAGTGGTTCAAGATGGCAGTAATATGAAATTTCGCAAGTGGCTGGAAAACTGGAACATGACGGGGCTGAAGATCAAAACCCCGTTTCTGGATATGGAATGGAAACCACGGGATGAAGATAAAGCTGCTGCTTGGGAACTGTATATTGAATTGCTGACCCGTATCTCGACTCAACCGCTTCCAGACAGCCACGGAGACGAGAAAACTGCACTTGACAGTATTCATTCACTGTTCCCAATCACACGCAAGGTGATCAAGAACAATGGGCGGCACTGTATAGAATTTACCAAAATCGCAATTGTTGTCCTGAACCAGCAAGTTCGACCGTTTACTTCCAAATGGCACAAGCTGTCTCTTGAAGGGGCGCTTCAAGATGTGTCCCAGCGTCGAACATTCAGAAGAGAACTGCAAGCCTTGCAGGCGGATTTGCGAATTTACACCAAGATGCTGGCTGATATGGCCGATGTTGAAGATTTGACCGAACTGGAAGACGAATAAGTTCATCTCCTTGCTCGTGTTCACAGCCAAGATCTGTCAATCCAGAATCGGTATCCATCCCCGACAGGTGACTCCCGGTTAAGGTCCTCTACACCCTGCCGGAACCGCCTGCAGCCAGGATCAGATTCTGGCCGGTTTTCCGTATGGAATCGGCAATCCTCTGAAGTATTGGCAGGTCGGTTATCTGTAACCAAAGCGTGGGAATTTTCACATTCCCTGCCCCGGGCAGACGGCCCAGGAAGGACGAAAGCTTCGACTTCTGCTACAATCGGGTCATGGAGACGAACCAACCTGCAGGATCAGATCGCCGTACTGTAAGGACCGCATGAAAACCCATCAAGCTGAATACAGGACCGACACCGCCCGGTTCGCCGTCGGGATTGCCGCTCGGGACAAAGGCCTCATCATCGCAATCGTCGGCCTTGTTCCGCCCACAACTACCGGATAAGTCTCCCGGGCCGGTTCCCAGGGGCCTTTCATGACCGACACCTCCCTGTCAAATCTGTTCCACCCCGGCAACGGCAGGATTCCGCCGTATCTCGCCGGTCGCGATGTCGAGAAGGCCCGGTTCGACGCTGTGGTGAGGAATCTCTCGAACGGCACTGCTGCCGATGGGGACATGATTGTCTATGGGCCGCGGGGCAACGGGAAGACGGCAATGCTCCGTCATTTCACGAACAACTGTGCTTGCGATGGCATCCAGCCCTCGATCCTGTGGATGACGCCGAAGAACATGCGTTCCCTGGAAGACATGACCAGATTAATGGCCGATCAGGACAAGGGCCTGCTGGACAGATTCTCCCCGGTTGCCGCTTCGCTTGATCTCGGGATCGCCAGGCTCAGCACTGAGGTTGCGGTTGGTCAGAGATCATCCTTTTTCCAGGAAATTCTCGCAAGCCTGTGCGCCAGGAATCCTGTGGTCCTGATTGTCGATGAGGCGCACAATCTGGACCCGGGCATTGCCGGCGATCTCCTGAACGCCAGCCAGGAGATACGAGCGAACCCCGATACGCCATTCTTCCTCGTGCTGGCGGGCACGCCCGGTCTGGTGCCGTTGCTTCAGCAGGCAGACGCGAGCTTCTGGGAAAGGGGGGATGTCGTCGAACTGGGCCGCCTGTCTCCGGAGGATACTGCGGATGCCTTGGCATTGCCCCTTGCCGACGCCGGCGTCTCCATCGACCGGGAACTCGCGGCCGAGATTGCCGCCCGGGCACACTGCTATCCGTATTTCATCCAGGTATGGGGCAAGGAGATAGCTTCCTGTTTATATGACAGCGGAGAAAATGTTGTTTCCACCGACATCGTTGCAAAGGTCGAGAACCATGTAAACGATAATATCAAGAACGTATACAGGGTGCGGTTGAAGGAACTGCGTAGAATGGGTCTGCTGGCTACCTCCGTGCAGGTCGCCAGGCATTTTCTGGATAGTGGTAGAAACAAGGTATCGTTGATGGATATGGACGCCATTATTCGTCAGGCCCACATGGACCTTGGCATGGACGCCAGGGAGGTTTCCATTGCCGATACCATAGCCAGACTTGCCTCGATTGGTTTCATATGGGACGTCAGTCCGAGGGGATCCATGTCCGCCTATTATGAACCGGGCATTCCCAGCCTGATGAGCTATGTCGTGAACGAATCCCTGAAGACGGATAAAAATCTCAGATGACGCGGCACGAACGCGGTCGCGTCCTGTGTGCGGCTGCTCGAGTCTCCCTTCAATTCCAACGCCGACTATGCCGCGCCTGTCGGCAGCCGGACTGTCGTTGTGTTTCGGGTGTTTCCTGCTGATGTATGAGCCGATGTGCCGAACTCATCCAGACAGGCAATACAGGCCATGGAAATTCCAGAGGCCTGAAAACACGAGGGGGACGGCTTCGACTGCCGCGACGCGTCGGCCCAGTCGTCTGACTTCCGACTCGTCCATGGTGCCCATTTCAAGCTAGGTCTCGCCGCCGGACAATCCTTCGAGCACACCTCCCGGCTCTTTCATGACCCGGGCAGAGACTTCTGGGGAAGGCGGGCAGATGATGATCATGTCGCTGCCTTCTGCGAGGGCTTTCCCGGAAGCGGACCAGCCGGCTCCCTTCTCGAGCAGGGGAAGGGCCGCCTCGTCGGAGATGTTCCGGACGGTCACATCGAGCCGATGCCGTATCAGGCTGCTGGCCAGTTTGGCGCCGACATTGCCCAGGCCGATGAATCGAACTTTCATTCTGCCAGCCTGTTCTGGCGTGAAATCATGGTATTGCGGCCCGCCGGTATTCCACCTTGTCCTGGATGTTGTTGATCGCGAGCATGATCCGTACGACAGGATTCTGCAGGGCATGGCATGGCAGGGCCCGGGCCGTGGTGACGGGAATGGTCGGGGTATCCGGTTGAATGTCCGCTGCCAGGTCGGCAAGCCACTTGCCCATCAGGGTTGCCATGGCTACGCCACGGCCATTGTACCCGAGCCCCGTGTAGATTCCGGGAGAAAGCGCGTGAACATGCGGGACGCCGTCCGCGGTCAGGCATACCCTGCCGCTCCACCTGAATTCGATCTGCGGTGTGCCGATCTGGGGGTAGATCTCGCGGATCCTGTCGACGACAAGTCCGTAGGAACTGGCTCCACGCGCATCATGGGGCCCGCCTGCGCTGCCCATGACCAGCCTTCCTTCGTGGTCTTTCCTGAAATAGGTCAGCAGTCGGCGAGTATCCGCGACAACCTGCAACTGCGGTATGACGGTTTCCTGAATTGCGTCCGCAAGCGGTGAAGTGGCGACCTGATAGCTGTAAAAAGGTATGATCGTCTTGCTCAGCTTCCTGATCAGGGGGTCATGGGCAACGAGGTCGGTATAGCCGTTGGTGCAGATGAGTATCTGCTCGGCCGCAACCCGTCCGCCCGGGGTATGCAGGATTTTCCGCCGTTCGGACGATTCGATCCGTCTGACCGGGGAATTGCCGAAGAAACGGGCGCCGTTCCGGATGGCCGCTTCGGCAAGCCCGCGACAGTAGGCCAGCGGCTGTACGCTACCGGCCCGTTCGTCAAGAAAACCGCCGCAATAGAATGTTGAACCAGTCAGTTCGCAGGTGCGCTGACGGTCCAGTATCCGGACCGGCGCGCCGGTACTTGCCTGATAGTCTCCGTACCGCTTGAGGTAGTCCAGGGATTTTCCGGAATAGGCCGGTTGGATGATCCCGGTGCGTACGGGGTGACACGGGATGCCGTGACGGTTTACGAGATCGAAAACCAGGTCGGGCGCGCCCCCCATGGTGCGGTACAGCTCCCGCCCGAGTTCGGTTCCCCAGATCCGCTGGACCGCCTCGACTCTCAGCTTGATGCCGGGATTGACCTGTCCGCCGTTTCTTCCCGATGCCCCGATGCCGGGCTGCCCGGCATCGAGCACTGTCACGGGCACCCCCTGTTCGGCAAGGTGCAGTGCAGCGGAACAGCCCGTGAAGCCTGCTCCGATGACAGCGACCCGGGTGTCCTGCTGTCCGTCCAGCACTGGTGTTTCGGGCAGATCGGGGGCCGTGGCCCGCCAGAGCGAAGGAGGGTCGGGCAACGGACTCCGGGCGCCTGGTTCAGATTGCATCCTGTGCTGCCTCAAGAATCGGTGCAAGACCGTGAAATCCTGCCCGGGCCGGCATGGTGAGCAGGGTCGCCGTGTAACACCAGCTGGTGCGGCCTGTGTCGCTCAGGCCGTCTGCCGGTACGGGGCGGGATTGACGGTAAGGCATGGTTTCACATGATCCAATCCGGCTGCACCATAGCCTGATTCATGGACTCGGTCCATATGTCAGCGGCATGTGAATGCAGTGCGACAGCATGTTTTCGTCCGGCTCCTGTCCGGGTCAATCAGCGGCACACGGTTTCTTGAATGGTACAGCCGGTCAGCGTGGAATCCGCGGAAAGAAGCCAGCCTTGTCCTGCAATGAAGGAACATGGTGGCTTTTCGGTTCACGGACAGGCCCGGCCCGATTGTACTGCCTGCGCTTGTTGCCTCGGTAGTACAGTCCGGATCCCCCTGGCGCAGTTGTCCGGACAGCGGTCCGATACGGCTGTCAGAACCGGCAACATCAAGAATCATCTCCCGGAGTTGCCATCGTTGCGTTTTCCATGTTCCCCCGGCCTGCAGGAATTTTTCCATCGCATCGGAATTCTGAAACGCTCGCATCAGTCTTGAATCGGGACGGTCCGGCTGATCACCGCTTTGTCGGTACTGTAGTCTTTTCACAACCGGATTTCCACCTCAAGGAGGTTATGCACGGTTCCGCCGACCGGGTAGAATTGCCCTGACCCGGGATTGATTTCGGATATGATTGTATTCCCGTGAGGCAGGTATCCGGCAACATGCCGGTCCGGTGAGGTGAAAAGGTGGATACAGACGGCACAAGAAGAGAGGCCAGGCGTTCCGGTCGGTCGGCACGCAGGCAGCGTGTCCGCCCGCCCCCCGCCGCATTCGTCAGGCGCAGGATTCCCTACTACGAATTTCTGCATGAGGAGGGGCTGGTTGTACTGGAAGACCAGGCGGACTGGCTGATGCAGGAGATCGGGATCGAGTTCAGGGGAGACCCGGAAGCCCTGAGGATATGGAAGGCGGCCGGCGCCGACGTGAAGGGAACCCGTGTCAGGCTCGAGAGGGGTATGGCAAGGGAGTTGTGCAGAACCGTTCCGTCTCAATTCACGCAGGTCGCGCGCAACCCGCAAAAAAGCGTCGAGATCGGCGGTGACAATCAGGTCTTCGCATGCGTATACGGCCCGCCGTTCGTCCGGGATCTCGAGGGCGGCCGGCGTTACGGAACGTTGCAGGATCTGGAGAACCTGGTCAAGATCGCCAGCTGTCTGCCCGCCATACATCACACGGGGCTGGTGATCTGTGAACCCTGTGACGTGCCGGTATCCAAGCGCCATCTGGACATGCTGTATCTGCATATGCGCTACAGCGACAAGCCGTTCCTCGGCGCCATTACCGAGAAGTCGCGTGCCCAGGATTGCGTGGACATGGCCCGGGTGCTGTTCGGGGAGGAGTTCATGCGGGAGCATTGCGTCATCATGGGCAATGTCAACACGAACTCTCCGCTACTGGTGGACCGGGTCGTGACCGAGGCTGCCCAGGTGTACTGCGGCGCAGGACAGGGGCTGATCGCCGCGCCCTTCATCCTGGGAGGCGCGATGGGTCCGGTCACGACCGCGGCTTCCATCGCCCAGGCTCTGGCCGAAGCGATGATGGTGGGAGCATTTACCCAGCTGGTGCGCCCCGGGGCGCCGTTCGTGCTCGGCAACTTCCTCTCCTCGATGAGCCTCAGGAGCGGGGCGCCCACCTTCGGGATGCCGGAGCCCGTGATGTCGAATTTCATTATCGGGCAGCTGGCCAGGCGGTTGGGCATTCCCCTGCGCAGCGGAGGCTCCCTGACCGCATCGAAGATCCCCGATGCGCAGGCTGCCGCGGAAAGCGCCGATTCCATGCTGTCCACGGTCCTGGGGGGTGCGAACTTCGTGCTGCATGCGGCCGGATGGCTGGAAGGCGGATTGTCGACCGGCTACGAGAAGCTGGTGCTGGATGCGGATCGTCTCGGCGCCTACCAGGTGATGCTGTCGGGACTTCCCCTGGACGACAATGCCCTGGCCCGCGAGGTATACCACGAGGTGGGGCCAGCGGGACATTTTCTTGGCAGTTCGCACACCATGGCGAACTATGAGACGGCCTACTACGATGCGGTACTGTCGGACAGCGAAAGTGTCGAGCAATGGGAGGAGCGGGGCTCAAGGGATTCGGCCCGCCGCGCTTTCGAGCGCTGGAACAGCATCCTGGACGGCTACGAGGCGCCCCCCATGGACGAAGCCAGGGACGAGGAACTCAGAAGCTTCATCGAACGCAGGAAATCGCAGTTGCCGGACATGTGGTACTGAACAGGCGCCGTGCAGATTCTTGCGGTTTGTCGATATAATCCGTCTTGCACGATGCCCGTCGTGAATGAAATGCCGGTTTCCTGATCCGGTTTGACGTGAGTCCGTAACCGGGACTCGGGGTGAGATATGCAAACACATGCGAAGGTTGTGGTAATCGGTGGCGGAGTGGTCGGCTGTTCGATTCTTTTCCATCTGGCGAAATTCGGCTGGAAGGACTGCGTCCTGCTGGAACGCGACGAACTGACATCCGGGTCGTCCTGGCATGCTGCGGGTCAGATCCATACCATTTCCTCTGATCCGAACATCTCCCGTCTCCAGGGATATACCATCAACCTGTACCGTGAAATCGAGCAGACCTCCGGTCACTCGGTGGGCATGCACAGCACGGGCGGGTTCTATCTGGCCTCCAATCGCGACTGGTACGACTATCTCAAGCGCGAACGCTCGAAGGCGCGGTACATGGGGCTGGATCAGGAGTTCATTTCCCTGGAGGAGGTGGCAAGGCTTCACCCCCTGATCAATCCGAAGCATTATGTCGCAGCCCTGTGGGACCCGCTCGATGGGGACATCGACCCCTCCGGCGTGACCTTCGCCTATGCGAAGTCGGCCCGGTTCCACGGTGCGACCTATCACACGCACACACCAGTCCTGGAAACCCGGCAGCGTCCGGACGGCACCTGGGACGTGGTGACGGCGGAATGCACGATCCATGCCGAGATGATTGTCAATGCCGGGGGACTTTGGGCACGCGAGGTGGGACATCTTGCCGGCCTGCATCTGCCGGTCCAGCCCATGGAGCATCACTACCTGCTGACCGAGGACATCCGGGAGATCGTCGAGCATGGCCAGCGGTTGCCGGCCGGCATCGATTACGAGGGAAACATCTATTTCCGGCAGGAACAGCAGGGGATGTTGCTGGGGACCTACGAGGCGGTCGCGACACCCTGGTCGGTGGCTGGCACACCGCCGGATTTCGGGCATGACCTGCTTGAGCCGAAGCTGGACAATATTTCCGAGAAGCTGTCCATCGGCTTCGAGCGGATTCCTGCCCTGGAACGGGCCGGCATCCGCAAGATCATCAACGGCCCGTTCACCTTCGGACCGGACGGCAACCCGATGATCGGGCCGGTTCCGGGCCTCAGGAACTACTGGGTGGCGGTAGGCGTCATGGCCGGGTTCTGCCAGGCGGGCGGAGTCGGTCTGTGTCTGGCCGAATGGATGATTGACGGAGAACCGTCGATAGATGTGTGGGCCATGGATATTGCCCGGTTCGGAGATTTTGCCAGCCCGGATTATGGAACCCGCAAGGCCAGGGAGAACTACGAACGGCGCTTTATCCTGACCTTCCCGAACGAAACCCTGCCGGCCGCCAGACGGCAGCGGACCACGGCAATTCATGACCGGCTGGTCGGGAAGGGAGCGGTCATGGACGCTTCCTTCGGCCTGGAGCATGCGCTCTGGTTCGCGGACAGTCCGGAAGATGCTCATGAAGAGCCGACTTTCCGCCGCTCCCGGGCGCATGACCATGTCGCCCGGGAAGTCCGGGCTGTCCGCACTGCGGTCGGTGCGGTGGAAATAGCGAATTTCGCCAAGCACCGGTTTTCCGGTCCGGATGCCCGTGTGTTCCTGGACCGGGTGCTCGGCGGGTTCATTCCCTCGCCGGGCCGGGTTGCGCTGAGCCCGATGATCACGCACAAGGGGAAACTCTGCGGAGACCTGACCGTGGGCTGCCTGGATGATCGACAGTTCATGCTGTTCGGGTCCGGTGCGGTGCAGGACATGCACAGGCGCTGGTTTGAGCAACTGCTGGAAGGGACCGGCCTGGACGTGCGGTACGAGAACGTATCCGACAGGTATCATGGGGTCGGATTGTCCGGTCCCGAGTCGAGAACCCTGCTTGGACTGCTGTGCCGGGATGATGTGAGCCCGCAGGGCCTCAGGTTCCGGGACATCCGCCGAACCTTCGTCGCGGGTGTTCCTGCGATCCTGATCAGGCTGTCGTTTTCCGGAGAACTGGGATACGAGATTCATGTCGCGCCGGAATACCAGTTGAAGCTGTTCGAGGAGATCGAGTCGGAGGGTGTCGGGTTGGGACTGAAATGGTATGGCGCCAGGGCGATGATGAGCATGCGTCTTGAAAAGGGATGGGGAGCCTGGGCCCTGGATTACCGACCCGATTACACGGCTGCCCAGTCCGGACTGGATGCCTTCATCAACTGGGACAAGCCGTTTGTCGGCCGTGAAGCGGCGCTTGCGGAGCGGGAGAGCGGACCGACGCAGAAACTCGTTACGCTCCATATCGAAACGACGGATATCGATGCAAGCAGCGACGAGGCCATTCTGAAAGACGGTCGATGCGTCGGTTGCGTGACTTCAGGCGGATATGCCCACCATGTCGGCAAATCCCTGGCGCTTGGCTACATCGAGGCGGGACTGGCGGAATCCGGGCAGACCCTTGATGTCGAGATCAACGGCACCCTGTATCCTGCGACCGTGTTGCTGGACCCCCTGTATGACGCCTCGGGATCGAGGATGCGGAGCTGATACGGCTCCGGTATTTTTTTGGATTACTAGGAATAGTCCCAACGATTCGCATCGCTTTTCTTCGGTTGATGGGTATGTGGCCTCCTGTGCACTTCACGACGTTCAATTGTCATTTGGCTTTCTCCCCATCCTCATGGGGCTTATACACCATGCACAAGCCACCCGGAAAGTCCCGCATCGAGGGAATGACCGTTTCCAGGATTTTTGTTCACCGCGTTCATTATCCATCATCCAGGAACTTTTGAAACTCTGCCTTGAAGTCTGTGTTTTCCTGCCCGGATTGGTTGAAGAAGGGAAGTCCGAAAACGGCGTAGTCGCGTCCCTGAAAGACCGTTTCGATCCTGCCCGTTTGCCGGATCTTCTTCAGAAAGCGTTCTTTCCAACTGTCGATCTGTTTAACCCGAATATTGCATGAGGGAGCAGAGTGGAACCTCTATCATGTGATATAATTCAATGAGTTATCAGAGAATTGCCGGAGCTTCCACCCTGCTCATTCATGCATTTTTCGGGATAACGCGTATTTCGTTGTCTCGGTCCTCCAAAGCGTTCAACTCAATCTGTCTGCTTTCCGGATCCTTGGGGTTGTTGACGTTCACCGCCTTTTCGACGGCAAAATCCCCCTGCAACTCACGGGCGAAATCTGCG
>JAJDVC010000235.1 GCA_022826305.1 Gammaproteobacteria bacterium | reverse complement strand
ATTGCGAGGCTTCGATTACCTTGCCAAGGTCATTCGGGGAGTTCCATTTGAAAACGGAATAGAGCAGAATCACGATACTGATAATCAATCCCGGGCCGCCTGAGTCGATGCGGCCATACACCACTTTCGGTTATAGCTCTTTCCTGGTGGGGCAGGGATCGAAATATGCAACGCCATGGTAGTGATGCTGAATGAGTCGGAACGATGGTCGTTCCATCTGCTGCAGGTCATGTCAACGTCGGATGCATCGCGATCAACCCGTCACGATTGAAAGTGCCAGTACCACGGGGTGAGCAATTCCATCATGACCACCAGGAGCGTGAGGTTGTTGCCTGGCAGGCATTGCATGATCGCTTCCGGATCAGGGTGGATTTGCAGCTTGCTACCCAGGACGCATGACTCAAACTGAAACGGATTTATCCGACATGCCGGATATCACGATACATCAGGATGTCTTATCGAGAAACCACCTTGATCTGCACAATCGAAATATTGTCGGGGGCCCCTTTTTCCAGGCAATGATCAATCATGCTTTTCAGACACAGCTCAGGTTGATGAGCGCGCAGAGTCATGACAGTGCCGATTTCCTCATCCTCCAATACCCCAGTCAACCCGTCTGAACAGAGCAGGTACGTATCATCTGGATCCAGCTTGAGTGTCATGATATCCGGTTTGCAGCGATATTCCAGCCCCAATGCCTTTCGCAGGATGTGGCGGCTGTATGCCGGTTGATCCTGACCCGATGCAGAAAGGAATTCATTGGCAAGCGTATGGTCGTCACTGAGTTGCTCCAGTACGCCATGAGAAAATTTGTATAGGCGTGAATCTCCAATGTGCCCCACAATGGCGTGATCTTTCAGGAACCATGCGGCAATAAGTGTCGTGCCCATGCTTTTGCAATCCGGTGTCCGTCGAGCGTGAGTGAAAACCTGATTGTTGGCAAAACCAAATGCTTCACTCATGGTTGATTCGGGAATTACATCGGACACATTATCGGCATTAATGTTGAACTGGTCTTCCAGATAGCCGCACAGGCTTGACACAGCCAGTCTGCTGGCAACTTCTCCAGCCTGGTGACCGCCCATGCCATCGGCAACGATCGCCAGGTTCATTGCGGGAACGATTTGCAGGCTGTCTTCGTTGATTTCCCGGACTTTTCCGACATGTGTGGTAGCTGCCATCTGATATTGGAATTCCACCATTTCACCCTCCCTAGTCCGAAATGCTTCGGAGCAGATCGTTTATGTTGATCTTGCTGCGAGTCCTTTCATCTACAGTTTTGACAATGACAACACCGTAAAGGCTGTGACTGCCATCCTTCGCCGGAAGAGAGCCTGGAACGACCACTGAGCCAGGAGGAATATGCCCATAGCTGATTTTGCCGGTAGCGCGATCCAGGATGCGCGTGCTTTGCCCCAGATATACCCCCATTGAGAGTACCGAGCCCTTGCCGACCACCACGCCTTCAACAACCTCGCTGCGGGCTCCGATAAAACAGTCATCCTCAATAATGGTGGGAGATGCCTGTAACGGCTCCAGAACTCCACCTATCCCCACTCCGCCAGACAGATGAACGTTGGCTCCGACCTGTGCGCAACTCCCCACGGTAGCCCAGGTATCCACCATGGTTCGGGGGCCTACCCATGCGCCGATGTTTACATAACTCGGCATCAATATTGCATCCGGTGCTACATAAGCACCTTTTCGGACGACCGCCGGAGGAACAATCCGGACTCCGTCTGCCTGAAATCTCTGTTCATCATAATGCTCATATTTGAGCGATACCTTGTCATAGTACCGTACAGGGCCGCTTCCCATGATGCGGTTTGTTTCCATACGGAAGGAGAGCAGTACTGCCATCTTGAGCCATTCGTTCACTTCCCAGCCGTTCTCTTTTGGCTCAGAAACCCTGACTTGTCCGGAATCCAGCAGATCCAGGGATTTCCGGATAGCCGCCATCAACCCATGTGACACATTGTCCGGAGTGATTTCTGCTCGCTCCGGCCATGCATCTGTAATTGTTTTTTCCAGCGCGGTCATGGACATGAAGATTACCCCTCGCCAATGGTTGCCTGCTCCGTTGGAGACAAGCTCCCTCGATTACCCTGTCGGTACTTGCACCTGACGTGATTATATAACAGCACCCATGAATATAGCACATCACAGATGCTTATATGAAATATCAGATAGAACTTATATATATTTGATAACAATAAACAAAGCGCTGAGGAATGGCATGATGAACATGTCATGTTGTCTGCGATTGATCGCCTGCAGAGGATGTCGGGATTTGTTTGAATGACGGAGCCTTCGGCATTTCATGATGATTGTCGAACCTTGCAGTCGGGAAGCATCTGCCACTTCAGGCTTCAGGATGCAGGGCAATAATTATCCCCCGTCCTGTCTTTTGGTGTATCCTTGTATTACGTATTAGAACGTTGCATTTCCAAATCGAGCCGGCCCTGTTCTTCACAGCATGAAGGATCACTATTCAGTCACGATATCAAGTCAGATCAGCTCTCGGCACTTTCATGTGAGAAGAACCTTTCTGCAGTATGTCATGGCAGTGATGTCTTGTGTATTGCTGGTTGTGGTGACTTCCGGGGCCGCAAACTTCATTCAATGGGGACGGATTTCCTCTCTGACAGAGATCAGGAACAACCTGAGCACCGATCTGGAGGTTCGGGAGCGTCAGAACACTGAACTGAAGCAGACGCTACAGGGTTATAGCAGTCAGATCCAGGCCATTGGTTCGGAATTGAGACGTATCGAGACAGACCATGGTGCAGAGCGTGGTGAATTGATGTTCACGCTGGAAGAGCGTATCCGAATGATTGGCGACCTTGTCATGCGATACAGGATCCAGACTGATGATATCTATGATGAACTGATCCAGTTGGAGGATATGAGCGGCGCGAATTCCGAAGGAACGGCACTTACGATACCGGAACGGATTGAACTTATCGGAGATATCATGTCTCGACATCAGGACATGATGGACGATCTGTATGCAGAACTGAATCTGGTGGAAAAGAACATCGAGGTTCATCACGCTGAAGGCGATCTGGCTCCTCATGAAAGGATTCGGATAATCGGACAGGCGGCGGCGCATTACGCGCACCAATCCGAAGTACTGCACAACGAACTGGATTTTGTCGGAAAACGAATTGATACAGATACCGGGGACGCTACCTTGTCACTGGAAGAGCGCATGCAACTGGTTAGTGATGAGATAGAACGCTATTACGGTCAATCACAGTTGCTGCAAAGGGAACTGGACAGCATGTTGCAGAACACGGAAGAGAACATCGGGAATGACAGATCCACTCTTGAACATCGCATGCTGTTGCTGAGCGGGACTATTGATCGATATTACAAGCACTCTGAGTTCCTGCTCGAGGAACTGGACCTGATCAGCGGTAACGGAGGAATGAATGCGGGTGATATAAGTCTTGAGATACAGAATCACATACGTCTGGTAAGCGAGTCGATAGATCGCTATTTCATGCAGTCTGAAGCTCTCCATGACGAACTGGACCACATAACCCGAATCAGCAGTACGGATACGGGCAACCGATCTCAATCTCTTGAAAAGAGAATCCGCAAGGTAAGTCAGGGAATGCAGGACTACTACTCTCAGCAGCTGGATATTCGTGATGAACTGGGGAAGATTGAAAAATTCAGTCAACTCGAGACCGCGAATCCTCTCCTGGAACCCTACAAGCGGGTTCGCAAGATCGGAGAGTTGCTGTTGGACTACACTGATCATGCCAAAAGCATACGAGACGAACTGGATCGTGTGGAACGTCTCAGTGGAGAAGAAAACAGAGGGGGTCAACTGGATTCCGGGGAGCGTATTGAACGCATTGGTCGGAGCGTTGACTTGTATCGTGACCAACTGGTACAGATTGACAGGGAATTGAATCGCATAATCAAATACGGAGAGTTGTCTATCGAGGATGCGCCATTGGAGGAGCGGCTCCATGCTGTCAGCAACCTGTACTACCAGAAGGATGCATTCTTCCGTGCAGTTGAGGAGAAGCTGCAGGATATTGAAGAACTGATCGGACTGTCGGAAACGGAAGCTGCGCGTGGCGGGTCCGAGATCGAGATTGGTCAAAGAATGGAAGAGGTCACGCTGAGTGCTGCACAGCAAAGAGTCCTTCACGATAACGCTCCGAGCGGTTACCCCATGGATCAGGTAACCATCACAAGTGGTTACGGCATGAGAATCCACCCGGTGACCAGTACAAGAGCCTTTCACCACGGGATTGACATGCGGGCCGCGGTGGGAGAGGAGGTTTACGTCACGGCGAACGGAGTGGTCAGTTCAGTAGTCTCTGACAGGTACTACGGGAAAATGATAGAGGTGATGCACAGCTATGGATTCATGACCGTATATGCACATTTGAGCAAGATGCTTGTGGAGCCGGGTGATTTTGTTTATAAGGGGGATGTGATTGGATACAGCGGGAACACGGGCAGAAGCAATGGCCCGCATCTGCATTACGAGATCCGGTATCTGGGGAACTCCCAAAATCCGGACAATTTCCTGGAATGGGGAATTGGCGAGAATGAAATTTTTACCAAGGTGGACAATGTAAAATGGCAATCTTTACTAAATCAGATAAACCGTCAGATTACTCATCAAACGTTACAACTGTCTCAGCTGGAACGAATATCACCGGAAAGATAGACATCCAGTGCGAGCTCAATATTGATGGTGAAATAAACGCCGATATCATTTCTACCGGTACCGTGAAGATTGGACAGACCGGTAGCGTGGCGGGAAATCTGTCAGCAAAATCCCTGATTGTGGCGGGGCGGTTCGCTGGTGATGCGGATTGCGACACGATTGAGCTGATTGCTGGAGGACAGGTGGATGGAAAACTGATATCCAAAAGCCTGATTATCGATGCTTCAAGTTCATTCCAGGGAGAGAGTGTCCGCAAGAAAGATGGTAGCGTTACGGGAAAGGTTGTCAACCTTGCTGCCGATGCCATGAAGGAAGCGACTGATCCCACACAACCCTAGTTCAGATTGGGGAAACATCAACTTGTGCAAGTCGGAAGAGCTTCCATACAAGGACAGAGCAGGAAAACACACGTCATCGTGTCTGCCTCCTAAGGCACGACCGAGTTGATTTCGATGTCAACCGGTGCTGTGGGGGTTCCGAATACGGTTACAGGTTTGCTCTGAATATCTCCGGAAATCGCCTGGGGTTTTCCGGACAGGGATATTCTTGCCAGAATCTCGATGGCATCGAATTTCTCAATATTCAATTCTGCCGTCATGGCGTGTTTCCGGGAAAGAGCGAAGGTCAGGGGCAGCTCTTCCAGACGGTGTCGGCTGACGGCCAGGGGAGCTGGAGGGCCGTCGGCCACTCGGGCAATGATATACACCGTGGTGGATGAAGGCAAACCCTCCACGAGTTGCGGAGTTGCGCTGACTTGAACTGTAATGGTCTTTCCTGATGGCTGTGACCGCTGAACAGTTGATGCTTCTTTTTCCATGGATTCCTGGTTTCTTGCAATCAGTTCCTGAAGCAGTTGCAGTGTTTCAGGTTCATCCTGAACCTGATCCCGCAATGATTTCAGTTGCCTGGTAGCCAGTTCGAAGTTGCCGACACTGCTTGCCCCCAACGCAGACAGCCAGAGTGCCTGCTGATGGGTCGGATCGACTGCCAGCGCCCGCATGACCAGTCCCTCTGCCGATTCGGTATAGACATTCCCGGCAGCCATGATTGTCGCATCCGCCCAGCCTGCAAGGTGATCGGGAACGCCAGGATCAAGTGTGTTGAGAACCTTGTATGCCTGTACCGCACTGTCATATGATCCTACGGTCATGTAAGTCTGCGCGGCCAACTGCCAGCCACGGATGTTATCTGGCTGTTGCTGGAGTCGATTCTCCAGTTCGGCTATCAGGCTTGTTACATCCCGTGATTCCCGGGATGAATCAGGCTGGACTGGAGATGCCGGGTTCAGGATCAGCTGACTGTTCCCTATATGCATGTAGACAGGAATGGAAAACAGGGGTAGAAACAGCAGTATCCATACAGCCTGTCGAGGCGCTGGGTGAAGATGCGCTGATCGCGATTCCTGATGACGGGTGTCTTCAAGTAGCGTGGATTTTATCTCGACCTCTGCTGCTTTCCTGACTTCATCAGCCATATCGCTGAATTCCTTCATGCGCATGGAGGCTACAGCCGCATTTTGCCCGACATGATTTTCCCTGGTGATCTGGATTCGGTTACGTAATGCCGGCAGTACAATCAATACCGGCACACACAGCAACGCCAGGAAGGGCAGATAGAAGGTCATGATTCCGGGTCTGATTCGCCAAGCAATCGATTTGCCTGGTGCAGGGACTCGGTACTTAATATCACTTCGGAAGCGGTTGCCTGTCGCCGGAAATAGTGCGCGACAATCAAGGCAACCAGCACCAGACAGGCAAACGGCAGTCCCCACAAGGCGAATGTGGCAGGATTCACGGGGGGTCTGTACAAGACGAAATTCCCGTAACGGTTCACCATGAAATCCACAATCTGGTCGTATTCCTGACCCTGTCCAACCATTTCATGGGTTTTCCTGCGCAAATCGGTCGCCAGATCTGCGTTTGAATCCATAAGGTTCTGGTTTTGACATACCAGACATCGGAGTTCCCGGATCAATTGATCATAAAGCTGCTGTTTCTCGCTGTCCTGAAATTGTGGCAATGAGTCGAGTGCGACAGCGGCATGCGCTACGGTGAGCATTCCCAGCAAGATCACCAGCATTTTTATTTTCGGAACAAATTGCCTGGCAGCGTGCATCAGTCGTTCGGGTTTTGCAAATTGTGTATGCGCGGAAGAATCTCCTGTCCAAGAACATCGGGGGTAAGTGGCCCGATATGCTTGAACTGGATAATTCCTCGATCATCGATCACAAAGGTTTCCGGCACTCCATATACGCCATAGTTGATAGCCGCATCGCCTGTGCGGTCTACCAGTACTTTTGTATAGGGATTACCGAGTTCAGCCAGCCAATTGACCGCATCAGACTCTGCATCCTTGTAATTCAGACCGACGATATCCACTATATTTTCCCTGGCAAGGGTGTTGAGCAAGTGATGTTCATCACGGCAGGCTGCACACCAGGACGCCCACACATTCAGCAGCCAGACCTTTCCTTTGAAATCCTGCAACGAGATGGTATGCCCTGATTGCAGAACGGGAAGACTGAATTCCGGTGCCGGATTCCCGATAAAGGGCGATGGAACTTTTCGGGGATCCAGGTTCAGGCCTATGGTCAGAAACACGGCCAGCAGACAAAATACAACAAATGGGATGACTGTCCGGAGCTTCATCCATCTGGCCGAACTGGAATGAATTCTCCGGAGATACGGCCCCCGAGTTTCCGGTATCGTTTGTCAGCCGCCCCCAGCAGTCCGCCCATTGCCATCATCAGGGCACCCAGCCAGATCCAACGGACAAAAGGCTTGTAGTGTATACGGACTGCCCAGGCTGGACCAGATTCAATTGGCTCCCCAAGGGCGATATACAGATCCCGTGTGAACCCCGGGCTGATGGCTGCCTCTGTCATCGGATTATCCTGAATCAGGTAAAAACGCTTCTCGGGTTTCATGCGGGTAATCTTTTCATTATCTCGATAAACATCGAACATTCCCATGATGGATCGGTAATTCGGACCTGGAACCTCGGCAGTTCCCTCGAAGTCAAACCGGTATGGGCCAATGGAATAGCTGTCCCCGGGTTCCATGCGCACGTCCCTCTCGATACTGTATGCAGTGGTTATGACCACGCCTATCACAAATACTCCGACGCCCATATGGGCAACTATCATGCCGAAAATGGAACAGGGGGTGGTGCGCAAGCGCGCCAGCACCCTGCCTTTTCCCAGTCTGTCAAAAAGTACGGATCCACTCATGATGATGACCAGCCCCCCACCAGTCAGACCAATTGCGACAGCCACCGAGTAAAACGGCAGAAACAAGGGCAGCAATAGCCCGCAAGCAAGACAACCCAATGCGCAGACCAGCAATCGGATGCTGATGCGCGACAGCATGTCGTGTTTCCAGTGAAGCAGCATTCCCAGCCCGGCAAAGGCCAGCAGTGGTGTGCCTATCAGTGAAAAGATGAAGTCGAAATAGGGGGGACCTACCGAGATTTTGCCCAGGTCCAGGGCATCCAGTATAAGTGGATAAAGCGTGCCGAGCAGGACAGAAAAACACAGGATTCCGAAAAAGATGTTGTTCACCAGAAGAGAGGTTTCCCTGGAAATCAGTCCAAACCGTACAGTGCTGACAAGTCGTTGCGTACGGAAAGCATATAAAAGAAGGGAGCCTCCTACCACTACCGATAGAAAAATCAGGATAAACAGCCCGCGGGCAGGGTCGGTAGCAAATGCATGAACAGAAACCAGTACGCCGGAGCGCACAAGGAAAGTGCCCAGGAGCGACAGGGAAAACGCCAGTACGGCCAGCAGGACGGTCCAGGCCTTGAATACACCGCGTTTTTCCGTGGCCGCAAGGGAATGAATCAGGGCGGTTCCGATCAGCCAGGGCATGAATGACGCATTTTCCACGGGATCCCAGAACCACCAGCCCCCCCAGCCGAGTTCGTAATATGCCCACCATGAACCAAGAGCGATCCCCAGGGTCAGGAACATCCACGCAATGTTGGCCCAGGGGCGGGTCCACCGGGCCCACGCCGAATCGAGTCGTCCTTCAAGCAGGGCAGCAACAGCAAACGCGAAAGGTACGGAGAATCCGACGTACCCGAGATACAGCATGGGGGGGTGCACGGCCAGTCCGATATCCTGAAGCAACGGATTCAGATCCCTGCCTTCAATGGGCATGGGATATAGGCGTTCAAAGGGATTCGATGTAAAGAGCGTGAATAGCATGAAACCGACACTGATCAACCCCATCACGGCGAGAACACGGCTTGACAGGATCGCAGGTATGGATTTCGAAAGACAGGCTACCGCAACCATCCATCCCGACAGTATCAGGATCCATAGCAGCAGGGACCCCTCATGCCCGCCCCAGACCCCGGAAATCTTGTAGATCAGCGGGAGATGGGTATTGGAATGGTTGGCGACATAGGCAACCGAGAAATCGTTGTTCAGGAACGACCAGGTCAGACAAAGATAGGCAAATCCTACCAGACATAGCTGTGCGACCGCTGCCGGCCTGGCAAAGACGATCCAGGTAACTATGCCCCGGTATGCTCCTATCAGGGGTAACAACGACAGCAGGAATGCCATCGAAAGCGCAATGATCAGAGAGAAATGTCCGAGTTCCGGAATCAATATGGATCCTCCTCGCCCGCAGATGGTTTCCCTGCATTGGCGGTATTGATGGCATCGCGGATTTCCGGCGCCATGTAGGTTTCGTCATGCTTCGCCAGAACCTGTTCCGCCCTGAATACCGTGCCTTCCATTTTGCCGAGTGCGACGATGCCCTGTCCTTCGCGAAAGAGATCGGGCAGAATCCCGGAGTAATGCACCGATACCTGCTCGACTGTGTCAGTCAGATCAAATCGTACATCCAGATTCCTGGCGTTTCTCGTGACGCTCCCGGTCACTACCATTCCGCCGACCCTGAACGTGGCATTGTGTGGAGATTCTCCAGCAGCGATCTGGCTTGGGCTGTAGAACAGGTTGATGTTCTCGTTGAGCGACATCAGTGTCAGACCTGTCGCAGCGGATACTCCGGTAACGATGAACAGGGTTATCATTAACCTTCTTTTGCGCTTCGGAGTCATTGTCGTCTGATCTGCCGGAGCAGGGATTGCAATTGTCGCTTGCGGCGATAATGCGGGGACAGCCATGTGTAGAGCAGGACGACCAGGACAATGGAGTAACTGGTCCAGATATAAAACCCGTGCCCGCCCATCTGGAGAAACTCAACCACCTGCAATTCTCCTGACCCAGGATGTGCTGCGTTCAGAGTCCAGCAATTCACATTGTATCCGGCTGCAAAGCCCGGAAATAAAGTAAAGATTGATTGCGAAGAACATGACAAGCAACGGGATCAGCATGCGGGTATCAATCGTTGGTCCCTCCAGTTTCAGGACAGTAGATCCTTGATGGAGGGTATTCCACCACTCCACGGAATAATGAATAATGGGGATATTGATGAGCCCGACAACCGCAAGAATGGCCGACGCCTGAGCGGCTGTCCGGCGATTTTCTATTGCATTATCGAGCGCCATGAAACCGAAATACAGAAACAGGAGAATCAGTTCTGAAGTCAGTCTCGCATCCCATATCCAGTAAGTGCCCCAAGTAGGTTTCCCCCACAGGGACCCGGTAATCAGGGCGCATAGGGTGAAGGCCGCCCCAAGCGGTGCGCAGGAACGTGCAATGCAATGGCCCATCTTTATTTTCCAGATCAGGCCGATTGCAGCCGAAATCGCCATTGATACGTAGGCAAACAGAGACATCCATGCGGTTGGTACGTGGATAAAAATGATGCGGTAGCTGTTGCCCATCTGATAATCGGGGGGGGCTGCGACAAGACCGAGATAGAGCCCGACCATGAATAATGCCCCCGCACAGACCCCGGCCCGCGGTCCCCAGCGTTCTGAAAGTCGGTAGCAATGCTCGGGAGAGCCGAACCGATGGAACCAGACCCAGTTGCGTGCGTGTCTCGGTGGGGCATTATCAAGCATGATGCAGAGTACGCCAGGCAGGATTTACAAGGAAATATTATAACCTACAGCCTGATTGATATTCCTGCGGATTATCCCAGGTTGATCTTCAGTGCTGCTGCAATTGCGAAGGGCGCCAAAGTCAGACTGACAACCAGTAGTGCTCCAAGCAGATAAATCTGTGCGTTCCAGGCAAGTCCCAGAATCGCCGCATTGACAGAACTTGTTCCGAATATCAGAACCGGTATGTAAAGCGGCATGGTGATCAGGGTCAATAGCACTCCGCTGTATCGTACACCCAGTGTCAAGGCCGAACCGATCGCGCCGATAATACTCAATGCCGGTGTTCCCAGAAGAAGACTGACTATCAGAGCGTAATAGGC
>JAJDVC010000105.1 GCA_022826305.1 Gammaproteobacteria bacterium | reverse complement strand
CTCCCTCATGCATTTTTCGGGTTAGGCAAACAACCGGATAATAAACCGCTCGTCGATCTCGACCAAATCAGGTTCGGTGCCATTGTGTTCCCTCATACCCTTGACGATTTTTCGTGGAATACCCATTCCCATATGTTCCAGATATCGATAGTCTCGCATCATGTCTTTCAATAACTGGTTTCGTGCAGCACGCGTCCCGTAACGCATACGGTCCGGTGTTATGCCGTTCGGAAGTCGACCCGGCGAAACAATTTCCAGCCGATCACTATAAATCGCCAACTCGATATCGGTGCTCGTAAGCAGATAATCACGGTGAATAAGGGCGTTGACAATGCTTTCGCGAAGCGCATCGCAAGGATAAGCTGGACGTTCTATACGTCTACCACCCCTTGCTTCGATGGCTACATGTGTGTTTCGTTGCACAAAATCCAGAGCCTGTTCGACGAGACCATTTTCAACGATCTCACCATCTTTATTCAGCAAAGGGGTCATGGGGCCACGTAGCGCAGTACGCTCTTGTGCGTCATAGTCCTGTTCCGTACCGGGATATGCAACAGCATCCATACCCGCATGGGGCAGGAAACGGTTCGGCGTCATGCCGAACAGCAACATGCCACCGACAGTTACGCCTTCCTCGGTCATCACCTCGGTATTGATAAGCAGTGACTTCCATGAATCTTCATCATCATCGGAGGGCACGTCCTGCTGGCGCACATCGCCGAAATAGTATCGCAGTCGCCTTCGGTCTAGGCTTGCAAGCATGGCACCCGATACCGGCCGAAGTTCGGCCCGTATCGAACCTCTCTGCTGGAAAAGACGTGCGAGTTCCTCCTGACCTGCTTCCCGACTCTGCGTACCGACACGCATTAGATACTTATTTGTGTTGTTGTGCCAAAGCGCATGCACGTCGTATCCGCGAGTCACACGGACGATGGCAATGTCCTTTCCATCCTCGACATTGCGAACCACTTCGAAAAACGGGACGATTGCTGGTCTGATCTTGTCCCGGCATACATTCACCACCCATTCTTCCAGATCGTCCCGCATCAGGCCCGATATTGTTTCGTTGTCTTCAACTCCAAGCAGCACCATCCCGCCTTCAAGGTTCGAGAAAGCAACCAGTTCCTTCGCAAGATCCTGGGTACTCAGATCATCCCTCTTGAATTCCACCCCGGAGTTCTCTCCGCTAGCTATGATTTCGAGCAATTCGGTGCGTGTCATCATGTCTTAGAATCCGTACTTGGAGCGACGCATCTCGAATGCATCTTTGCCACCTTCGAGAATCTCCTCGACCAGTTCGCGCACGGGAGTAGTGTCGATGGAGGCCATATGCCTTGGCTCGATACGCGCTTGTCCTTCCTTGGCCGCGCCTGTCGCGGCGAGGCCGAGGATAAGTTCAGCATCACCGAGCACCGGGATATTGGCATTGTGTGTCGAGAAAACGAACTGGCGGCGGCGCTTTTCCTGCCTCATGATTGGTACCACACCTTCCGTGATGAAGCGGTTGTCAAGATCGTCTTCAGGTTGGTCGACTACAAGCGGTGCTTCCGATTCAAGCAACAGGAGCAACAGGACGGCAGTTGCTTTTTGGCCGGTCGAAAGTGCATCAAGCGTCTGCCAATTGGCCGGTTCTCCGTCGGGAGCCGTGTTTAAGTTAATCTCCGTTGTCGCAGGCAATTCCAGTTCTTCAATACGCATGAACAAGCCTGGATCGGCTTGTGCGATCCGCTCGGCTGCACCAGATGGCAGGTGATAGTGCTTCATGAGCGCTTCCTTGCCTTCCCGACAACGCTGTGCAAGCTCCGGCAGGGACAGTTGATCTTGTCCACGCAGACGTTCCATCGCGGCGGCGAGATTGCCACCCACCTCACGCAAGAGTTTTTCGAGTGGATCACGGTTTCCGGCCATCATGACCGTGACCTGCACCCTGTCGAAAAGCTTCCGGGATACCCGCTTGGCTGCGGTCTCTAATTGTCTGTATTCAGTTGCTTTAATGTCTTCCCATTCTGCCAGAAGATTGCGTCGCTGGGTTTGATGCACTTTCAGATCACGCTCGAGGCTTTCCACCTTATCGTTCAGTGGCCGCAGTTCCTCGATTTGCTGGCGAAGCTGGATGAATTCTGCACCATCGATCTTCGATTTCTGTAGTTCGCGCAGAAGCTTTTCGTAATTTTGTTCGATCGCAGTCTTGCGTTCGTTCCAAGTCGATTTTGTCTCCTTAATCGCATGATCGGCTTCGGCAAGAGCCTTGCCGAACTGTTCATCGAGTTTATTCAGTTTCCTGCCAAACGCTCCAAGTATTTCCTCGACTCTTGAAAGGATGTCGGTGTTCGGCAGACCTTCAAGGGCCTTGCTGGAAACGAACGCTGTATCAACAGGAATTCCTTCGGCAAGTTCATTGTGGAGGATCCGGAACTGGTCAATACGTTCGTCCAGATTGAAGAACAGCCGCTCTTCACGGATGAGCAGGCTCTTTTCCTTCAACCGTTCTTCGAGTCCGGCCTGCTGGAATCGCTTTTGCGTCTCTTCGAGACCCGGTAGCGCTGCAAGTCGCCCGTCAAGACGCATCATTTCACGGCGTACGTCTATTATACGGTTGCGCGATCGCTCCAGTTCCAGACGCATTTTCGATTTCCTCCCCGAGAGGGTGGGGTCCCGGGCGACGAAACGCTCCAGCAAGAGCGTACGTTTCTCGGAGCTTTTCGTCAGTTCGGATATTTCGTGCTGCCCGAAAACTTCCACACCTGGCATCACATCACGCGGTGACAAAGCCAGGACTTCCCCGGCTTCGTCCTTCACGACGGGCGGATTCGGCACCGATCTTTCAATGGTGTAGCATCGCTTGGACGGCTTGTGCGATCGGACGCGCAAGGAAACCTTCGTGCCGGATTGCAGGACATGGCGGACTACACCTTCATGAGCCTTCCGAGCTTCCTCACCGAGAGGTTCGAGATCAAGCGCATAGCGTATGCTTTCGATCATCGTGGATTTTCCTGTGCCCCGTCCGCCTACCAGTACATTGAGATTTTCATTGAAATGCACGGCGGTGTCGCGCAGGAACCCCCCTTCCCAAGTCATTGCGAGAAATTCAGCATGGGGATCAGGCACTGAGTCGCTGTGCAGGCGGATACGGGAATCCGGGTCGAGGAATGCCTGCCGGAACGCCTCGACAGAAACATTGGACATCTTGATGAAGCAGGAAGCGCCTTCTTTCTTCAGGTTCTCCGGATCGTTGACGTCCGAAGCATTCAGAATCGCAATGGGGCGGTCGCGCTTGTGTTGGGTGTCCTTGTTTTCGAGAATTGGCCTGATTCCATCAGGCGCGTCACTGACTGGGCCTGGTAGCGCACAGGCAAGCAGGTCGGGATTGGTCCACACCTTGATCCTCGGTTGCCCCGAGAGCTTGCTTAGCAATCCACCCCTGGAGGCTACATGGGCGGCGATGCACACTGCGTCCCAGGATCTGGCACAATCAAGCAATTCGATGGAATCCATGCTACCCGTCGGTGACAGCTCATCAGTATCATGAATGCCGCACTCCCCGATAAAACGCTCCAGAAACTCCTCCCTGTCCGGGTCAAAAAGACACAGAAAATGCACACCGTCCTTCGTGACGGCTTCAAGGCCGCTAAATGCATGAAGACCCGCATCACGCGCCGCTTGTACGAGGTTTGCCGAATGCTTGACACGGTAGTGATCTGTAACCGCGATAATCTCAATGCCGATCTCAAGGCAAACCTCGATGAGCGCCTTGTTGTATTCCTCTTCCGACCTGAAAGGAGTTGCCTTCTGATGCCTCCTGAGATAGTCAAATGGATTAACCTGCAAGGCGCATCGGTAGAACCGCGCACCGCTCGGAAGATTCAATGCTGCCTGCATGCTATCCGAGAGCGGACTCATCAGGTTGGTTGCCTCTGTGATCATCTGCAGTTCCCCTTCAATCAACCGTGTCGAATCTCATTCTCGCTCTGACCGTTCTTGTAATTGTGCCGAATTGTAAACATCGTGAACAATTTCGTGAATCTTATTTTGGCACAACTTCGGCTACATGCCCGGATTGTTATTCATTCTGACTTCCAATTTGCTTGCGGAAGATATTTTATATTGTAATTCAGTAAATTAAATCATGTCCTCTCCTGTTTTCCGGATGTAGGCGCATCGCAGGAGAAACGATTGTCGTGATCCGCTCGTCCCGGCCGAATCACAGGAGCAGCCCGTCCATCACGATTTCCAGAGAAAAGAGCGGAAGAAATCGCCACCGTTTTGGGAAAAGCTGAAAGGTGGCATTCTCATGGCCGGGGAATCCCAATGGAGGAGCTTCGGGGCGAAGAAATCAAGCTGGATATCGATGATTTTGGTAACAACCAGAAACTCACCAATGTTGCAAGGAATTATCATGGGTTGGCTATCTACTATGCGAAAAAAACAGGGATGAGAGGTTTTATCCACACTAAACGAGGTATGAGGCGTGTCCTGTGACAAAGAAAACAAGCAAGTCTGTGGGGAATACCGATAACCGGTTCTCAAGACATATTCGGGATCTGTCGGAACAAGCCAGGGAACTGGGGTTGCCCGACCTTGATTATCTTGACGAGATTCCTGACAATGATGCTGTGGATGAATCAATCCCGTTTCCATATGGAGGGGGCGGAAAATTCAATACGTGGAATTTGAAATGAGAACAATTCCAAACTGAAGCACTGCCAATCAATCAGGGGGATTCTCCCGGGCTGTCTCGATTCTTCAGGCGCATGCCGGTTGCAACCGCATGGGTCGGAATTCCCACTTCACCAAGTAATCAGCCTTTCAGGGGCAGTGTACATCAGCCGATGTATATGCTTCTCAATTCCCCGGCAACTACCACCATATCTGGATACCGGGGACATGCAACCTTGCACCTGCAGGGTCGCCTCGAGTACTGGTTTTTCATTGCAGAACACCCTAAACTCATCCGACAAATTTTCTGTCAATCCTTCAATCGCTTGAAAAGGTAACCAAGATCACCATGAAAATAGAAACGAAAGCGCTGCATACGGGATTCAAGAGCGATCCGGCAACCAACGCCGTTGCGGTCCCGATCTACCAGACGACTTCCTATGCATTCGACAACACCGAACATGGCGCCAACCTCTTTAATCTGGCAGAACTCGGGAACATCTATACCCGGATGATGAATCCCACCAATGATGTTCTCGAACAGCGGGTTGCGGATATGGAGGGAGGAGTTGCGGCACTGGCGCTTTCCTCCGGGCAGTCCGCGACTACCTACTCCATCCTGACAATAGCCGAGGCCGGCGACAATTTCATCAGCATGTCGACCCTGTACGGCGGCACATACAATCTGTTTGCACATACTTTTCCGCAAATGGGGATAAACGTGCGGTTCGCGGATCCGGAAAACCTTGACGAGCTGGCCAGCCTGTTCGATGACAGAACCAAGGCGATCTACTGCGAATCCATTGGCAACCCGGCCGGCAACGTACTGGACCTGGAACGAATCGCGGAAATCTCCCATGCACACGGAATACCGCTTATCGTCGACAACACGGTGCCTTCCCCCTACCTGTGCCGACCATTCGAGTGGGGAGCGGACATCGTCGTGCATTCCCTGACCAAGTATATCGGCGGACACGGCACAATCATCGGCGGGATGATCGTGGACTCGAACAACTTCGACTGGGTTGCCAACAAGAACCGTTTCAGGCGATTGAACGAGCCCGACGTTTCCTACCACGGAGTCGTATTTACCGAAACCGGCTTGCCGCCCTATATCCTTCGGGCCAGAGTCGTGCCTCTGCGCAACATCGGTGCAGCAATTGGGCCACTGAACTCATTCCTGGCGTTGCAGGGTCTGGAGACTCTGGCACTGCGCATGGATCGTATCTGCGACAACACACTTGCCGTTGCCAACCACCTGCAAGGACACCCCAAGGTGGAATGGGTCCGATATGCCGGAATGGACGACAGTCCGTACAAGCCCCTGTGCGACAAGTACTGCGGCGGAAAAGGCTCCGGGGTTCTGAGCTTCGGCATACAGGGAGGAGTGGAAGCAGGCGCGAAATTCATCGACACCCTGCAGATGATTCTCAGGCTGGTCAACATCGGGGATGCAAAATCCCTGGCCTGTCACCCCGCAAGCACCACGCACAGACAGCTCTCCGAAGAGGAGTTGGCATCCTCGGGCGTTACTCCTGAACTGGTTCGGTTGTCGATCGGTATCGAGAATATCGAAGATATCATCGAGGATATTGACCAGGCCCTGACCGCCGCATGACACCATGTCACTCCCTGCGGCGTTGCTGCAGGGAGTATCCGGCATCCGGAACAGGCCCCATCACAACGAAGAATCCCCTCCTGCATCTTGTCCTGAAGACCTGCGGAACGACAATCCCGGACATGGGAAACTACAGCAGGGACTCGGCTATATGCTTTATAGCCTCTCGGAGATAGGGCTGTATCCGGGTTCCCGTATCATCCAGGGCACCGATCATCATCAGGTTGTCGGCCATGCCGAAATACTCTACCGTCAGACCGCCGGCAGCCCGTCCGCGATGGTCCGGGTCCAGCCCGTGGCATCTTGATGCCCTGTCGGCATGGATTCCCGCCTCTTCAATGTCTGAAGAGATGAAATGTGCCTTGTCCATCATGCGAGTGTTGGCCCGGCACATTCGCAGACCGGTCTTCCGTTCCGGTCTGAAATCCGGAATCGCACTATTCACCGGATAAAGCCCCGCAAGACGAAAGGGCCACTGACGCATTCTGCCCACCTCCTCGATCAGGACTTTCCTGTCCCCCTGTCCTGACGGGGTCAGGCAAAA
>JAJDVC010000066.1 GCA_022826305.1 Gammaproteobacteria bacterium | reverse complement strand
CCGCACACCATCCTCGATCGCCAGAAACCGCTTGTGGCCTCGCTCATTCACGCCCATCACCACCAGGGCGCACAGCTTGCCCTGTTCACCCCTCAGTCTGCTGTAGATGCCATCTGCCCACAGATACACCCAGCGCTCCCGATCCGGACGACTCTGTTGCCAGTCCCGGTATTCCCGCTGCCACCCGGACTTCAACCGGCTCACCGTGCTCGCCGACAGACCGCCGGCCGATTCCCCCACCAGCACCTGCAGCGCTTCTGACATCTCGCCGCTGCTGATCCCCTTGAGATACAACCACGGCAAGGCCGCTTCCAGGGAGCGGTTCGGCAACTGGCACACGATTTACACGCGGATGAACCGATGGTCGAAAAGCGGTGTGCTTGACCGTGTGTTCGAACGACTGCAGCGGGACAATACCCGGCTCCGGATCGAGGCATTGAGCCTTGACAGCACCGGCATCAAGGTCCATTCCGATGGCACGGGTGCTCGAAAACAAGCGGTCGACAAGTCCTGCGGCAGCTCAAGGGCTTTCGCTGGCTCTTCTCGCGCTTCGACAGGCTCAACGTCATGTTCCCCGGATTCATTGTTTTCGTACTCATCGTCGAGGCTCCGGGATAATGTTAACGCGACCTAGTAAAAAGCCTACCGGAAACTTCTCTTGATCCGATTCTATCTCATTGTTTTTATTGACCTTGCAAACTGGAGGGAATTGCTGAAGCTGGTGCAGGCATGCCTGAAACAAGATTCCGGCATGTGCAAGACTATCATGGTCATGCGATTCCACGGCAGATCGGAATTTGTGTATACCGTATAGCAAGGCAACCGTTCGTCACGGCAAGCCGGTGTGCTTGCCGAAGAAGCCGGGCAGACGACATTACAAAGTGTTATGATAGATCAATTTTCGACAATACCCGTCCTCATGGATACAAAGAAACTTGTTCTACACACCTAAAATGAAAAGACTTCTAATTGCCGCGGCCGGGATCGTTGCTGCGGTGTTTCTGATGAAGCTTGCCATCAGCCAGTCCCAGACTCATACCGCAATCTCCTCAGCCGGAAATGGTGACGAAGCCACGAGTACCGCCACATTCGCAGGAGGATGTTTCTGGTGCATCGAGGCGACTTTCGAGAAACTTGAAGGCGTGAAGGAGGCCGTATCCGGGTACAGCGGCGGTCATACGCAGAATCCGACCTACAAGGAGGTGGGTGGAGGTTCCACCGGGCACACGGAAACCGTTCAGATCCACTATGATCCCGAAGTCATCTCCTATGAAACCCTGCTTCATCATTTCTGGCGTGACATCGACCCGACCGACATCGATGGCCAGTTCGTGGACCGGGGTAGCGAGTACCGTCCCGCCATCTTCTACCACGATGAAGTCCAGAAGGCCCTGGCCGTCAAGTCGCGGGACGAACTGGATGCGTCCGGTCGGTTCAGCAGCCCGGTTGCCGTCGAGATCCTGCCGCTGGAAAAATTCTGGGAGGCGGAGAAGTACCATCAGGACTATTACAAGAAAGCCCCCCTGCGTTACAAGATATACCGGGCGGGATCCGGCAGGGACGTCTTTCTGGACAAGGTCTGGGGAAAGGAAATACTGGATGCCGGGAACGCTGAAGCCGGAACAGAGACGATGGGAACAAATGAACAGGTGGGCTACTTCAAGCCGGAAGACGCCGTGCTCAGGAAGAAACTGAATGCCATGCAGTACCGGGTAACTCAGGAGGAAGGTACCGAACCCCCGTTCCAGAACGAGTACTGGAACCACAAGGAAGACGGTATCTATGTCGATATCGTCTCCGGCGAACCGCTCTTCTCCTCTACCACGAAGTACAAGTCCGGAACCGGATGGCCGAGTTTCTGGGAGCCTATCGATGAGAGCTTTATCGTCGAGAAGACTGATTACAAGCTGATTTACCCGAGGACCGAGATCCGCAGCAAGCACGGAGATTCCCACCTGGGCCATGTCTTTGCGGACGGTCCCGCACCGACCGGCCTGCGTTACTGCATCAACTCGGCGTCCCTGCGCTTCGTTCCGAAAACCACTCTGAAGGATGAGGGATACGGCGAGTATCTGGCCCTGTTCGGGGAAAACTGATCTGCATCGCCTGGCGGCCGACGCAGTCGATCCGGCCTTTCTCCAGTCAACGGGGTCGGGAGTGGAGCCCCCGCTGACGGAAAATCATCCGATCAGGAGAAACGTGTCCCCTCCCGGTCTGCGGCGCCGGTTCCAAGGCGACCCAGTTGCCGATTGATCTCGTAAAGGCAGATACCGGCGGCAACCGACACATTGAGACTTGAGATACGGCCCAGAACGGGAAGGTGCACGATGAAATCGCAGGTTTCCCGGGTCAGTCGCCGGAGCCCCTTCCCTTCGGACCCCATGACCAGGGCTACCCTGCTTTCAAACCGGCAGGCGTACAGGCTGGCTGAGCCCTGCTCCGCCGCACCGTAGACCCAGAAACCCTGTTGCTTGAGTTGCTTCAGGGCAGAGACGAGATTCGGAACTTCCAGTATCTCCAGCGAATCAACGGCTCCTGCCGACACCCTGGAAACAACCGGGGTCACCGGGCTCGATCCTTCCCTGGGCACTATCACGGCCCTGACGCCGGCGCATTCGGCGGCCCGCAGGCAAGCACCGAAGTTGCGCGGATCCTGCAGGCGATCAAGCACCAGGAAAATGCCGGTCGGTTCGGTTGCCGACCTGAGTACCTGCTGCAACGTGCTGCCGGGAGCCGGTTTTTCCGATGCAAGCAGGGCAACCACGCCCTGATGATTACCGAAGTCCGTCAGATCATCGAGTTCCGGCCCACGACATTGCCTGACAGGAATACCCTGTCCGGCGGCCCGTTCCACGAGATCCCTGATCCGGCCGCGAGCGGCAGTCTTCACATGAATGCCGAGGACTTCCGACGGGCGGTGATTCAACGCGGAAGAAACCGCGTGAAACCCGTAGCACAATGTCTTTTTCCTGCCCTGCAACCGTCTACCTGCGTCGTTTTTTCCTGACGCGACGGGCATGCTGATGCCTGAAGGCGCGTTTCGCCGAAAAGCCGGCCAGGATGAAATCGATCTTCTTCTCATCCAGATTCACACCCGAGACCTCAACCTCAAGCCTGTCCCCGAGCCGGTAGGTGATACCGGATCGCTTGCCGATCAGCTGGCACAGACTTTCCTCGTGGAAAAAGTAGTCCGTGCCCAGGTTGCTGACATGTATCAGCCCATCGACAAGAAACTGCTCAATCCTGACGAACACGCCGAACTCCCGCACTCCGGTTATCGATCCGCAAAACGCCTGACCAACCCGTTCTTCCATGAATGCCGCCTTGAGCCACGCCTCGACATCCTGAACGGCCCTGTCGGCGCGCAGTTCGGTCTGCGAGCACTGCCTGGCAACATGTGCCGGTTCATCCATTGACACGTCGACATCCCGATATCCGGGAATCTGCAGCGCATGCTTGATCAGTCGATGGACCACGAGATCGCCGTACCGCCTGATGGGCGACGTGAAGTGGGTATAAAGGGGAGCCGCCAGGGCGAAGTGCCCGATCGGCTTGCTTTCGTAACACGCCTTGCTCAGGCTGCGCAGCAGCACGGACTGGACCACTGCCCCGATATCCGGCCTGTCGCGGATGCTTTCCAGCAATGCCTGATAATCAGCCGACCTGGGTTTCCCGCTGCTACCCAGCATCAATCCAAGGCTGCGCAGGAAGTGCCTGAGCTGACCCAGATTCTCTTCTGACGGGTCGGCATGATTGCGATAGATTCCCTGGTCGCCGAAGTGGATGTGCAGGAATTCCGCCGCACACATGTTGGCGGCCAGCATGCATTCCTCGATCAATTCATGGGACGGCAACCTTGGTCTTGCGAAGATCGATACCGGACGGCGATCAGGCCCCAGTTCGAAATACGGCTCGGCAATGCGAAAATCCAGGGCCCCTGCAGTCAGCCTGCCATCTCGCCGTCGTGACGCCAGGGCATGGAGCCCATCCAGGCTGGAGCAAACCGAGCCATGCGCCTTGCGTAGCGCACGATCCTGATCGACCACGATGCCGTTGACCTGCGCATAGGTAAGCCGGTGCCGGGATCGCATGACTGCCTGGTAAAACCGGTATTCCCCGATTTGTCCCTGATCATCAAGCTCCATCTCACATACCATGCAGAACCGATCCTCGTCCGGGTTGAGCGAGCAGATACCGTTTGACAGGTATTGGGGAAGCATGGGAATCACCTGGCCAGGGAAATAGACGCTTGTTCCCCTTGCAAAAGCCTCCTGATCAAGCGGGTCGCCGGCCTTGACGTAATTGCTGACGTCGGCAATCGCAACCACCAGGCGCCAGCCGGTGTCGGTACTGCGACAATAAACCGCATCATCGAAATCCCTGGCATCCGTGCCGTCAATGGTGACAAGCGGCAGATCCCTGATATCCGCACGGTACTTTCCCGGTTCCGGTGCGATATAACGGCCCTTCATCTTTTCAATCCGTGTAATCAATGCCTCGGGCCAGCGGTCGGGAATTCCATGCTCACAAATTGCCACCCGGCTCTGGATACCGGCATTGTCGTGCCTTCCGATGACCTCGATCACCCTGCCGGTGTAAGGAGATTCGGAACTGTCCGGAATCAGTTCAAGCAGCACGGTATCCCCGGGGCTGGTGTTTCCCGCATGTGTCGCCGGAATGCGGATTCGGCTGCTGACACGCCGGTCCCTGGCAATGACATGCCAGATACCCCGGTTCCGAACGGCCTTGCCGACAAGCGTCCTGATGTTCCGGCGCGCTATTCCTACAATCACGGTCTTCGATCTGCCGAATACGGTATCGGGGAGAGTGCCGCACCAGATCTCATCACCGTGCATGGTCCGTTTCATCTGGTCGGGCCTCAGGTACAGTTCCTCGTCCCTGTCATCACACACCAGAAACCCGTGTCCGGCAGGATGCCCCCTTACCAGCCCGTACAGCAGCACGAACTCCGGACTCAGCCGGTAACGACCATCAGCATCACGCTCCATCAGGCCTTGCCGGACCATCCTGTCCAGATCACCAGACAGGCCCCTGTCTGTCTGGTCGTCCGGCAACCCAAGTGCCCGGGCCACCTGCAGGGCCGTGAGCCCGGACCCGCCTTGCGCCAGACAGTCAAGGGCCATCACCGTCAAGGGAACCTCCCGGGGCGAAACATCGATCCTGTGATGAGAGGAA
>JAJDVC010000137.1 GCA_022826305.1 Gammaproteobacteria bacterium | reverse complement strand
GATTCCCCTGGTGGCGGCGTTCTTCGGTCTGAGCGACACCCAGCAGGTGCTGCGCGAGTGCGGCCTGTCGAGATTCGCCAGAGGCCGGGTGGTGACCCTGGATACCCTGCCGTCTGATGACTCGGCCTGTGCCATCCGGAGTGTCTTCGATGCCTACGGTTTCACGGGCGCGCCGGAAGATCGGGAAGTCTGGGTGAACAGGCTGGCCGAGCTGTCCCAGGGGTGGCCGCAGCATGTCAACAGCGTTGCGGTGGCGGCGTGCGGGATCATCCGGGCCAACGGCGGGCGGATTGATTCGGGGCATCTGGATGCGGCCATGGCTGCCGCGGAGGAATACAAGCAGGAATACTATGCCGGCCGGCTGGCCGCCGGCACGGAGGATTCCGGAATCTACAAGCGGATCGCGCTGGTGGCCGGATCCAGTCCGGACGGCATCCTGTCCCGGGCGACGCTCCGGGATCTTGTGCGGTCCGCGCCGGAGAACGCTTCAGGTGATTTCAGCGAATTCCTCGCCAATGCCCTGCACGCCGGTCTGCTGGCGCCGACGCAAGGCCTCCCCGACCACTACCGGATTCCGATCCCGTCCTTCGGCGACTGGCTCCGGGCGCTGCCGGTGGAACCGACACGAGGTTGAGGCGGTGACATCCGGACCACCTGGCTGGAATGCCGGGACAGACTGCCTGGCGCCAGACTGAATTCCGGTTTCCTGAAGACGACAACTGGACCGGGAAGTGTCATGACCCTCGTGCCGTTGCGGCAGTGCATCCGTATTGATGGAGGATCATGCGTACCCGAAAACCACCTGGATCCGTTTCCGAGAGGGTGTGGAGTCCGATTTAATAGCGGTCCGTCAGCACCCTGAACTGGCAATCTGAAGCACCTCCCAATAGGGCCCGAGGTGGTGCGGGAACGAAAGGCCTGGTTCTTTTTTCATCATCAGGGCCGGAAGATATTCCGGTTCCTTCCTTGCCCATCGGGGAAACATCCTCCCCGCATGGGGAACATGTTTCTCCAGTGGTTTTTCCAAAACCACAAGCAAGCGGAGGCAGGGAATGTCCCCTGAAAAAACCTTACCCTCCAGAAGCTTCAATACTACGCAGCCCCCGCCCGATCATTTCGCAACGGAAATGTTCCCCGGAACGAGAGATTCGCGAACGGGCAAGCAATCTCCGGGCGGCGGGTACCGGCTTCGACTATTTCCCGATGCGCTTCCTTGCCCTGGCCCGCAAGCGCCGCGCCTCGGTAGGCGGAACCAGCAACGGGCGGTAGATCTCCACCCGGTCGTGATCCGAAAGGACAAAATCCGGGCGTTGCCGGTATCCATGAACGCCCGCATCATGGTTCCGTCCCGCAAGTTCCGGATACAAGAAGACAATGCCGGATTGTTCGATTGCCTGGGCGATCGTGGTCCCCCTGGCACAATCCAGGGCAACCACCTTCTGCTCGTCAGGAAGGGCATAAACAACCTCCACGCTAATCCTGTCCGTACTCATACCCGTTGTACAGATCATCCGCCCGTTTGCAGAATTCATTCACCATGGAATTGGCTATCTTGCTGAATACGGGACTCAGCATCTTGCCCATGACACGCGATGAAAATTCGAAGTCAAGTTTCAGGGCTACCTTGCAGGCCCTGCCTTCAAGCGCCGAGAACAGCCATTCCCCGGTCAGTTCGCTGAACGGCCCCTCAACCAGTTCCATGCGCGTTTTCCTGTTCCTGAACAGCGTGTTGCGGGTCGTGAATGTCTTCTTGATACCCTTGAAATCAACGGTCAGGGCCGCTAACACTGTCGACTCCGTACGCTCGATGACCCGTGACGCCACGCACCAGGACAGGAACTCGGGATAGCTCGCTATGTCATTGACCAGTTCGAACATCTGACCCGCATCATGTGAAACCAGGGCAGAACGATTTATACTGTACATGTCGTCGGCATAGCTAACCCGTACCAGGTGCGAAGGATTATACTTGAAAACGATTTCCCGAGACGTATACCCTCGCACACACCTGCAACATCCCGAACCTGACCGCAATGCCCGCCAAATCTCCTCTCCCAAACACCATCGCCGTGAATCGCAAGGCACGGTACGACTATGACCTAGAGGACAGCTTCGAGGCGGGAGTCTGCCTGGAAGGGTGGGAAGTCAAGAGCCTGCGCGATAACCGCATGCAGCTCAAGGAAAGCTATGTCGGCATACACCGGGGAGAGGTATTTCTGATCGGGGCGCACATCTCTCCCCTGAAATCCGTCTCCACTCATATCGACCCGAATCCCGTACGACCCAGGAAACTGCTTCTGCACGGCCGGGAAATCAGCAGGCTGATCGGGGCCACGGAACGGGAGGGCTACACTATCGTGCCGCTCAGCCTTTACTGGGTGCGCGGCAAGGCCAAGCTCAGGATCGCCCTTGCCAAGGGCAAGAAGCAGCACGACAAGCGTAAGGCCATCAAGCAAAGGGACTGGAGCCGGCAGAAGCAGCGGCTACTGAAGCGGTAGGCTTTTCCCTGCATGGTGCCGGCACATGATACGATTTCCTGTACAAACGGCATGATTGCCGAATAATCTGCTATAATGTTCGCCTTGGGGGTGATTGGCTTCGACGTCGATCGCGAAACCATTGGAGCATGTCGAGGTGTAGAGTTCCTCGTAAATCCAGCTACACAACAATAGTTGCCAACGACGACAACTACGCACTGGCGGCCTAGAGTCCGCCAGTCCTTTCACCAGGCTTTCCTGCAGGCCGGGTCCGGAAAGGTCAAAACATGCAGGATCGCTCACTGACCGGGCCCGTTGGTCAGTTGCTAAAGGTAAGCGGGATCGCCTGTCGGCAAGCGAGTCTGCCTGCTGGCTGACAGGTCAAACTGAAACGCAGACTAAACATGTAGCCGCCAGTGAGCGTAGGATTTGCGGACGCGGGTTCGATTCCCGCCACCTCCACCATTTCAATATTCAAGGCCGTCTTAAGACGGCTTTTTATTGCCTGTTTTCAGTCAGTTAAGAGCATATTCTGTCTATTGCAGTTCAACAGTATCCATTGACAGCCGGGGACAGTATTAGCCCGAACATTGCACGAGCAAGGCGAGTGGATCGTGGTGTGACGGCAGGAGACAACCGGCAGTTTCACCGAAGCTGTGGATCGCTCGGACCGGTTCGCCGTGGTGGGACCTGCCGCAACAGTTCGGTCACTGGCACCGGGTGTATGTGCAATATAACCGCTGGTGTCACAAGGGTCACCGGGCGCGCATATTCGAGGCGGTGTCGAGTAATGCGGATCTGGATACACTTGACGGTGG
>JAJDVC010000230.1 GCA_022826305.1 Gammaproteobacteria bacterium | reverse complement strand
AATTTCCAATGCTCATCGACGCTCATGCAATGTTCGTGCTAATGCTCAATCATGATACCGATGAACGTGTGACTTCGAAAGGCAGTGCCGCACAAGTATGGGATCCTGTTCCGCTCCAGATCGTTGCCCGTGAACTCCCGGTTGGCATTATGCCGCCAGAGGAAATCAGGCATCATGGGAAAGATGCCGGTCTGCTCCAGGGAACATTGTCATTCATCGCGATGGAATATTTCGTCGTGCTTGTCTTGAATGGTCTGGACTTCCTTGTCTGTCAGTGCAGCAAATTCTTTCCTGCGAGCACGATTGGATAATCGACCGCCATTCTGGTTGAGAAATCTGATTAACAGGTCAACCCGTTTGTCCGGCATGTCGATGTAGTTCTTCATGAAGTCGTTCAAGAGGTCGTACTTTGCAAGATGGTCCACTTCTTCCGGCAACGTTCTATTGACGGTCTCTTCGACACATTCAAAGAAAAACTCGGCCTGCTTCGTCGCGTCGAAATAGCGGTAGAGATTTATCGTCTCGTTCAGAACTTCAACATTTCCCTTGGCTGTTGGACGCCATTCGACCAGATCAAGTCTGGGCTTGGAGTAATGCTCCAATGTGTGCCTGTACTCGTCGATACGATCCAGAATCACGGCTGATACCGGAAATACCAGTCCCCTGGGAACAAAGCCTTTTTCCGCCAGGACATGATGGAACAGATAACGATGGATACGACCATTGCCGTCTTCGAGTGGGTGGATGAATACAAATCCGAATGCAATCAGCGTAGCCGCAAGAACAGGATCGTAGTCGCTATCGGTCAGGAACCGACTGGTTTCCATCAAACCCGAAAGCAGGCTTTCCAGATTCTCAGCCCGTGCAGAGATGTGTACGGGCATGGGCATCCCTGTCGTGCGATCATGGTCACCAACGAAGCCGCCTTCAACACGACAGCCAAGCGTGGTGAAGCGACTGTCGGAAATCACGATTGATTGAAGATGCTCGATTCATCAACATTCAATTCCCGCTGTCCGGCTTCGCCGATAATCCTGCCCCAGCGTTCTATACGATCATGTGGCGGCGTTTCACCTTCAATCGTGTGGGATGCCCTGGAATCCTTGAGCAGCAGGAAAGCTGCTGCCCGGCCCAGCAGGTCGGGATGTGTTTCCCCGATATGATCGATTGCCACCTGTGAGAGATTCATGTCGATGAATCGGTCCAGTTTTTCAGTACGGCGGATCAGTGGGCAGAATTCGCGTGTGCCCGGCAGGTTGTTGCGAATACGGTGGCGTTTCGAATCGCGAGGAGTTGCCGCATACTGGATCTTGTCATTGACCAGGGGAACAAAGTTGCCCCGGGTGGCATCATCCAGTTCAAGGACCGTACTCGTCAGCCATTCGTACAGAAACCAGATACGGCGGCTATAACCGCCAGTCGGTTGCGCCTTCACGATGTTGACGATCTCTTGCGGGTCAATGCCATCGAACAGTGCTTTCAGAAGACCCAGATCGATGCCTTCGTACTTCAGGGCAAAGGTGAGGTGACCTTGCAGTGTATCGTCGGGTTTGTGGCGTGGTGTGTACAGCCGCCAGCGACCGCGTTCTCCCTTCCTGTGTCTGGTGCCTATGGCACAAAGAATGTTCGGTGCGGGTACAGCCAGCGCATGCTCCTTGATGAGCGCGGCATGGCCAGCATAGGTTGCTCCCGCCTCGAGGGCTGGAAAAGCGCGAAAAACCGTTGAGCCTGTTGATTCTTGATTGCCTTGCGACATTATCTGCGGATTCCGGTTGGAAGCGATCATCCTGCACCATCGCATGAAAAACGATTACTGGACCTGATTTTCGTGAAGATTAATCAATCTTGTGAATTTGGTTTTGCCATGAGTGATCTGCCATGTGTGGGGAAAACTTGTCGCTTGTCGGGAATCGACAGTGGTCATGCTGTAATCCGACTCTCCCCCGGCTATTGCTGGAGCAATGTTCCGATGCCAATTTTCGTCGACAGCGGCCCGGATGTTACCGGGAAACCGTTGCAGGCGCACGCAGAGGGGAATGTGGTTTTCTTCTGCGGTGCAGGTATTTCCTGTCTGGACGGTCTGCCCGGTTTTGCAGGACTCGTAAAGCGTCTGTACAAGAATCTCAATGTACAGTTTGACTAGGTACTGTCGTCACAAGTTGAGTGATTGATGACATGATGTAGCGAAGCAATTTTCTGGAGAACCCGAGATAGCCGAAGCGCACCACAGACATGATCTTCCGAACTGGACATGGCCCCTGCTGGAACCCCATCTGCTGGGGGGCGTGGCCCGGGACAATCGGCGTTTCCTCGATGCGGTGCTGTGGATCCTGCGCACGGGAGCGCCTTGGCGGGACCTGCCGCCGGACTACGGAGACTGGAAGAACACGCATCGGCGATTCTGCCGCTGGCGGGACAAGGGGGTCCGATGGATGAACCGGACTACGCATGGCTGATGGGAGAGCCTGCCGGAACAGCTCATCGATGCAAGTCACATCAAGGTTCATCCCCATGCGGCCGGTGTGCACGGCGAAAACCAGGCGACGGGTCGCACAAGAGAGGGCTCGACACGAAGCTGCATCTGGCCGTGGCTGCGCATGGTCTGCCGCTCCGGGCGATTGCAGCAGCAGGTGCCGCAGCGGATTGCAGCCAGGCTGACGTCCTGATCGAAGGAGTGGATGCCGGGGCGTTGCTGGCGGATCGGGCTCATGATACCAACCGGATCCTGGCGCACTGCCGCAGGTGGGGCATCGAGCCGGTGATCCCGTCTAAGCGCAACCGCAAGGCGCAGGCGAAGCATGCCGCATCGTTCCTCGCCGCCATCCACATCCGATGCCTCATGCCATGGCGCGATAACTCGTGACGACAGTACCTGGGGCGTGCTAACAATCCCCAATTGAAGACACAGTCTTTGTTCGATTGAATGAACTTTCAGAAACCGGGAGTCGATAGTGATGAAACAATCGATTCCAGCCAATCCAGTAGGTAATAATTTTTCGGTTCAGATTTTCCGAACAACAGTCAAGCAGGATTTTGTTTATTTTTCGATACTGAAGGATCGTATTGCTACGGTATTCGGAATTTGGACGAATGATCTGGAAATTCCTTCATTTTTATCGACTGGACAAATCCTTCATCTCGTGTGCAACGGGCATGGACGGTCCGGATTCGCCTGCAAGCAATCCTGTTTCGGAGCGGCTGAACAGAGCCTGCAGAATCAGATTTCTTGAGGTTTCATCAATCACTTTCTCCTTTGTCAAAGACAGGTATAAATACGTAAGCTGTTCTCTTTCTTCGGCATCCCGCATTAAGTGAAATGCACTGAACGCAAGTCGAGAGAATGTCCTGATAAGAAATGCATACAAGGCGAGCACTGTACTGAAAATCACAACGCCTTGTATCGTATCGAATTTTATGGGTATCTTCTGTCCCTTGGTCCAATACCAGAAGAATACAGCGAACAACGCGATACCAATTGCTAAAGATATACACAGAACTGTCGACCATCCGTGAGCCTGGCATCTGAACTTTTTACCTGCTCTTTTCCAGTATTCAGCTGGCTTTTCCAGTCGAAGTTTTTCTTCGTAAGTGTCTTCCAGTTCATGAATCTTGACTCTACCGTTATCCAGAAAATCCTGGAACTTGTTCCTGAATTCCTGATTTTTCAGAAAAGCCAACGCCATCGCCTGACCTTCAAGAGTTCCTCCGTGGATTCTGCCTATGACTGGAACATCACTCTCCTCCAACTCTGTGATGACCGTATGAATGAAGCCTTCGGCTACTTGTGCGTTATATAGCCTATTGTATCTGACAAACTCTTCTAAGTATGAATGACCACTCCACAACCACTTGTGTCTCAGGTCGTGTATGACCTTCCCCACTATCGTCGGAACACCGGATTCATCAACCTTATGGATATTTTTCTTGATAGATGAGGCGGCTTCGTACAAAAGCTCGTGACAAAAATAGCGGTGGAGTGAACCGGAATCTATGTTCGAGTCTTTCCGTAGCCTTTCCCATGCCGCTGCTTCATCGAAGAGAAATCCTCCAAGCTGTTCTATTCTGTCAAACTCCTTTTTCGTTCCCTCAGCATCCGTGAGTTCAAATTTGCTGCTCATACTTGCCTCTATATCATTCTGGCTTATCCACTACAGGTTACAGGCTCCTGCCCGATCCTATCGGCTATTCCATTCTGCCTTAACAAATATTCTATGCCCATTTTTAATTCGGCAGGAATTTCTGGTGTCGTTCAAGTCCACGACAGCACTTGCATCTTATTGTGCGCTATATAGCGGTTGTTTGTCTTTATTACTAAGAAGGGCCGTGACCGATTGGCGGTGTATCTGGTGCAGTAGTATCGGGTATTTTCTCGGCAGGTTCTAGCGTGGCTCGAAGAAGCGATTTGAGAAGATCAGCACGTTTATTTTTGACAGCACTAATATTCGTTTCCAGTTGGCCACAAAGAGCCATGAGCTCATCGACCTTGGCGACAATGCGGTGCTGCT